>DASZFK010000242.1:0-11130 GCA_035939855.1 Candidatus Angelobacter sp.
GCCGATGAACTGATGGAGGATATCATTCGCTCGATTAACAGCATCCGTACATCGCCTGCGCAACTACGCGGCTGTGTCGTGCAATCGGAGCTTCCTTCTTTTTTGCGTTGATCTATAACATTATTTATGCAGAGATCAATAGTATGGGGCGTTGGCAAAGGTCTCGGCGTTCTCGGCGCCGGCGCTCGGCAAAAGGTTTGGTGGTTGAGCGGCCCGAAATCAGAATCCTCTGTGACTTGTTTGAAATCCTAATCCTTCTCCAGTTCCTTAAATTCCTTTTTGTAGCCCCCCGAAACTTTTTTCGGACGCTTTCGAAATTATCCATATAGGGGTTGTTTCTTTTTCCTCAAAAGAGCTATTGAACCATTACCACATATAGTGCGCACAAGACCTCATCAGTGGCTTTGCCGAAATCAAGAGTTATCCGAATATGGATTTGCGCGACGGACATCCAGCAAAGAGTCCCGGCGCAAACTTTAGAGAGGAACTCATAACTATGACGCACCAACCGAACGAATTCAGGTTTACCGTGCATCCCGAAGCCAGTGCTTCGTTTCATGATAACGGCGTTGTGATCCTGCATCTTGGCAGTGGCCGCTTGTTTAGCTCCAATCAAGCGGGCGCGAGCATCTGGCGCAGGGTCGAGCAGCGGCTTCCATTAGAGGCGATCTCCCGGGAAATCAGCAGCGAATATCAAATCGCCAGTTCTACATCGCGCGACCACGTGGCCCATTTCCTGTCCACGCTGGAGCAACACACGCTAATCCAGAGGGAGGCAGTGTCATGAAGACGGCCCGATATGCATACTTTGTGCTCAAAGCACTCTACGAACTCGCTCGCTACGATGCACTCCTCTCCCTGCGAGGCAGCGGACACATTTTGCGCCGCGTGCACCGGCAATCGGTTATGCCAAGAGCGTCGAGTACCGAACTGGAACAGGCCATCAGCGATGCGGTCCTGCTGGCTACCTGTCTGTACTGGAAGCCAGTGCTGTGCCTGCAGAGGTCTGTCTGCACCGCGAGGCTGTTGAGAAAGCACGGTATCGATGCGCGGCTGGCGATTGGATACAGGCCCTCCCCATTTTTCTCGCACGCTTGGGTGGAGGTAAATGGCCGGGTTGTATATGGCTCGGCTGCTTATCAACAACGATTGCAGTTGCTACACGTTGCGTAACGGCGAAGGAGAGAGAGCACATGAACACACAGATTCAGCATTCAGCACTCAGCACTCAGCATTCAGCCCGCACGGCTTTCTGGGCTGAGGGGAGACTGCATCGCGAGCATGGTTACGGTTTCCCATCCTTCGCAAAAAACGCAAATGCCTTAGATATTCCGAAAGATCGCCATGAAAGAACTGAGATGCCCTTCTGGGATGGACGGCTCGACAACCGCAATGAATTGCTGCCTCTGCTCAAAGACTCATTGCAGGGCGACACCAGCAACGCTGCGCTGGCAATAGCTTCCTACGAGCGATGGGGTACGAGCGGCTTTGCTCACCTGATCGGCGATTGGAGCGTGGTCATTCGCGATGATGCGAATCGCGCGGTCGTGCTGGCGAGTGATTTCGCCGGTGTGCGTCCTCTTTATTACTGCGTAAAGGGAGGACGAGTTGTTTGGTCGAACGATTTGCAATCTCTGGTGGATGCAACCGGAATTTCGGAACTGGATGAACAGTATGTCCACGCATTCGTTCTGTTCGGCGGATGCCCGAACCGGACACCCTACAAAGGCATCTACTCCGTTCCTCCCGGCCATGCGGTACACGTGTGCGGTGATGAGGTGAAAGTTCAGCGGTTCTGGTCATTGCCGGTGGGCGATGAGATCTGCTATCGCGACGAGCGCCGGTACGTAGAGCAGCTTCGTGCACTGTTTCAGGAGGCAATAACCGTCCGCCTGCAGAACCCATCGCCGGTTCTCGCCGAACTCAGCGGTGGGCTTGATTCCTCTTCTGTAGTCGCCATGGCAAATCACCTGATCCGAAGTGGCTCCGTCCGTGCTACTGGGCTTATGGGCATAAGCTACGTCTGGCCGAACTCATTGGACGAGCCGTTTATCCAGGAGATGGAATCGTGTTGCGGACTGGATGGAGTCCACATCTCGACGCGTGAAGTCCCCCTCGTGTCTGACACGCAGCTCGGTGGCGCCATGCCGGAGGTGCTTCAACCGTTGCGTGCAGCCTCCGCAGCCATTGCCGGAAAAATTGGAGCAACCACATTTCTGACCGGGCAGAACGGCGACCTGATGATGGGAAACTGGTTCGATGACAGCCTGCACGTCGCCGCGTCGCTGCGTCGTTTCCAAGTTGGGCGCGCGTGGCGGGAGTCAATTGCCTGGAGCAAGGTTCTCCGGCTTCCTGTCTACTCAATTCTCTCGCGGGCGTTTCGCGCTGCCCTTCCGCCATCGTTGGCTCCGGAGGCTCTCTATACCGGCCAAGATGGTTCGTATACTCCCAAAAGCGATGAGACCTCTTTGGGGAAAGGCCTTGACGAAGACGGACCAGAAAATCTCTTCTCAAAGGAGTGGATAAAGGCTGCACCGGAACGCCGCAGATATTTCCATAGCCTCTCGATCATGCTCGAATTACGTATGTTGCAAGCGCCTGGGCCTTTGCAGCACCTGGATTATACCCATCCATTCGCGCATCGCCCCCTGGTTGAATTTCTCATGGCTGTTCCAACGGACGTTCTCTGCCGGCCTGGCGAACCGCGCAGGTTAATGCGCTCTGCGCTCTCCGATCTCTGGCCTCCGAAATTGCGCACACGGCGATCAAAAGGATTGTTTAACACTCCCTGGCAGGAAGCCTTGCAGCCATTGGCCCGACTTCTTCTTGAAGACAGGCACTGGCAGTTAGTGGAGCGCGGATTTGTGGACCGCACCAGCTTGCTCTCGCGGCTGCAATGGCTCTGCGCCGGGCTGGACTGCAACCAGTCTCAGTTGCGACAGATCATCATGCTCGAATTGTGGCTGCGCAGCCACATCGACCGCAGGCGCCAAGTGCAAGAGCCATGGGCCGCTTAGAAACGAGTTTTGTGAGACCAAAGACAAACAGAGAAGGGAGGTGAATCAGATGCAGAAAACCTATGAAGTTCCCGAGCTAACGACGATTGGGCAGGTAGATCAGGTTGTGTTGGGCGCCGGCAACGGCGGCTTGGAACTGCCCCAGTATTCCGCTGCCGATTTCGAATTCGAACAGGACTAACATGATCGTCCCAGTGGGTTACAAGCTGGAACGGGTGGGCTTACGCGTGCGGCGCTAATCTAGTCCACCCGCTCCAGAACGAGTCACAAGGCATAATTCACCGGGCTTTAACCCCGTTCAGATAACATAAGACGCATGAAACAGCCGTGCAGCCTAGAGCAGCGCATTGCCATGATGGCATTGCTGCTGGGTATGCACCTGGCAAACTGCCCCTGGTTTTTCGGGCTGGACTCTCGATTGGACGTTAGCCAATACGCGCACGCAAACTGGAGAGTTCGCGACGGTTTTGTCAAGAGCCAGATTTCATCGATCGCCCAAACACCAGACGGCTACATCTGGCTGGCTACGGATTTCGGCCTGGTTCGTTTTGATGGCAAGAGGTTCGTTCCATGGCAGCCGCCCACCGGCCAGCACCTGCCTTCCATCTCTATTTTCAGGCTGCTCGCCGCACGCGATGGAACTCTCTGGATCGGCGCCGCGAAAGGGCTGGCAAGCTGGAAGAACGGGAAGCTCACGCATTATCCGGAACTCGATGGGAAATATATCTTTGCGCTTCTCGAAGACCATGAAGGCTCTGTATGGGCAAGCGGAGTGGAGGTCACTGGAGGAAAGCTCTGCGCGATCAGGAACGGCAGTGTTCAATGCTACGGAGATGACGGCGTTTGGGGGCGTGCGATCACGAATTTGTACGAAGACAGCAAAGGTAATCTGTGGGCGGGTGTGGCAACCGGGTTGTGGCGGTGGCGCCCAGGACCGCCAAAATTCTTTTCGCTGCCGGGGGAGCCAGACGGAATTCAAGCTTTGGGCGAAGATTCGGCAGGCACGCTGCTTGTCGGATGGAAAGGCGGCCTTAAATGTTTCCGCAATGGAAAGCTCCAGGACTATGCAATTCCTGGTTTTAAACAGCCGTTGAAAGCCCGAAGGATATTGCGCGATCGTGAAGGCGGCGTGTGGATTGGAACGAGTTCCCAGGGTCTGGTGCATCTGCATCAGGGCGGGACCGATGTGTTTCGTCAGTCGGACGGCCTCTCCGGCGATAGTATCAATGCCATCTTAGAGGACCACGAAGGCAATCTCTGGGTATCGACCCTCGACGGCCTTGATCGCTTCGGTAACTTTATTGTTTCTACCTTTTCTGTGAGACAGGGCTTGTCGAACTCTATCGTCTTTTCTGTTCTGGCAGACAAAGATGGGGACATTTGGCTCGGTACCGCCGGTGGTTTGGACAAATGGCATAACGGGCAAATCACCACTTACGATAAGCACCAGGGTAAGCTCAACGGACGTGATCCCAATTCCCTCTTTCAGGACCGCCAGGGGAGAATATGGGTCTCAACGCAGGAAGGGTTCGGCTACCTGGAGAATAACCGGTGGAATTCCATACGCAACATGCCAGGGGGACCTGTGCTTTCCATTGTCCAGGACCGCGCCGGAAGTTTATGGGTGGCAAATGAGCAATTCGGTCTTTTTGAATTGCAAGGCACAAAGATGGTCAGGCACATCAGGTGGGGTGAACTGGGCCACAAGGACCATGCCAGTGTGATCGCTGCTGATCCAGCACAGGGCGGGTTGTGGATTGGATTTTTTCTAGGCGGTGTCGCCTATATTAAAGATGGCCAGGTTCGCGCGTCTTATTCAATGGCCGATGGTTTGGGTGAAGGCCAGGTCAGCAGCTTCCAACTCGAAGCTGACGGTACGCTCTGGATCGGCACCGAGAGCGGACTCAGCCGCTTGAAAGATGGCCGCTTGATCACCCTCACCGATAAGAATGGACTGCCATGCAGTACAGTGAATTGGGTCATCGAAGACGACGCCCGTTCTCTGTGGTTGTACACACAGTGCGGTCTGGTGCGAATTGACCGCAAGGAACTGGATTCATGGGCGCTCGCCGACCAGAACAACAACCACAGTATCAGGGCAATACAGCCCACAACTTTCGACAACTTCGACGGAGTAAGGAGCCTTGCCTCGGGTGGTCACTTAAACCCACAGGTCGCTAAATCTCCCGATGGAAAACTGTGGTTTTTGCCTTGGGACGGGGTCAGCGTCATCGATCCGAGTCATCTTTCCGTGAACAATTTTCTACCGCCGGTGAACATCGAGCAGATTACTGCTAATGGAAAGTCGTACGATGCGGCTTCCGCGACCAATGGAAAACTTCGGCTTCCCCCGCTGCTGCGTGATCTGCAGATCGACTACACGGCGCTCAGCTTCGCCGCACCGGAGAAGGTTTTTTTCCGCTACAAACTGGAGCGCTTTGATCCAGATTGGAAGGAGGCAGGCACGCGCCGGCAGGCGTTCTACAACAATCTATCTCCCGGCAACTATCGCTTCCGGGTCATCGCCTGCAACAATAGCGGCATCTGGAACCAGGAGGGCGCGATTCTCGATTTCTCCGTCGCCCCTGGCTATTACCAAACAGGCTGGTTCCGCGCATTATGCGTGGTTGTGGGCGCCGCATTTATCTGGGCCGTCCTCCAGTTGCGCCAGCGGCAGATGCAGCGGCAGTTCAACATGCGGCTCGATGCCCGTGTCAACGAGCGTACACGCATTGCCCGCGAACTGCACGATACGCTCCTCCAAAGCTTTCATGGCCTGGTATTCCGATTTCAAGCTGCCCGCAATATGCTGCCGCGGCGTCCAGAAGAAGCAATGCAAGCTCTCGACGGCGCAATCATGAAAGCTGAGGAGGCCATGACCGAAAGCAGAAGCGCGATCCAGGACCTGCGTTCTGAGGCCGCCCACGCGGACCTAGTGGAATCTTTCACCGCGATTGGTCGCCAACTGGCCTCGCAAAATGGTGACGGGACTCCGCACTTCCACGTGATTGTGGAAGGAGAGCAACGGAAGCTGGCCCATGCATTCCAGCCGGAGGTTTACCGGATGGGACGCGAGCTTTTGCAGAATGCTTTCCGGCACGCGCGTGCGCGCGAGATCGAAGCCGAGATCCGTTACGATCGCCGCATGTTCTGCCTGCGCATACGCGATGATGGAAGGGGGATCGATCCCAAAGTTCTGGCGCAGGGCGGACGTCCTGGACACTGGGGATTGCCCGGAGTCCAAGAGCGTGCAAAACAAATCGGAGCACAACTGGATTTTTGGAGTGAAGTCGGGGCCGGTACGGAAGTTCAGTTAACGATTCCCGCTAAAATCGCTTATGAAGAATTTCAGGACCGCTCCAAATTCCGGCTGTTCCGAAAGGCAAAGAGTGAAGGCTCATGAGCGTCAGTCCTAAGATAATTCGGGTCCTTACGGTTGACGACCATCCTCTACTCCGCGAAGGGATTGCAGCGTTGGTGAATGCCGAACCAGATATGAAGCTGGTGGCGGAGGCCTCCAATGGACTGGACGCCGTCGAGAAGTTTCGTCTGCATCGCCCCGACGTGACGCTGATGGATCTCCAGATGCCCGGCTTGAATGGCTTGGAAGCCCTCTCGCAGATTCAGGCCGAGTTTCCGGGCGCACGCATAGTTGTGCTGACTACCTATAGCGGCGACGCGCAGGTGGTGGCTGCCCTGCGGGCAGGGGCGCGGGGCTACATCCTGAAAGGCCACGTGCATCGTGAGCTTCTTGAGACCATTCGGGCCGTTCATGCCGGGCAAAAGCGCATTCCTCCAGAGATCGCCGCAGAGCTTGCTCAGCACGTTGCCGATGATGATCTGACTCCACGTGAAATTGACGTCTTGCGGCTGATCGCCGCTGGAAACGCCAATAAACAAATTGCCGATCAGCTTTCCATTGGTGAAGCGACGGTCAAGAGTCACGTCACCAACATTCTGTCGAAGCTGGGCGCCAACGACCGTGCCCACGCAGTCACCATTGGCCTGAAGAGGGGAATTATCCAACTCTAACCAGCAAAGAATTGACCGGTACGCATTTTCGTTCTTATTCCATTCCGGGAACGGGGCGAAACCCGGACTCCTAAGTTACTTTCTGATTTACATTACCAAATTACCCAATTACAAATTTCCCCATCCCCCAAAAGTAGGATATGTGTACCCTCCTTTTAGCCGTTTCGCTTCTGTTATTCATCTCTTACTCTGGAAAAAGAGGGACATTTGCAACGCTTGTTCTCTACATTCGCCAATGGTTGGCCTGGTCGAGGCCTTCTTCTCCAGCGGTTGGTAACTGCCGCAGCTCTTTGTTATTTGGCAGTCGCGCACCTCAACCAGGCCACTCCATTAGCGTCCACAATCCTGCAAATGGCAGCAGCCGCGATGGGAATTCTTCTTCTCGTAGGATTGTGGACGCCAGTGATGGGAACGCTGGTTGCCATCCTAGAAGTTTGCATTGCCTTTGTCGCAAGCGACTTCTTGATTTCGATTCTGCTGGCCACGCTCAGCGCCACGCTGGCAATGATCGGGCCTGGCGCATGGTCCATCGATGCAATGCTCTTCGGCAGGAGACGAATCGGAACCTTGGAACGCTAACGAGCGAAGATCTCTACCCTGGCGTCGCGCTGCTCAAAGGTCTTGTCTTGCTTTTTTATTTACCCAATTACCAAATTACCCATTTACCAAATTCTCAGGTGAGGGCCACACCGTATCCGTCGAAAAGATAAAAAATCTCGTAATCGCCTGCAATGGTCTGGTTGCTCTCTCCCCCAAAAGTCGGAGAATCCAGCCTAACGATTTAGGGGTTCCACGGACCGACCATTTGGGGTTTTACGCAAGCCGAGACTGTTTCACAATCACTGCACGGTGACCAAATGACCCCAAAGATAAGGAGCCCCCTATGAGTTCAACAGCAAATTCGCTCACGCAGACCGGGATGCCCGGAGAGAACGCCATGCTCGTCCAGATGATGAGTCTTGGAGTTTTGACGGCTTCAATCGCCCACGAAGTTAACCAGCCGCTTTCCGGTATTGTTACGAACGCCGGCGCCTGTTTGCGCATGCTGGCGGCTGACCCCCCAAACGTCGACGGAGCGCGCGAGGCCGCCCGCCGCGCAATTCGCGATGGCAATCGGGCATCGGAGGTGATCACGCGGTTACGCGCGCTTTTCAGCAAGACGCATGTCGAAACAGAATCGGTGGACCTGAATGAGATCACACGAGAGACGATTGCTCTGCTCCTGTGTGACCTTCAGAGGAACCAGGTAATGGTGCAGATGGAATTGGCCGAAGATCTTCCGGTTGTCAGAGGTGATCGCGTGCAACTTCAACAGGTCATTCTGAACCTGGTGAAGAACGCCTCGGATGCGATGAGCGCCGTCGATGATCGGCCGCGGCAGTTGGTCATCAGGACCGAGCTCGACAGCAAAGCCTGTGTACGGCTGAGCGTGGAAGACTTGGGAACCGGTTTTGATCCAAATACGGCATGCGGACTGTTTGACGCGTTTTATACAACAAAAAATGACGGCATGGGGATCGGATTGAATATCAGCCGCTCCATCATTGAGAAGCACCGTGGCCGGCTGTGGGCAACACTCAACGATGGTCCGGGAGCCACATTCGCCTTTGCCATTCCTTGCGGTCCACAACATGAAAACGATGACAACGACCACATCCTCGACATTTTGGAGGCTGCCGTAGCGCACGCAGCATAAAACAGTTATGAAGACCCAATATTCCCCCACGAAAGTTCCCCGCGCCGACCAGTCCTTACAACCGAGGCCCATTGTCTTTGTTGTCGACGATGATGTTTCGGTGCGCGAATCGTTGGAATTGCTGGTCCGCTGCGAAGACTGGCAGCCGGAAATATTTTCGACCGCACAAGATTTCCTGGCGCGGTCCAGGCCCGCCGTACCGCATTGTCTCGTACTGGACATCTCGCTGCCCGATATCAATGGTCTTGATCTTCAGAAGAGCATTGGGGAGCGACTAGAGATGCCGATCATCTTTATCACCGGCCACGGCGACGTGCCCATGTCGGTGCAGGCGATGAAGGCCGGGGCAGTCGAATTTCTGCTCAAGCCATTTCGCGACGATCTTATGTTGAATGCCATCCGCCACGCTCTCGAACGCAGCCGAACGGCCCTTGGCCATGAGACAGAGATGCAGGTGCTGCGCGCTTGTCACGCGTTGCTAACACCTCGCGAACGTGAAGTCATGGCGCTGGTGGTCGCGGGACTCTTGAACAAGCAGGTTGGCTGGGAGTTGGGCATCAGCGAGATCACGGTGAAAGCACACCGAGGCAGCATGATGCAAAAAATGAAAGCTGAATCCCTGGCCGACCTGGTAAGGATGGCCGCGAAACTTCGCATTGCGCCGAGAAAGCAATGCGATCGTCCTCCAGCCCGTAGTGCTAGATAGCGAGACGAACCTAACGATTGAATCGTGACGGTGGCCTGTCGTATCTGGCGGTTTGTCAACCGGCATGCGAGACCGTCGCAGATGGGCCAATCCTAAGATGAAACTCTTCTACTGATAGGAGGGACTGCAATGTCATTCCGGAATGGGGAGGGCTCAAGCTGTTGGTTGTAGTGCTCATTGGTTCCTGTCTTCTTTTTCTTTCCGGGTGCGGTGATACCAGCAAGGCAGCCTCGCCTGCTCCACCACCACTCACCGTGGAAGTTGCCACTGTCTTTCAGCAAGACACGCCGATCTACAACGAATGGATCGCAACGCTCGACGGATATGTGAATGCCCAGATCCAGCCTCATGTTTCTGGCTACATCATCAGGCAGAACTACAAAGAGGGTTCGGTTGTGAAGAAGGAGCAGGTCCTGTTTGAGATAGATCCTCGTCCCTTCAAAGCGGCACTGGACCAGGCCAAGGCGCAACTGGCGCAGGCGAAGCACAGCTCGGCAAAGCCAATCTCGATGTCGAGCGAGACACACCTTTGGCGCAAGCACGGGCCATCGCCCAGAGCCAGCTCGATACGGAAATTCAGGCAAAGTTAGGCGCGCAGGCGCAGGTTATGGCTGCCAAAGCCAACGTCGACCAGGCCGAGCTCAACATGGAGTGGACCAAGGTCACAACTCTGGTCAGCGGGATTGCCGGCGTTGCCCAGGTGCAAATTGGAAACCTCGTTGGGCCGGCCTCGGTGTTGACTTCGGTATCGCAAGTGGACCCGATCAAGGCTTACTTCACGGTCAGCGAGCAGACGTTCACAGATTTCCATCGCCGCTATCCTACAGAAACCCGCGTCGAGGAGCAGCGGAAACACATCCCTCTGGAGCTGATTCTTGCGGACGGCACGGTCTATGAAAAGCGAGGGAGTATTTCCTTTGCCGACCGCGAAGTAAACCCTGCAACGGGAGCCATACGCATTGCAGGCATTTTTCCCAACCCCAATAACCTTCTTCGCCCCGGCGGCTACGGGCGCATTCGCGCATCGGTGAGAACACAAGAGGGTGCGCTGTTGGTCCCTCAAAAAGCGGTGGCCGAGTTGCAGGGCAGTTATCAGGTGGCGGTGGTCGGCACTGATAACAAGGTCAGCATCCGTCCGGTCAGAGTTGCGGATCGAGTGGGAAAGCTGTGGATCGTTACCGAAGGGCTGAAAGCCGGTGAGCACGTCGTAGTCGAAGGGCTGTTGAAAGTGCGAGACGGCTCTACAGTCAACCCGGTTGGGCCCAAAGCGGGAGGCTAGAGATGTCAAAATTCTTTATCAATCGCCCCATTGTTGCCATCGTGATCGCGATCCTGACCGTGATTGTAGGCGGGATCACAATTGTCAGCCTTCCAGTCTCACAGTTCCCGGCTATCGCGCCTCCGGAGGTGCAGGTGCAAACCACCTATGTCGGCGCTGACGCCCAAACTGTAGAGCAGTCAGTTGCCACACCCATCGAACAGCAAATGAGCGGCGTGGACAACACGAACTACATGTATTCGGTCAACTCTTCGACCGGCGAAACAAGGCTGATTGTCGACTACGATGTAAAAACCGATCCCAACACCGACCTGATCCTGACGCAGATACGCGAGACGCAAGCGGCTTCGCAGCTTCCCATCGAGGTCACGAATTTCGGCGTCACCGTGCAGAAGACGCT
>DASZFK010000243.1:0-4262 GCA_035939855.1 Candidatus Angelobacter sp.
GACGTAGAATATTGACGCATTCTCGGGGTCCCTTCTCTTCGTTCAGGGCAGGCTCTTCACTCCGCGCCCATGATTTTCTCAAGCTAAAGCTTTTTCGCGGCGCTCTGTTCAGGATGACATTGGGGTAAGGTGTTTTGCAAAGCCCGGCCATTTTCTAAAGTAAGTGACATTAGGCTAAAGGCCAATGGCTAAGAGCTAAAGGCCCTCTTTCAAATCTGGTTCCACCCATTCCTGCTTTGCTTGCGCTGAGTTCAGTTTTTCGCGGGAATAGAATTCGTAGATCATTTCTTTTCGTCCCAGTTCTGCTTTGACGCGGCGCACCGATTCTTGCAGGCACAGAGTACGGTCGATGCGTTTTTCGATTTGCAGAAGCCAGAAGTGGGTGAGGGTTTCGTTGTATCCGCTGGCCCCGTGGTGGGCGATAAACCTGGCAAGCGTAGTGCGCAGCTTTTCGAGCGCCGGTTCAAAGCTGGCGGCATAAAGATAAGCGACCGCCACGGCAAGATGGTCCTGGTGATGAAATTCACTGGGCGAGAAAAGACAGCGCTCCAATCGCTCCACCAGGGTCAGGATTTCGCAATCCGTCATGTTTCCCTCCAAAGTAAAACGCCCATCCGTGCGTAACGGATGAGCGCGCAAATTGCCGGTCAAATAAAAACCGCCGGAACGGGTCCGGCGGATTGAAAACTCATGATAGCGACCTGAATGAAATCATGTCAACAACTACAGATGTCCGGCCCAGCTTTTGGCAATATCGTTGTAGATGACCATGGCAGCAAATATAACCAGGAAGACAAAAGCAGCCTGGTAAACGCGTTCCTTCACCTGCTGCTTGATATCGCGCCGCAGGATGCTCTCGATCAGCAACATCAGCATCAGGCCACCGTCGAGAATTGGGATTGGAAAAAGGTTGAAAATAGCCAGATTAATACTGATCAAGGCCATCACAGAAAGCACGGGAATCAAACCCGCCTTCAGTGCCTCTCCGGAAACCTTCGCGATCCCGATGGGGCCGCTCATCTGCTTCATCGATCTCCGTTGAACCATCTTGCCAACCAGTTCAAAGATCAGGACCGAGCTGCTCCGGCACTCATCCATTGAAGCCGTCAAAGCTGCTTTAAAAGGAAGCTTTTCATCCGCCCTCTCCGGGTATCCGCGGATGCCAACGATATATTCGCTCTTTTCTCCATTTCCGGTTTTTGCCAACATCGGCGTCACATGGAAAGATCGCTGCTCAGTGCCACGCTGCACCGTCACCTCGACGGCGTTGCCCTTGGATTCCTGCAGCAGATCCTTAAAATGAGCCATGTTGATGATGGGTTTGTTGTTGAGCGACAGGACGATGTCGCCGAACTGGATACCAGCCTTTTCTGCTGGTCCTTTTTCTTGGACACCGTTCTTTTCTGCTGGCTCCCTGGCGAGTTCAGTCACTCGCATCGGTTCCTTGGGGCTCAAGCCTGCCTGGCCGATTTCCTCTGGACCCTCCGCCCGAGGATAGATGGTTGCCGGTACCAACTTGTCTCCACGCTGAAGGAGCAGGTCAACCGGACGGCCGGAGTTAATTTCGACCTTCCTTTCAACTTGTTCCCAGGTTGGATTGTCGATGGTGTTGGTCGAGAAAAGTCCATAAGTCTTGATCTTGACGATGGTGTCACCAGGCTGGGCACCTGCGGTTTCCGCTGTCGAACCGGATTTTACCCACGCTACTTGTGCCGGTTTCCTTTCGTAGATGAAGTAGTAGTGATGCGCCATGAACACGCCAGTCAGCACAGCGATTGCCAGCAAAATGTTCATCACGGGACCGGCGATTGCGATCAGAAAGCGCTGCCAGCGAGGATGGCTGGTGAACTCGCCCGGATCGCCCGTATGGGCTTCCATGGGGTTTTCCCCGGCCATTTTGACGTATCCGCCCAAGGGCAAGATGCTGATCCGGTAGTCGGTATCGCCCCTTTTAAAGCCTGCGATGCGCTTCCCAAAACCCAGGCTGAACACTTCAACCCGGACACCACAAAGCTTCGCCACAGCATAGTGGCCAAATTCATGGACAAAAACCAGTATCCCCAAGATCAGAATGAAACCAGCAATGTAGATGAGAAAAGACATAAAAATACTGACTCTACCATTTTAATCGCGATTGGGCGGTGTTGCTAGCGCGCCAGTTGAGGAGAGAGTTTCTGGCGGGCCAACTCACGTGCCTGCGCATCCAGGGCCAAGACCTCTTCTATAGATTCAGGAGAACGGTCCTTTGTTTCAATAATCGTTTGCTCCACCACTCTGGGGATATCGGCAAACCCGATCTCCCGGTTAAGGAAGGCGGCCACCGCGACCTCGTCGGCGGCATTCAGGGCCACCGTCTTGGCTCCTCCAGATTCGGCAGCTTCGTAGGCCAGCCGCAGACAGGGGAATCTATTCAAGTCGGGAGGGCAAAAATCGAGCCTTTTCAAGTCAAGTACATTGAAGCGCAGGCCGGATGCAATGCGATCGGGGAACGTCAACGCATAGAGGATGGGCAGGCGCATATCGGTGACTGACATTTGGGCCAGGATACTGCCATCATTAAACTCCACCAGGGAATGAATGGTGGATTGAGGATGCACGATCACGCTGATCCGGCTGGGAGGAAGATTAAACAACCGGCAAGCCTCAATAACCTCAAAGCCTTTATTCATCATGGTGGCCGAATCGATGGTGATCCGGCGACCCATCTTCCATGTTGGGTGGTTGAGAGCCTGCTCGACCGTGATTCCTTCGAATTCAGCTCTGGGAGTATTGAGAAACGGGCCCCCGCTAGCCGTAAGCCATACACGCTCCACCTCCGCCATGCGGCCGCCTCTCATACACTGGTGAACGGCATTGTGCTCACTATCAATAGGCAGCAGAGGCTTGCCTCGACGGCGTGCTTCCTGGGTAATCAACTCACCAGCCGCCACGAGGCACTCCTTGTTGGCCAGACCTACTTCCTTGCCGGCCCGCACTGCCTCATAAGTAGCTTTCAGTCCTGCGACCCCTACGATTGCGCTCACTACAAAGTCCACTTCAGGGTGAGTTGCGACTCGCACCGTTCCCGACTGGCCATAAACCAGCTCGATGGAACCTAGTCCTTCGGATTTAAGACTGCGGCCGGCGCGATCGGCATCCTGTTCTGATGCGAGGGAGAGCACTTTCGGCCTCCAACGGCGGGCCTGTTCGAGGGCAGCATCGACATTCAACCCGGCGGCCAGGGCCACAAGCTCAAAGCGATCCGGATTCGATTCGATGACGCTGAGAGTGCTGTGGCCAATGGAACCGGTCGAGCCAAGAATGGCGATGCGTTTCATCGATGAAAGACTGATTTTTCGAGAAATCCAGTGAGATTTGCATAGTACCACACTGCGGGAATGGCAAAGAGCAGGGCATCGATTCGGTCCAACATGCCGCCATGTCCAGGCAGCAGTGATCCGGAATCTTTTACGTGCGCTCCCCGTTTGATGGCTGACTCAAACAGGTCGCCCAACTGCGTTGCAACGTTGATAACGACTCCCAACAGAATGATCTGCCACCAGGGAACCATCGCCGCGCCGGTTGCGGTTGAATGCAAGGGAGGTAGCCAATAGGAGGTTTTAGGCCCGCTGAACCAACTGCTGATTTGCGCATGATAGTGAAACAACACGAAGGCCGCGAGAACAGTAGCGATAACCGAGGCTATCGATCCTTCCCAACTTTTGTTAGGGCTAACTAAAGGCGCGAGCTTGTGTCGTCCAAAGGCCCGGCCTGCATAGTACGCCGCTGTATCGCCCGCCCAGGAAGCCAGCAGGATAAAAATCACCAGAAAACTTTGAATTTCGTCGTGGCGCATGACGATCAGCAATGAGAGCGGCGCAGCTATATAAAGGACGCCAAACGCCGACGCCGCTGAAGCCGGAAGGGCCATGCGAAGGTCCTGGCGGAAGACCACAGGAATCCCAAAAGCCATGGAGAGCAACAAGAGCACGGTCCAGCAGCGGAAGAGCCACGTACTCCAGGTGAAATAGCCAAGCAGGGCTGGATCGTTGCTGACGAATACACCACCCACAACAAGTAAGACCATGATGTAGGTCATCCAGGGCAGCGGCTCGATTCCATAAGCTGCGATCATTGCCAGATATTCGTGGATGGTGAGTAACGCCACCACAGCAATCACCAGGGAAAACAGCCACAGAGGCGCCTTAAAGACAGCCAGCAGCACCAGCGGAATCAGTACGGCTGCGGTGAGAACACGTTTCATCGGAAGACAGCATAGCGGG
>DASZFK010000244.1:0-7377 GCA_035939855.1 Candidatus Angelobacter sp.
GATCTGCGACATACCAGCGCCGGAGGCGCGAAAGAAGTTAGCCCAGCGCGTAAGCGCTGGGAAAAGAAGAAGAAACAGAGATAAGCCCCGGAGGGGCGGCACAGCTTTATCTCATCTCAGAGATAACTTATAAGGTTCTCCAGTTTCTTAAGTGAACAGTATTGGTTTTAGCCGCGAATACCCGCGAATAAACACGAATTAAGATCAAAAAGAGACAAGCATCGGCACAGGTAATAAGAAAACGCTTTTTGATTCCGATTCTTGTTTTTGATTCGTGTTCATTCGCGTGTATTCGCGGCCAAAAGGTTTAGTTTTGATCGGAGAAATACCATGCAGGCAATTCTTGTATTAGAAGATGGGCGCGTCTTTCGTGGCGTAGCCAATGGAGCCAGGATCGAGGGTTACGGGGAGGTTGTCTTCAACACCTCCATCACAGGATACCAGGAGATTTTCACCGATCCCTCGTATTCCGGCCAGATCGTGGTGTTGACCAACCCTCAGATCGGCAACTATGGCACAAACCCTGATGATAACGAGTCGCGGCGTCCTTATATTGAGGGCCTCGTAGTTCGCGAATTCTCTCCGATTTGCTCCAATTGGCGTTCGCATCAGGTTACCGATGAATATTTGGAGGGATTCAAGGTTCCCGTAATCTCCGGCATCGATACCCGCGCCCTCGTCCGTCACCTTCGTACGTACGGAGTGATGCGGGGCGTGATCTCGTGCACTGAATTGGATGTGCAGAAGCTCCTGGCGCGAGTACGGGCCATTCCCAAAATGGATGGCACAGATCTGGCCCAGGTCGTCACCACCAAAAGAAAATACGAGTGGGACCTTGGATCACAGGCAACAGTCTCGCAGATCGCTCGCCGCATAACCCATTCATCGGACGAGTGGACTCCACGCTACCACGTCGTAGCTTATGACTTCGGCATCAAGCACAACATCTTGCGCATGTTGGCCGACGCGGGGTGCCGCATGACGGTAGTCCCGGCAAAGACCAGCGCCGAAGAAGTTCTTGCTCTTAGTCCGGACGGCGTTTTTCTTTCAAACGGTCCGGGCGATCCGGAACCATGCACCTATGCTCGCGACAACATTCGCAGGCTCATGGGCAAGGTTCCGATCTTTGGTATTTGCCTGGGACATCAAATAATCGGGCTGGCTCTGGGCGGAAGAACATACAAGTTGAAACATGGACACCACGGCGGAAACCATCCGGTAAAACATCTCGAAACCGGCAAGATCGCGATTACCGCCCACAATCACAATTTTGCCGTCGATCCCGATTCCCTCAAAGAATCCGAGGTGATCAAGACCCACATCGATTTGAACGACAATACTCTGGAGGGTCTGCGTCATCGCACGCTGCCACTGTTCAGCGTGCAGTACCATCCGGAAGCTGCTCCCGGACCCCATGACTCGCGTCACCTCTTTGAAGATTTCGTTCATATGATGGGGCAGTTCAAGAAGGACAAATTATACGAGCTAGCTTACGCGTAAGAGTTTTTATCAAGTTCGCCGAAAATCTCCCATAGCTTTACGACGCTCTCCTTCTCTTGTCATCCTGAACGGAGCGCCGCAAGAATTTCACAGTCACAAAAATGATGGGCGCGAAGTGAAGGACCCCGAGAGCGTTTGGGGCTCAGTTACAGATGCGAGGCATTCTACCGACATTTTCTCCGCTAGGCTCTGAAGATAGCAACGCTTCTTACGTGAAATTTCTCACCGCGCCCCGTTCAACATGACAAAGGTGTACTGACTAACAAAGAGATCACCACCTAACTTTCATCTCTGGAAAACCCCATGCCACGACGCAATGACATCTCGAAAATCCTCATCATCGGCTCTGGACCGATCGTGATTGGCCAATCGGCTGAATTCGATTATTCCGGCACACAGGCTTGCAAAGTCTTGAAGAGCGATGGCTATGAAGTAGTGCTGTGCAATTCGAACCCGGCCACCATTATGACGGACCCGGAAATTGCCGATCGCACCTACATCGAGCCTCTCACCAAAGCCTACCTGGAACGAATCATCGCTCTTGAAAAAGAGATGATGAGCGATAGTTCGGGCAAGCTGGCTTTGCTTCCAACTGTCGGCGGCCAAACTGCTTTGAACCTGGCAGTGGAACTGGCCGACAGCGGAGTGCTGGAGCGCTATCAGGTTGAATTGATCGGCGCCCAGTTGAATGCTATCAAGATGGCTGAAGACCGGCTGCTGTTCAAAGATGCCATGGTCAAGATTGGACTGGATGTGCCTAAATCTGCGCTCGTCAACGATCTGAAAGATGGGCTGGAGTTTTCCGACAAGATTGGTTATCCGGTCATTCTCCGTCCCTCCTTCACTTTAGGCGGGACCGGCGGAGGCATAGCGTACAACCGCGAGGAATTGCTGGAACTGCTTGCCCGTGGCATCGACCTTTATCCCGTTCATGAAGTGCTGATCGAAGAATCGGTGCTCGGCTGGAAGGAATACGAGTTGGAAGTGATTCGCGATCTTGATGACAATGTGATCATTATTTGTTCTATCGAAAACTTTGATCCAATGGGCGTGCATACCGGCGATTCAATCACAGTTGCGCCCGCCCAGACTCTTACCGATCGTGAATACCAGTTGATGCGCGATGCTGCCATCAGCGTAATCCGTGAGATCGGGGTCGAGACCGGTGGCTCCAACATCCAGTTTGCGGTAGATCCGGATACCGGCCGGATGGTGGTGATCGAGATGAATCCGCGCGTCTCGCGTTCTTCTGCGCTCGCCTCGAAAGCCACTGGTTTCCCCATTGCTAAGATTGCCGCCAAGCTGGCAGTTGGTTACAGGCTTGACGAGATTCCCAATGACATAACGCGAAAAACGCCGGCCTGTTTTGAGCCTACCATCGACTATGTTGTGGTAAAGATTCCCAAATGGCAGTTTGAAAAATTCTCCGGCGCCAGTCACTGCCTTGGCCCGCAGATGAAATCCGTTGGCGAGGTCATGGCCATCGGGCGTACATTTAAGGAAGCCTTGATGAAGGGCATACGCTCGCTCGACACCGGCAAGAAAATCCGTTCCGAAGCCGTTGATCCCAAGGTTCTCACGCAACGGTTGGTGACTCCCCAGCCCGAACGGCTTAGCTGTCTTCTTCACGCTTTTTCCCAGGGCATGTCGGTCAAACAGGTGCATGAATTGACGGATATCGATCCCTGGTTCCTCTTCCAGCTCAAGGAAATCTCGGAAAAACTTGCTGAAGTCGGGGAGCATTCCATCGAATCCATTCATCCCGAATCGCTGCGCGAAGCCAAGCGCATGGGCATCTCCGATGAACGCCTGGCTTTGGCTCTGAAGAGCACCGCCGAACATGTTCGCAGGCTACGCGATGAACACGGTATTTGGCCGGTGTACAAGCTCGTCGATACGTGCGCCGCGGAATTTGAAAGTTTCACACCCTATCTCTATTCCACGTATGAAGAAGAGGACGAGGCGCCTCCCACCACCAGGAAGAAAATCATGATCCTTGGCAGCGGCCCAAACCGCATCGGCCAGGGAATCGAATTCGATTATTGCTGCTGTCATGCTGCCTTTGCACTGCGGGACGATGGCTACGAAACAATCATGGTCAATTGCAATCCGGAGACGGTCTCCACCGACTACGATACGAGTGACCGTCTTTACTTTGAGCCATTGACGCTGGAAGATGTTCTTGCCGTATTTCGGCATGAAGCTCGCGATGGAGCCTCGGTTGAAGTCATTGTCCAATTTGGCGGCCAGACACCTCTCAATCTCGCTTTGCCCCTGAAGGCTGCGGGCGTCCCCATCATTGGCACCTCGCCTGAATCCATCGATCTTGCCGAAGACCGCCAGCGGTTCGGCGAGCTTCTTAAGGAATTGCAAATTGCCCAGCCGCCCGGCCGGATCGTGCACGGCGTCGAGGCGGCTGTAGCTGCGGCTCGGCAAGTTGGTTATCCGGTGCTCGTCCGTCCCTCCTATGTTCTTGGCGGACGCGCGATGGTAATTGCCTATGACGACGAGAGCGTCGTGCGCTACATGAATGAGGCCGTGGAGTATTCAGCCGACCGTCCCATACTGATCGATCATTTCCTCGAAGACGCGATCGAGGTCGATGTCGATGCTCTTTCCGATGGCGAGGACGTTGTCATCGGGGGGATCATGCAGCATATAGAAGAAGCCGGCATCCATTCGGGCGACTCCTCGTGCGTCTTGCCGTCGATAACGTTGTCGCGGCACGTTCTCGATGTGATTCGCAAGTGGACTTTCCAGCTTGCCCGGTCCTTGAAGGTGGTCGGGTTGATGAATATACAGTTTGCCGTGCAAAACGGCGATGTCTATGTGCTGGAGGTAAATCCGCGAGCATCCCGCACGGTCCCGTATGTTTCCAAGGCAACTAACGTCCAACTGGCCAAGATTGCGGTGAAGCTCATGACCGGGAGAAAGCTCTGCGACCTGCTTCCCGAAAACGTTGCCCAAGGCACAGAGCTATCGCCGGCCGCCGGATACTTTGTGAAGTCGCCCGTATTCCCATGGTCCAAGTTCCCTGGGGTCGATGCCGTGCTGGGACCGGAGATGAGGTCGGTCGGAGAGGTCATGGGATCAGCCGATACCTTCGGCGAAGCCTATGCCAAAGCCCAGCTTTCCGCCGGACACAAACTGCCGCAGAGCGGCACGCTGTTTATGAGCATGGAGAGTTGCCATCAACGCCAGGCTGCTCAACTGGCGCACAGATTTGCCGAGCTGGGTTTCAGCATTGCGGCGACCCACGACACCGCTGATCACCTCGAAAAAGCCGGCATTCGTGTCGAACGCGTCTACAAAGTGAAAGAAGGACGCCCGAATGTCGTTGATCTGATCAAGAGAAATCAGGTCCAACTCGTGCTCGATACCACCCGAGGCCAGGAGCCGTGGTTCGACCACAAAGCCGTCCGGCAAGCCGCGATCACCCATCGCATTCCAACCATTACAACCGTGGCGGCAGCCTGGGCCATCGCCGAAGCCATCTCCGCCCTGCAGCACAACGAGTTGAATGTACGCTCCCTACAGGAATGGCACCGGGAGGAAAACATCTACGAATTACTGGCCTACGCGTAAGACATTCTGTTTCTCCCCGTCATAGCACTTGCGTGGGAAGAGTAGAGACTTGCGAAGACCCACGAACCGCCGAGAGGCGGTTTTTGTTTTTGTGGACATCATAGCGGTTACTTCTTCGCCCCATGTGTTTCTTTGTCCCCTCGATGCCGCGTCAGAACGGTGTACTCACCCTTATCGTCCTTCGAGAACTCGAATTGCTCCGGCCAAGGCTTGGAGAAGAACTTCGTTTCCGACTCGGGGAACACTGGAATCGTCCCGCCATTGTCGAACTCGACGAGCAGATGATTGCCTTCGGGCACCATCTTCAGGCTGTAATGCGGAAACTGGTACGTCCCCGCGTATCGCGCCAGAACCTCTTTCGACAATGGAATTTCTCTGTGCACGGAAGGAATCGGAGGGGGCTCGCCGTGGGCCACCGCGGCCAGGGCCTTCGTCATCTCGCCTGTGACCGTGCCATTCAGATTTGCCAAGACAATCACGGCAATCCTCTCTTCGGGGTAATAGGCCATGTCTGCGTTAAACCCGATGTTGTTTCCGTCATGTTCCACCAACAGGCGGCCGTTAATACGACTGACATGCAAGCCGCAGGCATAGTCGCTCTTGAACGGTGTGGTCATCTTGCGCAGGGATGCAGGTGACAATATCTTGCCGCCGAACAATCCCTCTTCCCATTGGAGCAAGTCCTCGGTTGTCGAATAGAGAGAGCCTGCCGAAAAGCCGATCCGTGCATCGGGACGATCCGCATTTTCGATCCCGTTGCTGCCGGGCCAATAACCAGACGCACGTCGCGGAATGATAGTCACAAACGACATGAGTCCCGAGTCGTTCATCCCCAACGGTTTGAAAATATTCTGCTGAACGAACTCTTCGTAGGTTTGTCCGCTGATCCGTTCTAGCAAGTACCCGAGCACGATGTATCCCAGATTGGTGTAAGCCCATCGTGTGCCCGGCTCAAAGTTCAGAGGTTTGTCATGAAAGATCAACTTGTCTGGAGTGCCGGGTTCATACTTCGCCGCATCGTCCGGGATGCCGGATGTGTGCGTGAGCAGGTGATAAATGGTGATCTTGTCCCACGCTGTGGGCGCATCAGGGAGGTATTTCTTCGCCAAATCATCCGTCCTTAATTTCCCGCGATCCTCAAGGAGCAAGATGGAGGCTGCCGTGAATTGCTTCGTCATCGAAGCGATGTTGAATCGAGTCGTGGGAGAATTCGGAACGCTCCACTCCAAGTCCGCCATGCCATAGCTCTTGCTGAAAATGGCTTTCCCGTCTTTAGCCACGAGCACGCTTCCCATGAACATCTGCGCATCGACATAAGGCTGCACAACTTTCTGCAAACGGCCGGCAGGCGTTTGAGCACTGGATGCATAATCCACGAGTGCGAAGACAATCAAGGAAAGTGCCCTGTGAAAAGTGCGCTTAGGCAATCGCGTCATCCGGCAATTGTAACCACCTATAACGGTTTTCATTTTCATCACGCCAAGGGCAAATTTTGGCAATTTTTGCAATGGAGCCTGCACTGAGGCGCGCCGAAGTGGCGATTTTGGCAATCCCGTTGCTGGTTTTAACCATCAATTTCACCGAGTCATATCGCTATGGCTCTTTTACTTGCCACAGTAATATTACTATTTAACAAGTCCATAAAAATACTACTAAATAAAATATATCTCAATGAAAACAAAGGAGATAATCCTATTGACAGAATATTCGTCTCCGTAAGATCATGCGCTTGGGCCTGTCATGAAGCTGCCATTCAACAATCCGGCGTTGGTTAGTACAGCCATTTTATTGTCCACCAAGTCCACTACGTCCACGATGTCCACCTCCACCCCAAAACAAAGTGAGGTTGGCAAAAGATCGACTCAGGTTGGCAAGAACGGGGGCCAGGTTGGCAAAAACAGGCGTCAGGTTGGCACAAAATGGGCTCAGGTCGGCACAAAATGGCATTAGAAAACAAACATCCCCAATGTTTTCAAACACTTCCATTTTTGCAGGCGAAAATTTTTAGCTTTAACATGACACAGCAGCCGCTCAGGCGGTCCGAAAGGCTGCGTTCTTTGACAACTGAATAAACCCCTTTGGGTGAGTTGCAGGCTCGGTGCTGCTCCGGCACATATCGTGCCGGAGACTGGAGTTTCTACATTTTTAAGGAGGAGATAAACAATAGGGGCGTAGCAAGTCGCGGGAGCGCCTTCGCGCTGAGCCCGCGCAGCGGGCGATCATACACGTAGCCCACAGCGCAAGCTGTGGGTGCACTGTTTAAGCAAACCCAAAGCCCGCGCAGCGGGCGAC
>DASZFK010000245.1:0-3568 GCA_035939855.1 Candidatus Angelobacter sp.
TAGACCGTCATTATCCCGGCCTGATCTCAACCATTGTGAAGGCGCACGAAATTCAGGCCCGTAAAGAGAATCGCGCCCAGCGGAAGCGGTAGAAGAATTACGATGTTTCCAGATCGCCGCGGGGCCGCAGGAGAGCGGCACGCGCCTGCGCTGCGGCCGCGACAATGCTATGGGTTTTTGCAATTCACAACTGCCATCCCCACGACCGAGCCCACAGCGTCACGGCAGCGTCTTCGGGGAAGCCAGGAAAGGGGAGCGCAGAGCGAGTGCCCTCACTTAGTTTGCCGAGTCATCTCGATGGACAATGGCGTGAGCAATTCCTGCATGGCGCGGTCCATTGTGTCGCTCATTGCTGACACCACGGCAGGTACATCTCTCTTGTCGACGTTGCCGACTTTTGAAACAGATTTAGTCAAACAGTCGCGCCTGTATTAATCCTGCGTCCGGCGTTCTTCATGGAAAACCTGGTAGCGCCCTTCAGTCTCCAAGACTCTACGCTGGCCTGGGCGCTCGACGATACTCCTTTCAAGGAAGTAATTTCCAGTACCGTCGTTGGGATTCTTCCGTCGCAAAATAGGCTTTGTGTTGATGGTGCATGACGGCTGCTGGCGGATAGAGCTGCGGGTCTCCTACGAAGGTAAACCGCATCGTCTGAACCATTGAAAGCCATGCCCGTGAAGAATCGAGTTGCGCGTGAAAAAATTATAAAGGGTCTCGAAATACTGCCAAATGCCCTTGCAAATTTGGGCTTTCCAACGGCGCTGAAAATGATATATCACTAAGGCGGGAGCAGAGGACTGCTCTCTGATGTCGCGCCGGAGCGGCGGTACAAAATCGGTACAATTCAAAATCGAGGTCGGTAAGTCGATGATTTCCCAAGAGTTTATATGGTGGCCAGGGACGGAATCGAACCGCCGACGCCAGCCTTTTCAGGGCTGCGCTCTACCAACTGAGCTACCTGGCCAAACTTGATTGATTTTTCGTACGCGAGCTTCGGTGGGATCAGTGAAGACTTTCTGCCCGCTGAACTCGATTGATTATAACAATCGTCTGGTTTTACCTCAAATCAAGCTCTGCCTCACTGTCCTTTATTTCCAATCTTGCCCAAGTGGGCGAGAATCCGGCGAACTTTCTTGGGGGAGATCGACAGCCGGGTGGCCACGCGCGAGATCTTCTTTCCTTCTTTTTCCCAAACTCTTGGAATCACAAGCTCCGCGAATTGCTCCGTCATCTGTTGGAAACTTTTTTCGCCGGTAATGCCTTGCGACCAGGAGCGCAGCAGTGGGTCAATATTTCCTTTAGGGACTACTTTCTGTTTCAGTAGTTGGAGTTCTTCCCAGAGATCATCATAGTCAACGCTTTTGAGGAACGAGCTTGCCATGTCGCAGCAGTGTTTGGCATCTTCTATATCATTCGAGCTACATGCGATGAGTCCGCGCCAGATATAGGCGCGGGCCAGCAGGCGCTGGTTCTGCGTCTGCCGCGCGGCCTCTACAGCTTCACGGGCGTAATCACGGGCGGTTTGGACATGCTCCCAGGAATGAGCGCTGCCCTCGATCTCCTCTTCCAGCTTGGCGTTTTCGATGGTGCATTGCAGCAAACGGGCACGGGCCATCAGGATAGAGTCGCTTTCCTCTTTTCCTACGGAGTAGGCCAGGGCCGCCTGGGTGCTGGCATTATCCAGGTCGCCGATATCGAGATAGAGCAGGCCGCGGTTCTCGTAAATACTTCCAATGCCATGATGATGATTGTGATGCCGATAGATCTTCTCCGCCTGTTCCAGATTGGCAAAGGCTTCTGCGCGAAGCTGTTCGTATTGCTCCCAATGACTCTTTTTTCTGCCGCTCGCTCCTGTACCGGATGGGGCGCCAGCCTTCCGGCGCTTTGCGCTGTCGGCGTCGATTTGCTTGCTGATCTGGATAGCCGCAAGCCGTTGCACATAAGCGATGTTGGTCAGGGAGCGGGCCAGGTTACGATGCTGCGAATTCCTCTTGTGATAGTGCTCGATGGCTTTCGAGAAGAATTTCAGGGCCTCATTGTAGCGGCCCTGGCGGCGAATCATGCGGCCGTGAGCTGAGTAAATGTTGCCGAGGGTAATGTCATCGTCCGTATCCCGCAAGACCTGTTCGGCCTTCTCCAGAATACGCGTCGCCTCACGGCGGTTTCCTTTTTGGAAGTGAAGCCAGCTTTCCAGCACCCGCATCACCGCGGCCATCCGGTCAAACCCAAGACTCCCTGCCAGTTCGCGGCCGAGCAAGGTGTGCTTCAGGGCTGCATCGTACGCTCCTTTTTTTCGATGGCAGCGAGCATTCCAGAAATGGGCGATGGCCACCAGTTCTTTGTCTTCGATCTCGTTATGCATCGAGAGGACGAGATCGAAGTGAAAAAGAGCCACGTCAGGCTCGTCGCGCAAAAGCGCGTACAGCCCTTCCGCCATGCGCAACTTGAGATAGTCGCAAACCGGCAGCTTGCTCTTGAGCGCTGAAGGAAAGCGCTCCAGCAACTGCTGCAGCAACTTCGGGTCACGATATCCGATATCCACCCATTGAGCTACATAGCCGACGAACCCAGCGGCATTGGGCTGCGCCGGATCGAGCGAGTGAAAGAGTTGAGCGTTGGCATTCAGCAAGGCGATCCCGTTGCTCACCTGGCGCGTAACCACATGCTCTTTCAAGTTTTGAAGGAGAGAGCCTGGTATTTCAAAAGTCTTCTTAGTGCGCGGAGAAGTGGCCACGGTGAACTCATCATAACCTTGGGTTTTGCGAATCACAAGAAATGGATGAGCGCGCCGGGTTGCCTGGCCTCCGCAATTCAGGGCAGATGGTGAGATTTGGCCAAGTAGTCCGAATCGGACTACTCGGTTTGATGCAAGTCTTGATTGCACGTCTAATGAAACGGCAGCTATCCCTGGTTGCAACTCATCAACAGGAGACATCGATTCATGCATCAACTGAACCAGACCCAGCTTGAGAAGACATGGAAAACCAATCCTCGCTGGCAAGGCATTACGCGTCCCTATTCAGCACAGGACGTAGTGCGGCTGCGCGGCTCCATCCACATTGAACACAGCCTGGCCAGACTGGGCGCGGAGCGGCTTTGGGAGCTTTTGCATACTGAGTCCTACGTGCCTGCCCTTGGAGCATTGACCGGGAACCAGGCGGTGCAGCAGGTCCAGGCAGGGCTCAAAGCCATTTACCTGAGCGGCTGGCAGGTGGCCGGTGACGCAAACCTGGCTGGCCAAATGTACCCGGACCAGAGCCTGTATCCCGCCAACAGCGTGCCCACCGTGGTGCGCGCCATCAACAATGCCTTTACGCGCGCGGATCAGATACACCACTCTGAAGGCAAGAATGGGATTCACTGGTTTGCTCCCATCATTGCGGATGCAGAAGCTGGATTCGGCGGGTGCCTCAACGCCTTTGAACTGATGAAGGGCATGATTGAGGCAGGCGCAGCCGGAGTCCATTTTGAAGATCAACTGGCATCGGCGAAGAAGTGCGGCCACATGGGAGGCAAGGTGCTGGTGCCGGCCCAGGAGTTCGTCCACAAGTTGATTGCCGCCCGTCTG
>DASZFK010000246.1:0-4157 GCA_035939855.1 Candidatus Angelobacter sp.
TTTGTGGCATCCTCACGCCACGATTGCCCGATGCTGTGCAAGTAGGTTTCGACTTCGAGGCGGGTGACCTGCAGCAAGGGCCGAATCAGCCGTTTCTCTTGTTGGAAGGGAGCTATGCCGCTCAGCCCACGATTGCCCGTACCTCGTAAAATCCGCATCAGGACCGTCTCTGCCTGATCGTCTTGGGTGTGGGCGGTCGCAACTTTTTCGGTCTTGCCCTGCTCGATGATCTTCATAAACAAGCTTTGGCGAAGCTCTCGAGCCGCAGTTTCCAGGCTCAACTTGCGCTCTTCAGCATAAGCGGGAACATCAGCAAAGCCGCCATGAAACTCCAGTTCGAATTCTTCCGCCAGGCTTTTTACGAATTGCTCATCGGCGTCCGCCTCAGCGCCACGAATCTTGTGATTAAAATGCGCGACAGAAAGCACAGCGCCCAAATCACCCCGCAATTCCAGGAGAACGCGCAGCAAAGCAACAGAATCCGCGCCTCCCGAAACAGCCACAGCAACGCGATCCCCCGGATGGATCAGGGAATGCTCGCGTATATATTTGTGTACGTTGTGGAGCAATCAGCTTCCTAGCCATTAGCCCTTAGTATTTAGCCATTGAGTTCTAAGCTGCTCCCGGATAACGGACAGCACTTGCATGTAAGTCTATCTGATGTCCGATCACCCAATCACCCGCCTGTACTGAGGTGAGCGAACGCGAGCCGAAGTAATCACCCGATCACCCAAAGTTGTTATACTTTTTCTCCGCTCGTTATGAAGGTTATCGTGATCATTCCGGCCGCTGGATTGGGTACCCGCATGGCTCCCGGCGGCAAAAAAAATGTGGCGTCAAAGCAGTTTGTGGAAATTAATGGCATTCCCATTATCTTCCACACACTGCGGGTATTTGCTGGCAATTCCCACGTTAGCCACATCGTTGTGGCCCTTCGCAAAAGCGAGATAGAACGATTCGGAGACCAATTGGAAAAGGAGAAACTGTCAGACAAAGTAGAAGTCGTCGAAGGCGGGGAGCATCGGCAAGATTCTGTAGCCCACGCCCTGGCCAGTCTCAAGGCTAAGGATGATGACATCGTATTGATTCATGACGCGGTGCGGCCATTCATCGACGATGACATCATCAGCAACGTCGTTCGCGAGGCACAAAAACGCGGTGCGGCCATTGCCGGCCTGCCCGCAGTCGATACGATCAAACAAGTTGACCGGACTTCAGAAGGCGCAATTATCACCTCTACGATCCCCAGGGAGAGAGTCGTTCAAGCTCAGACTCCGCAGGGATTCCGCTACGGCCTGCTCAAAAAGGCATTTGACAGCGCCCTCGCAGATGGCTTTGTCGGCACCGATGAAGCTTCCCTTATAGAACGCATGGGAGAAGAGGTCTACGTGGTAATGGGCTCAGCCCGCAACATAAAGATCACTACACCAGGCGATCTGGAACTGGCAGAATTCTTTTTTAAATCCTTACCGCGGATTAACGCGGAGAAACGCGGATCAAATGGCTGAGATATCAAAACTGCAATATGCTGAAATTACCGACAAGATTCTTGGTGCCTACTACGATGTGTATAACGAGATGGGCCACGGTTTCGTCGAGTCCGTCTATAGTAATTGCATGGAAATTGTGCTGGCAGAAGCTGGACTCCAGGTCCAACGAGAATTAATGATTCCGGTTTGGTTTCGAAATCGTGATGTCGGCAAATTTCGGGCTGATCTCCTCGTGCAGAAGCTCGTATTGATTGAACTCAAGGCAGTAAGGACGCTGGAGAGCTCCCATGAGTCTCAGATCATGAACTATTTGCGTGCAACCGAAGTGGAGGTCGGTTTGCTATTCAATTTTGGCGCCTCCAAGCCGCAGTTCAAGAGAATCGTCTTTGCGAACGAGAATAAGAAAATCCGCGTTTATCCGCGTAAATCCGCGGTCGGTCGAGCATGAGAATTGGTTATGGGTGGGATTCCCACGAGTTCAAGCAGGGCGTGCCGTTGAAGATTGGCGGGATTGTGCTTCCGCACAATAAGGGATTGGCGGGCCATTCCGATGGTGATGTCTTGCTTCATGCTCTCACCGATGCCTTACTGGGGGCTGTCGCAGCGGGCGATATCGGCGGATACTTTCCTCCGACGGACCCTAAATGGAAAGGCGCCGATTCCGTCATTTTTATTGAAGAAGCCTTGAAGCAGGTGCGCCGGGCAGGGTACACAGTTGCCAATGTCGATTCGACCTTGATACTCGATCAGCCAAAGATTGGTCCGCACAGCCACAAGATTCAAGCCCGTGTAGCTGAGCTTTTGGGAATTAAACCCGGCCAGGTAGGCGTCAAAGCCAAGACACCTGAGGGCATGGGCACAGATAATGCCGCCATCGCTCATGTGGCCGTCTTGTTGACCCCAGCGAGGAAACGCGCTCGCCCCGCCAAACGGAACCAGTCGAAGAAGAGATGAACTAGGTTTGACCCAATGACGCAAAGTTGCGTGGAACTCTTTATCGCTTCGACAGTTCGATCCACTTCGGCTCGAAGAGTGTTGAACTGGGTCTCAGAGCCGAGAGCGAGGTCGTGATCAGTCATTTCCATAATGGCTCTCTCTGCTAACTGCACGCCAAGGTATTTAAAACCGATGACTATTCCAAAATCCGATCACCCGATCACCCGATCACGCGCGATCCCCCGATTGCATGTCCGTCGAGAAGCTTTCCAGGAAGTTAGCTTTTCAATGGACCACGCTCTCGGTGCGGTCGAGAGGCTGATTGCATGAATTTTGAAATTCCTGAGGCCCTCAAGCAATACCTGGCTACGCTCGATCGCTTCATCGAAGATGAGATCAAGCCGCTGGAACAGCAGGACGACAATATCCGGTTCTTTGATCATCGGCGCGAGTGGGCCCGTACCGACTTCGATCATGACGGGCTGCCCAGGCCGGAGTGGGAGGCATTGCTGGGTGAGGCACGACGCCGCGCAGACCGCGCCGGTCATCATCGTTTTGCCTTGCCCAAAGAATATGGAGGCCAGAACGGATCCAATCTGTGGATGGCCGTTATCCGCGAATACCTTGCGGCCAAGGGGTTGGGCCTGCACAACGATCTGCAAAACGAGCATTCCATTGTTGGCAATCATCCTACTGTATTAATCTTCCGCGATTTCGGAACGCCTGAGCAGCAACAGGAGTTCATTCCCGGAACCCTGGATCGCACGCGCACCGTGGCTTTTGGCCTGACCGAGCCAGAGCATGGATCCGACGCAACCCATATTGAGACTCGCGCGGTTGCCGAACAGCGTGATGGCAGCAAAGGCTGGCGCATCGACGGAGAAAAAATGTGGACTACGGGAATGCACATCGCCACGCACTGTATGGTCTTTGCCCGCACGCACGGCAAAGATGGCGATGCTGCGGGCATTACCTGTTTCCTGGTGCCCTCGGCTGCTCCCGGAGTGAAGATCGAGGAGTATCTCTGGACTTTCAACATGCCGACTGATCATCCTCGTGTGAGCTTTCGCGGCGTGTGGGCGCCCGAAACCTCGGTGCTGGGCAAGATCGGCAACGGCCTGGCTGTGGCCCAGCACTTCGTTCATGAAAACCGCATTCGCCAGGCAGCATCTTCACTGGGAGCAGGGGTCTATTGCATCGAAGAGAGCGTAAAGTACGCGCGCCTGCGCAAACCCTTTGGCAAGGCTTTGGCAGAAAACCAAGCCATACAGTGGCCGCTGGTAGAGCTGGCCACGCAGGCCGAAATGCTGCGCCTCCTGATCCGCAAAACTGCATGGGAAATGGACCAGATGCCGAAGCCAGAAGTTGAAAAGCGCCTTTCCGACAAAGTGTCGATGTGCAACTACTGGGCCAACCGCTTCTGTTGCGAAGCTGCCGATCGAGCGATGCAGGTGCATGGCGGCATTGGATATTCCCGCCACAAACCCTTTGAGCACATCTATCGCCATCATCGCCGCTATCGCATCACCGAAGGCTCGGAAGAAATCCAGATGAGAAAGATTGCGGGGCATCTCTTCGGTTTCATGGGACCTAGACGGGAAGAATTTGCAGAAATGGAGAGGCTGAACCGCAGCGGCACCGCGGGCGAGCCACAATCAAAAATCAAATCTCACCACGGAGGCGCGGAGACACGGAGAAGATCAAGACAAAAAGAAAAGAAGCAATACATCA
>DASZFK010000247.1:0-4552 GCA_035939855.1 Candidatus Angelobacter sp.
GCACGAAGGGGAAACACAACTGGCCGCCTATGTCGTGCCGCGTAATCCCGAAGCCCCGCCCTCCAACGCGGAACTGGCCCAATTTCTTGAGAGGCGCCTCCCTTCGCACATGGTTCCCACAAGTTTGGTGTTTCTAGAGCAGTTCCCCTTGACCGCCAGCGGCAAGGTCAACCGCCGAGCGCTACCCAAACCAATGCGCAACGCCCAAAGGGAACTCACCGCCGCGCCCCCACGCAATCCGCTGGAAGAGAAAATCCTGGCCTTATATAAAGACATTTTCGGAATCGAGCAAATCGGCATTCACGATCATTTCTTCCGCGATCTTGGAGGCCACTCGCTGCTGGCAACCCGCCTGGCCTCCCGCATCCGCACAAGGCTGGATATCGAAATACCCCTCCAGGTCCTTTTTGAAGCCCCCACAACCGCAATGCTAGCCGAAGTCATCGGACATTTTGAGTCTCGGCTTTAAAGATTTCCCCGCTATAGTGGCGCTTATTGACGTCTGCATAATGAATGCCAGAATGGGTTCATAGCAGTACGAACGGGGCATGGTATGTATCAGGGCACGACTTTAGATTTAGAGCTTGCGGAAATTCGATGGCTTTATCCAGGCTTTAGCCTCTGAAGGTATCAGGGCACGAGTTTACTCGTGCCGTAAAGCGTTTAGATTGAATTGGCCAAAGCCGGCTAAAGCCCCTGCGTTCGCTGGTTATAGCATTTTTGAGATGGCTTCTAGAGTTTAGAGGCTGTGACAGATTTCCCCATACCGCGCCCGGACATCAACGCTTAGTTGAGGTTCCGTTTCGCCAGCAGATAAGCGCGTATCAATGGAGTCAGGTCTCCGTCCAGCACCCGGTCTACATCACCGATCTCCAGCTTGGTGCGATGGTCTTTCACGATCCGGTAAGGATGCAGCACATAAGAGCGAATCTGCGAGCCGAAATCGATATCGAGTTTGGAATCTTCCAGTCTCCTGCTGACCTCTTTCTTCTTGGCCAGCTCAAATTCATAAAGCTTCGATTTCAGCATCTTCATAGCGCGCTCGCGGTTTTTGTGCTGCGAGCGCTCGTTCTGGCATGCGACCACAATGCCCGTCGGGATATGCGTGATACGCACTGCGGAATCTGTTGTGTTCACGTGTTGGCCGCCCTTGCCGCCCGAGCGGTAGGTGTCGGTTCGTATTTCTTCGGGCTTGATCTCGATCTGGATCGAATCATCGATTTCCGGAGAAACGAAGACACTCGCAAAAGAAGTATGGCGGCGCTTCGCCTGGTCAAAGGGCGAGATACGCACCAGGCGGTGAACGCCAATCTCGCTGGTCAAAAGACCATAAGCATAGTCTCCAGTCACTGTGAAGGTCGCCGACTTGATTCCCGCTTCTTCCGCCGCCTGGTATTCGTTCAGGTCAACCTGGAATCTTTGCCGCTCGCCCCAGCGCAGATACATGCGCAGCAACATCTCGGCCCAATCCTGTGACTCGGTCCCTCCCGCGCCCGGATGGATGGTCACGATCGCATTAAGCCTGTCATTCTCGCCGGAGAGCAGGGTCTGGGTCTCGATCTTGTCGGCCAACTCCCGCAGGTCGGTGATCTCTTTGCGCAGGTCTTCGGTGACAGCTTCGCCTTCACGAGCCAAATCAAAATAGGCGGCGATGTCCTCGGCGCGCCGGGCCAAGTTGGCATCGACCGCCAATGACTCTTCCAGCCGTTTACGCTCGCGCATAAGTTGCTGGGAACGAATAGGGTCCGACCAAAGATTGGGATCAGCAGCAATCTTCTTTTCGACTTCAGCTAATTGGGAACGGAGGGAAACAGCGTCAAAGATAGCTCCGAAGGTCCTGGACTTTACTTAGGACAGCCGAGTATTCGCGTTCTAATTCTTCCACCATCAGGGTTTCCATTCATGTCGCACGGGCTTCGAGAGTGGTCCGCGCGGAAATTCGAAAACATACAAACAATGCTACTAATGAGATTACCACACACGCCCAGGCGAATACATCGCCGTTGCGGCTGTAGAATGTGCTCTCCGTGTCGATGGCAAACGGCGCGACCAGCGCAGTCCTCACGTTCCTGTCGGCCTTTTTGACCACCCTTCCCAAAGGATCAATGGAGGCAGTGGTGCCGCTGTTGGTGGAAAGCAGCAGCCAGCGGTGGTTCTCAATCGCCCTCATGCGAGTCATATCCAGGTGCTGAAAGGGTGCGCTGGTCTCGCCGTACCAGCCATCATTCGAGATATTGATAAAAACTTGCCCTCCATTGTTGGCAAAGTTCCGAATCTCGCCGGGAAATACCGATTCGTAGCAGATGAACACTCCAACTTTTGTTCCATTCAGGTCGAAAACCTTGCGCTCTGTGCCGCGGGCAAAGTCGCCTACTTCCCGGGTCAACTTATTGGCAAAAAATAGCAGGCTCTGCATCGGGATGTATTCACCAAACGGAACGAGGTGGATCTTGTCGTATTGTCCAACAACGTTTCCCTGGGGATCGATGACCAGCGCCGAGTTCAAGAGCTGAGGCGGATGTTCGGGGCCGTGAGCTTCCGTCTGCCCTAGACTGCCGGCAATCAGTGCAGAATTGGTTTGCTTCGCCAGGGCCTCCAACCGCCGCCGGAATTTGGAGTCTTTGGGGTCATTGATGAAGAACGGAGCAGGCGACTCCGGCCAAATGATCAACCCTGGATTGCCCGCAGGATTTTGGGGACTTGCCTGCAAGGTGATCTGAGCAAGTTCCTCAACGGTTCTTTCGTAAAAATCCGGAGTCCAATCAGAGTTGTTCAGGACTGGAATATTTTGCTGCACCATAACAGCTTCGCGGTTGGCCGGAAACGCGGCAGGTTTGGCGAACACTCCAATCTGTAACGTAATAGCAGCCGCCAGTGCGGAGATCAGCAGGTTTATCCGTCGCCGTCCATGCAGGAGCAGGCCCAATACAAAAGCGCAATTGACCAGCATGATCGCAAACGAAAGCCCGTAGACTCCAGTGATCTCAGCAATCCGGGTAAACGGAACATTGTCGACTTGAGCGTTGCCGAGCGGGTTCCATGGCACGCCCACTACGCGCTCCCGAAAGAACTCCAATGCTACCCAGAAGACCGGGGCCAACAGCAGTGGCCGCCGGTTGCCCAGGGTGGAGCGCCGAGCCATCAGCACCACCAGCAGTCCAAACACGCCATGATGCATCCCCATGATGAGGCAGTATCCCAGCATGATGAGGGCTGCCGGTAGTATGCCCAGATTTCCATAACCGTGCATCACCGAATAAATCCAGTAGCACGTGCCCAGGTACCAGGCGACTCCGCTGATCCAGGCAATCACGAAGCCTTGCCGGAGCGTGAATGGCCGCAGCGATCGCCCTTCTGAATCAAGCAGCTCTCCTTCGCCTCCCCGGCCTCGTAACAGGGCATACAGCAGCGGAACCACAGCAATCCAGCAGAGAAAATAGAGACTGGGGTTGGGAAAAATAACGATTTGCAGACCCGCTGAAAGCAGGGCCAAAAGCAGAGATCGAGCCGGGATCTTGGGCACAGACCGTATTTTACCGGGAGCAACGCTGAAGAGTAATGCCGGAGATTTAATGGTGGGAAAGTAATGGTGAAATTCTTCTCTGCAATGCTAACAGTTTTGCCGAGTCGCGAAGAATTTCATCGCCCGCAGGTAATCAGCGTTGATCAGTCCCATCAGCGTTATCAGTGGCAAGGTTTTCGGTTGCGGTTCTGCTGCTCTGCAATGCTAACAATCAAATTCTTGCCAAGCTCCGAAGGAATTTATCAAACCGCATTCAGATCAGTGGTGTCAGTGGAGATCGATGGTAAGCAGGGGTATTGATCCGGTTCAGTTACGGCAATTATGGCAGTTATGGCAATTCTGGCAATCCACTCAGTCCCTGTCAAATAGAACATGTATGTCCCCGATGAATGCCCAGATGGCAACCACAAGCGACCCGATCATGCCGAGAAAAAACAGGCCTTCCAGGAAGTATGCAAGATAACGAAGAACCATTGAAGCCTCAACGGCTTCACCATATCCGGTAAGACATAAGGAAGTTGTAAGGGTTCCATAAAGAATGCATAAAGCATTGGGGCTTCGGCAGACGCATCTTAAAAATAGCTGTTCTAGCATCAAAATCCACTATTCCCTGTCATCCTGAGCAAGCCCGACCGACGCAGGAGGGAGGGCGCAGTCGAAGGACCCCGAAGTGACTCGGGCGACCATGCAGCGTCAGGGAGTTTCAACGAGAGTGCCGAAAGACTACGAATATTGGGTTTACATCATGGCCAGTGCCAGTGGCACGCTCTATGTTGGAATGACGAATAACCTGGGGGGCGAGTCAGGCAGCATAAGACCGGCGATATTGAGGGCTTCTCCAAGCGTTATCACTGTCACCGGCTTGTCTATTATGAGAGCTATGATTGGGTTCATCGAGCTATTGGCCGTGAAAAGCAATTGAAGGGATGGAGGCGTTCCAAAAAGATTGCGTTGATCGAAAGCAAGAATCCCCGATGGAAAGATTTATCGGAAGGCTGGGGCAAAGAGTTACTGTTCCGGGGACAATCG
>DASZFK010000248.1:0-10539 GCA_035939855.1 Candidatus Angelobacter sp.
GTTTCTCTGCCCCGATCCTTCTTCTTTACCTTCGATTTATTGCGCGGGATTCCGTAGGTGTTGAAGCGCCTGTCCTTCTCAACGTCGCTAAGGCTCACATCGTCTAAGTTGAAAGGCGGATTTGCGAGAACGTAATCAAACGCCTCAAAACTTCCAAAAGCATCGACGTTCCACGTATTGGCCTGCTTGATCTCGCCCCGCAAGCCGTTCACAACCAGATTCATCCTCGCCAGGTTTACCGTCTCCTGCGTCTTCTCCTGCCCGCAAACATAGACGCCGCTGTCGGAGTCCTTCAACTCTTTCCGATGCTCCTCAATGAAGTGAGCCGATTGCACGAACATGCCGCCCGATCCGCACGCCGGATCGAACACCCTCCCGCCATGTGGCTCGACCATCTCCACCATCAGCCGGACCACCGAGCGTGGCGTAAAGAACTCCCCGGCCTTCGATCCCTCGCTGCGCGCAAACTCCGCCAGAAAGTATTCATAAATCTGCCCGAACAGATCGCCGGTTAAGTCCTGTGGGATATTGGCGAAACTCTTGAGCAGTTGTTTGAGAATCGTGCCTTTGTTTTCTCCGCTGGCCAGGCGGTTGTACTCGCGTTTGGGGAGCGCGCCCTCCAGCTCCGGCCTGTATTTTTCGATATCGGTCATCGCCTTCTCTACCGCCTTGGCAATGTCTTCTTTTTCCGGCAGCTTCAGCAGGTAGTCATAGCGCGCGTGCCCAGGCAGATAGAACCCGCACTTCTTGATGGCAATCTCCGAAAGCATTTTCTCCCGGCGCGTCCCTTTGAGTCTGTTATATTCGGCCAGGATATCCGCCTCATGCCGCCGGTAGTTGTTGTCGGCGAACTTCAGGAAGATCAATCCTAAAACCGGGGTGGAATACTCGCTCGATTTAAGGTCGGAATTGGCGCGCAGGTTATCGGCGGCGCTCCACAGGTCAGCTTCAAGTTGCTTGAGTTGCTCACGGGTCATGGAAGAGCTTAGTTGTATCGTGGTTTCAGGGTCACGAGCAAGGTGAAAACTAGCCACTCAGCTTTAAGCTTCAATTCACTTTGACCTCATGCACAGTCTTCCGATACCACGCTCCCGGTTACCGTAAAAAGTAACCCTCCACACCGTCCATCAAAAGGCCGAAACTTAGGTCTACCCCCCACGTCTGTAAAGCCTGCCTCCAAAGAAACTATTTATCCAAACCGAAGTCATTGAAATTAATAACTTCTTGCTGATTCACCAGTCTCGAAGAACCCCGCCACACAAATAATTAGCGAATGCTTGACGAAACAAAAGAATCGTGATAGAGTTTGCCAGTAGTATTGCTAGATTGCACGGCAGAGGCTGCCCAGGCAGACCAAAATCTGCGTTCCTTGACAACTGAAAGCCATCAAGTTTAAGCACACCCCCCTACGCCCGCCACATCGCTTCAACACGAAGTTTGACATAAACCAAAGTGCATAAAGGACTTATACACGAGAGGGCGAAGGATCTGTGGCGGCGTAGGGGTGTGGCCGCCGTTCTTCATGCAAAGGCGTTCTGGCCTGCCAAGGACTAAAAACTAAAAAGCTAAGAGCTAATGGCTAACTGAAAGCGGCTGGGTCGGCATAACAGCCCCTCAGGTTGGCAAAATTGGCGGTCAGGTTGGCAAGAAAGGGGGTCGGGTTGGCAAGAAACGCCCTCGGGTCGGCAAAAAAATGGCTTAATTTTCCGAGTTCTCCGAATGTTTTCAACATCTTAGATTTTTTGGCCTGAAATTTTTAGACGAATTTTGAAGTAAGCTTCCCGTATTAGAATCTTTTTGTTACCAAGTCCACTGAATCCGAGAACTTCAATGGCCAACACCTCTTTGCGTTTTGTTACCTTGTCCGGCGTTCCAATCGAGATTGCCGGTCTGAAGTGGCCGTTTCACCAATCGACCTCCGGCGCCGATTGGTTTGTGCTTCATGGGCGGGCTGACCTGCTGGAGAGCGCAGACAATCTTCATGCTGAAGTCGCCGTAGGCATGACCCAGACCATCAAAGAAACGGTTGGCTCGCTTGATCCCCGGAATGCCGAAGGAATGGTGATTAACGCGATTCGCAAGACCATTGACAATGGGCAGATTGCATTCATGAAGTCAGGCAAGCTTCAGCCGGCACATGTGACCAGCCGCTTTTATAGTTTTCGCGAGAAAAAGATTCAGTTCCCAACGCAATCAGAACAGGACGTCCGCGAAATGCTTAAACGCCGTGTCTTCTGGTTGAGCGCTGGCGGCCTGGTAGAGATTGCTCATCCTTACGATTGCCAATACGTGAATTTCCCAGCGGAGAAAATGATCGAACTGGCTCGGCAGTTGGCCTCAGAAGGCTTGATTCAACTCCAAGGCACAACGGCATCTGCGACTGAAGAACTGAAAAAGCAGGCCGGGGAAATTCGCGCAGCCATGCAGAAAGGCATCGAGGCGGGAATTGCCGCTACCAGGATCACGGCCTGATCATGTGTCCAAAGGGAAATCGCAAGTCCTCGGATTCGGGCGACAAAACAGAATTAGAATAGAGAGGTATAACGTTTTAGGAGCTTTTTATGGCAGCACTGGATTGGTCACAATGCCCGGCAGTAGAAAGTATCCCCGGCAAGGTAAGCGGAGCATGGGTTTTCCGAGGTACACGCATGCCGGTATCTACAGTGTTCGAAAATCTGGAAGCTGGAGCAAGCATCGACGAGATCATGGAATGGTTCGACGTGACACGTGAGCAGATCAGCGAGGTGCTCAGCTTTGCCGCACGCAGCCTTACGGTTCCGGCTCCCGTCCTTTGAAATCAATCTAAGCGTCCAACTCTATGACCTTGGCAACTTCTTCCCATTCCGTCATGGTTTGTTCAAGTTCGGTGCGATAACGGACAAGCAGGTCATTCTGACGCTGGGTTTCGGCGGCGCTCACAAAGGTCAGCAGCGCATTCTCGGTTACCGCGATAGCTGCTTCCAGTCGCGCAATCTCTTCTTCCAGTTCCTGGCAGCGGTCTTTCATCTGCTGGAGCTTGATGGGATTGAGGCGCTTCTGTTTGGGTTCCTGAGGAATATTGTTGATCTGGGCAGGCGCCGTTACCGGCATGTCGGACGAAACCGTGGGCTCCGGAGCAATCCCGTTTTGGGAAGACTCCACGGCGGATGCCTGGCTCTGCAAACCTTGCTTGCGCCACAGATAATCTTCGTAGTTGCCGGGAAAGACCTGGACCTCGCCGCCTCCGATCTCGAATACGCGCGTCGCCAGCCGGTCGATGAAATAACGGTCATGGGAGACAAAGACCACGGTTCCGGTGAATTTCTGCAACGCTTCCAACAACACATCCTTGGCGCGAAGATCGAGGTGGTTGGTCGGCTCATCGAGCAGCAGGAAATTCGATGGATGCTGCAACATCTTGGCCAGAGCATAGCGGTTGCGCTCGCCGCCCGAGAGCACGCCGATCGACTTAAACACGTCGTCTTCGGTGAAAAGAAAACAGCCCAGCAAGCTGCGCAACTCGGTTTGCGTGGAGCGCGGCGCAATTCCAAAAAGGTCATCGATCATGCGGGCTTCTGGATCGAGAGCCTTGTATTGATCCTGGGCAAAATAATCGACCTCGACATTGTGGCCCAGCCGAATTTCACCTCCAATCGGTTGATCGAGACCTGCCAGCAATCGAATCAAAGTGGATTTGCCTGCGCCGTTCACCCCGACCAGCGCGATTCGGTCGCCGCGCTCAATCACAAAATTGACGTTGGCGAATACTTGCTTCGGCCCGTAGCTCTTTGACAAATCTTTGGCTTCGACTACAGTTCGTCCGCTGGGCTTGGGTTGCGGGAAGTTGAAGTGGATGGTTTTCTCATCCGGCGGTATCTCGATCTTCTCCATCCGCTCCAGTTCTTTAATGCGGCTTTGCACCTGCTTGGCTTTGGTCGCCTGGTAGCGGAAGCGATTGATGAAAGCCTGCAATTGCTCGACTTTATCCTGCTGGTTGCTATAGGCGGCTTCGAGTTGCGCCCGGCGTTCGGCCTTCTGCGACAGATACTTTTCGTAATTGCCGGAATAGAAAAACACACGTTTGTTCCATAGCTCCGCGATCTTTTTCACCGTGACGTCGAGAAAATAGCGGTCGTGGGAGATCAGGATGTATGCATAAGGATATTCCGCGAGGTATTGCTCCAGCCAGTTGCGCGACTCCAGATCGAGATGATTGGTGGGTTCGTCCAGGAGCAACAAGTTGGGTTTCTGCAGCAGCAACTTGGCCAGCGCGATGCGCATCTGCCATCCGCCCGAGAACTCCTCGGTTGCGCGGTGCCAATCTTCTTTTCTAAAGCCTAAGCCGTTGAGTACCGATCCGACTTCGGCTTCGATGCTGTATCCATTTCGGGATTGCAGTTCCGCCTCGATGCGATGAAAGCGCTCGGCGATCTGCGCGTACTCGGTCCCGGCATGGTCAATCTCTCCCATTCGTTGGGCGAGTTCTTCAAACTCCTTCTGCATCCGGTGAATATCGCTGAAAACCGAGAGGCACTCACCAAACACGCTCCGGCCCGAGAGCGACAGTCCATCTTGGGGAAGATAGCCGAAGTTGGCCCCCCGCTGGCGCGTGATGGTGCCGTAATCCAGCCCTTCCATGTTCGCCAAAATCTTGAGCAGGGTTGTTTTGCCGGTGCCATTGGCCCCTACGAGGCCAACACGTTCTCGGGGCGTGATCAGCCAGTCAAGGTCCTGGAACAAAATCTTTGGGCCAAATCGTTTGCCGGCCCCGGAGAGTTGGATCATGACAACTTCAATCTAACTCAGGGAAGAGAGGTTAGCCAATCGGGTGATCACTTCGGCTTACACCTCAGTGCAGGCTGCGGGTGATCGGGTGATCGGTTTTCCTCGCAGACTTTGATCGCTCCCAAGCCACCGAAATTCTCCGCGCAATTCTGCGGCCTCTGCGGTTAACTTGGTTTTGATCTTCTCCGCGCCTCCGTGGCGGGTTTGTTTTTTTTGGTTGTGGATTCGCTACGTAGTAAGTGTTTGTACTTTCGTATCTCGGGGGTCTGCCGTCAAAGCTCATGTCCTCATGTATTTCCCACCCGTAGTTTAATGCAGCAACAAGGGATATGGCATTTCTTCAACGCCGTTCCACCGCCATCGCTACCGAGTTCCCACCACCCAAACATAGAGCGGCGATACCACGGCGACCATTCCGGCGGATCAATTCATAGATCAGGGTTACGAGGACGCGTGTTCCGCTGGCGCCGATGGGATGGCCCAAGGCGACTGCGCCCCCGTTCACGTTGACCTTGGCGGGATCGATTCCGAGTTCCTTGATAACAGCTACAGATTGGACCGCGAAGGCCTCGTTGATCTCATAGAGATCGACCTCCTCCGGCTTCCAGCCAGTCTTGGCCCAGATCTTGCGAATGCCCTCTACCGGAGCCATCATCACCCACTGTGGCTCTGTGCCGCTGGTGGCTTGGGCCACGATGTGAACCATCGGTTGCGCTCCCAGTTGTTTGGCCTTGGCAGCCGAGGTCACAACGACCGCAGCCGCGCCATCATTCATGGTGGAGGCGTTGCCGGCGGTCACAGTGCCATCTTTCTTGAAAACCGGTTTAAGGTTGCGCAGGGCTTCCGGGGACGTATCCTCTCGCGGACCTTCATCCTTTTCGAAGAAGGTCGAGGCCTGACCTTTCTTCTTTGCAGGGATCTCAACCGGAACAATCTGGCTCTTGAAATGGCATTCCCTCCAGGCCTGGATAGCCCGGCGATGGGAGTTGGCCGCATACTCATCCTGCTGCTCACGAGTGACGCCATATTTCTCGGCCACGTTTTCACCGGTCATCCCCATGTGGTAGTTGTTGTAGACATCCCATAGGCCGTCGTTCACGACAGAATCGATGATCTGGGAGTTTCCGAGCCGGTAGCCCTTGCGCGCCTGAGGAAGCAGGTAGGGAGCGTTGGTCATGGATTCCATTCCACCCGCAACAACGATTTCAGCATTCCCGGTTTGAATAGCCTGCGCCGCTAAGGCTACCGCCTTCAGCCCCGAGCCACAGACCTTATTGACGGTCATGGCTCCGACTGTAGGTGGAAGGCCGCCATTCAGTGCTGCCTGGCGCGCAGGATTCTGCCCGAGGCCGGCGGCCACGACCAGCCCCATAATGCACTCATCGACCTGGCCGGAATCTACGTTAGCGCGCTTTACAGCTTCGCGTACAACCAGAGAGCCGAGTTGAGGCGCGGAAAAACCATCAAGGGCGCCCTGAAATTTGCCGATTGCTGTGCGAACTCCGCTAATGATGACTGGGGATTCCATAAGATCTCCTTGTGAGATTCCCAACTGTTCATTATAAGATGAGTGACGGCGCGCGTGCGTCACACTTTCTATGGATCTTGAATCGCAATTTGCTCCACCGCCTCCCCCAGTCGCTCCGATCCCATCCAACCCGAACCGCCAATTGATCGCGCCACTCTGGCATACCGGCTTGCTGTTGCTCCTGTTCCTGGGAAACTCTTTTGTCGGCGCCACGCACGCGCCGACCGCACATGAGGGACCACCCCCGGAACGAATCCTGATGCTTCAATACGGGATCACCATCGGCTTCGAGCTTTTCCTCTTGGCGCTGGTGTGGATCGGCATAGCCCTGAGAGGAGGCAAGCTGAGAGATTTGATCGGTGGACGCTGGGAGACGATCGAAGACTTTCTTCTCGATTTTGCCATGGCGATCGGTTTTGTTGTGGCAGTACTGGTTATGCTGGCCGCCATTGGTTCCCTGTTGGGGATGAGAAACCCTTCGCAAATCAGCGAAGTCAAGAGACTGTCCAATATGCTTGGTCCGCAAAGCGGCGCCAGCATGGTGATGTTTATATTGGTAAGCTGCACCGCAGGCCTGGTGGAAGAGATTCTTTTCCGCGGCTATCTTCAGCGCCAGATCGGCGCTCTCAGCGGCAACATCTACGTTGGACTGGTTGTTTCAGCAATTCTTTTTGGCGCAGGACACGGTTACGAAGGTGCTCGGCGCATGGTACTCATCGCTGTGTTGGGCCTGATGTTTGGCGTGCTCACTCTGTTACGCAAGAGCCTGCGACCGGGCATGATGGCCCACGCGCTATTTGATTCTCTGCAAGGCGCGGTGCTGTGGGCGATACGAAAAGGGATGATTCCGCTGCAATGACGTCCGCCGCCGCTTCGAACGGGTGAACAGAAATAAGAAAAGACATGCATTTTTTGCTTGACTTCGAAATTTAATAACTCTATACATTCAACATTCGCAGTTGATGAACGTAATTCACTGCATATCCATGAAAAATGGAAGGGAGAATAGAAAAATGGCAGCAAAGAAAAAAGCAGGTGGTTCGAAAAAGGGCGGCAAAAAGGGCAAGAAGTAGGCAACACCCTTAACCGCTAAAACAAACGAGGGGGACGCGAAAGCGTCCCCCTTAAGTTTTTGTTTGTGGAGCGCAGCCGCCCTCGGCTGCGGCGCAGGAATGTTCTTGCTACTTTCGGTTCCCCCGTTCCCTTCATCAATCAGCGCTTGCTACGAGCGTCTTCACGGGTATTATCACACTCTGTTCGGTTGCAGGGCATAGGCGTTCAAAGTCGCACCAGCGGCAGTGGAGACCCGGCCTGGGTTCGAACTCCTGAGCGTCAATGCCAGCGGCAGCCTCGCGGATAAGCCGCCTCGTCCGGTCGAGTTGCGCAGAGCCGCGAGTGGTCACCACTTCCTGGTTCCCCTGGACATTCAGCAGCACCAGTTCCTTGGGGATAAAACCCATCTCGGCTGCGCCCATCGCATAGATCGAGAACTGGAGACTGTCGTCGGCAAACTTCTGGTTTTTAGGCGAGCCGGTTTTGTAGTCAACGATTCTGACGAGATTACCGCCCAGGGAGTCGGCAAGACGATCAATGCGATCGATTCTTCCAACGACCTTCAGGTTCTCCAACTTGAATTGAAATGTTGCCTCGGTTGCAATCACATCAATGGATCTGCGCGGACGCGTACGCACGAGTTCGGTCAGTTGCCGGGTACCCAGTTGCTCATATAGTTCCCGCTGCACTGGATCTTCAATCGCTGCTTTGGCAAACTCTCTGCGGAAAGCCCCGACTAGATCTTCGGCCTCGCCTTCCTGGAGCGGAGCGTGGGGCTGCGGATCGTAGTAGTTCTTCAAGACGGTATGGATGGCGCTGCCGAACTGAAGCGCGGCCGCCGCTTCGCCGGGAATCTTCCAGTCCCGTTCCAGCTTAAACTTCAAAGGGCAGGTGGAATAGCTTTCGAGCGCATGGGCGCTGAGCGCCATGCCGGCGGTTGAAAAGGCTGGGGCCATCAGCATCCATGTTCCAATCGCAGATGCAGCCTGAGACGACGATAACGGCTCCTTGAGCGGTTTTGGATCGCGCCGCTGGAGCGAGCCAGCCAGTTGTCGATCGCCAAGAAGCGGCCGCAGAAATCCCGGAGGCGTGGGATCCTGCCCCCGTCCTGGCCGCGAGTGCAGAACCAATCGATCCCGAGCACGGGTGATGGCGACGTAGAACAGCCTGCGCTCTTCCTGTTCGTGGATCTCTTTGGTGTCTCCAATGACAATCGAGCTGCGCAGGGCCATGGGGAATTCAAACAGAGATTCACGCGGCGGCAAAGGGAAGGATCCCGAGATGGTTCGCACTACCCACACATGAGAAAACTCCAGCCCCTTGGCCCCATGGATGGTCATGAGCTGAACTGCATCTGGATTGCTGCGCGCTGCCTGGTCGAGCTGTTCTTCAGACAACATGGGAATGGGGAAGCCGGCTTCCTCGAAATACTTGAGGTATTCGAGAAAGGCAGCCAGCGTTTTTTCCCGGATGAATGGCTTTCCTTCCCACTCATTCACAAAACGCAGGATGGCGGCAACCGCCAGATCTTCCTCGGAAAAATCAAACTGCTGGACCAGGTAAGAGAATGCCTGAGAAAGCGCCAGTTCTTTCTCTTGCACAAAGCTGCGCGTCTCCTGGAGCGCGGAGAGCACCCGCTCTCCGCCTTCCGTGCCTTGCAGAACGCTCCTGAACGAGCTCTTATTGTTGGCAGCAGCCAGGTTTTCCCGCAATTGTTCCGCTGCCACCCCAAATCGGGGAAACGCACACACCCGGAAGAGACTCTCGACATCGGCCTCTTCGCCCACGGCTCGCGCGAGGGCCAGCAGATCGCGCACGACCGGCGCATCCAGCACATCCAGGCCTTTCACCAGGAAAGGAATCTCCCGGGCCGCGAGCTCTTCGACGATCTTTTCGCGGTGGAGATGCGAACGATAGAGAACAGCCATAGTGGTTCGCTCGCGCCCTCGTGGCTGCTGGCGGATACGGAATATCTCGCCGGCAATATCTGCGGCTTCCTGGCGCTCCGAGGTGCTCAGAACTACTTCCACCGGATCGTCGAAGACCAATCGTCCAGTCTCGGCATCGCGCCGATCGCGTCCCGATTGCAGCAAAGTCCGCTCAAAATTCACATTGCCTTGCGAAGTGACTGCCGGATTTGGCCGGATCGCGGCGTAGGCCACGCGCAGAACGTTGCCCCGGGAACGCTGGTTCTCTTCCAGCGAGACTCCCCTGGTTTCAGGGAACCGTCGTTGAAAATCTTCAAAGGCGGCGCTCGAAGCTCCGCGAAAGCGATAAATTGCCTGATCGGGATCGCCGACGGCAAAGATATTTTTTGGGTCACCAGCCAGCAACTCAGCCAGGATGATGTTGCTGGAGTTGCAGTCCTGAAACTCGTCAATCAACACAAATCTCGCGCGGGCGCGCTCCCGGTCGAGGAATTTACGATCCGTTTGCAAGAGGCGCACGGCCCCGCTGATCTGCATTCCAAACGTGCCCAGGTTCTCCTCTTCCAGCAACCGCATGGCGTTCGAGTAGACACGAGCAATCTCATGCCAACGCCCGAGAATCTCTTCCTGCCCAAGGGCTTCGATTTCCTTGGATCGGCAGTTGCGCGGCAACTCCGAGGCGGAATGGAGAGAATCCACATAGTCCTGGAACCGCTCTGGATCGATCAACTCTTCATGGCAACGATCGAAGAAGTTGCGCAGGTCGTGCAGGAACTCGCCCACATCGGCCGCTTTGATGAACCGCTCCAGATCGAGCTTGTGGATTCTTTGTCGAAGAAAAACGTGAACATCTTCGGGAGTGAGGATATGAAAATCCCTCCCGCTCCGCTTGAGCACGCTGTGACAATAGGCATGGAAGGTGCTGGCGGAGATGGCAGCCCGCTTTCCTAACCGCTTTTCCACACGCTGCTTGAGTTCACTGGCTGCATTTTCGGTGAAGGTGATGGCCAGGATCTCGTCCGGACGGGCATGACCATTCTTGACGAGCGCGGCAATACGCTCCACCAGCACAGTCGTCTTGCCGGTACCGGCCCCGGCCAGAACCAGCATCGGGCCGTGAACATGCTCAATGGCCAATTTTTGTTTCGGATTGGGGATGAATTCGTTTGCCACAAGAACCTGAAAAATAGGCGACTCAGCATTATGCGAAAACAAGGCGAAGCCAGCAATGGGAATCTTGACTTAGGTCGTAAATATTACCGAGTT
>DASZFK010000249.1:0-13227 GCA_035939855.1 Candidatus Angelobacter sp.
TGTATTGCGAGGATTGCATATTCAATGGGATCCTCCCATGAGCAAGCTGATGCGGGTCACGAGCGGCAGCGCTTTTCTGGTTGCAGTGGATGTTCGGAAAGGCTCACCAACATTAGGCCAGTGGTTCGGAACAGAAGTATCTGCGGAGAACAAAAAACAGATTTGGGCGCCTTATGGTTTTGCGCGCGGCTTCTGCGCTTTGACCGATGATTGTGAAATCCAATACAAGTGCACAGCAATCTACAATCCGCAGGGCGAGGGCGTAATTCATTTTGCCGATCCGGGGATTGGCATTCATTGGCCGATGGACGCGAAGGCTGTCGTTACATCGGACCGCGACCGCCGCGCCCAAACTTTGGCGCAATGGCTGGCCTCGCCGCTTTCCGAAAACGTCCTTTATCATCGTGAGACGAACCTGAGCAAACAAGGAGAATGATGGCTAGAGACAAGATACTTTGTACAGGTGCCGCGGGCTTTGCCGGGGCCCACATTGTGCGCCACCTGATGACGAACACCGATTGGGACATCATCGGGTTGGATAGGTTGAGCTATGCAGGATCGCTGGAACGTTTGGCTGAGTGGCAGGGCAATCCCCGGCTGAAGATGGTCTTTCATGATTTTCGTGCAGCCTATCCCACCAGCGTCCTGAAGGCTCTGGAAGGTGTTCGTTACATTATCCACAATGGGGCCGAGTCCCATGTCGAGCGTTCGATTCAAGATCCTGAACCATTTGTCATGTCCAATGTTATGGGAACGATGAACACGCTCCAGGCAGCGCGGGAGTTGCAGGTCGATCACTTTATTTATGTCTCGACCGATGAGGTGCATGGTCCTGCTCCAGCCGGCGTAGATTTTACGGAAGACTCCCCGGTCCGTCCCTCCAATCCTTATTCGGCTGCCAAGGCCGGCGGCGAAGCGTTGGCCTTTGCCTGGTCACGCTGCTACCGGCTTCCGGTGACCAACACGCGGACCATGAACCTGATTGGAGAGCGGCAGCATCCTGAAAAATTTATCCCCATGTGCATTCGCAAGGTCTTGCATGGCGAGCGAGTGATGATCCATGGACGGCGCGAGAACGGCGGAGAGTGGACGATTGGCTCCCGCAAGTGGATCCATGCTCGCAACCAAGCCGATGCGCTGCTGTTTCTGCTGCGCCTTCAGCAGAAGCAAGGCAAAACATGCAAAGGCCATGTAGGCTACGGGCAGACCTACCACATTGCCGGCGAGGAGCGCACCAACCTGGAGATTGCGCAATTTATCGCCAAGACTCTAGGGAAAAAGCTGGACTACGAAGTTGTGGACATCCACAGCGATCGTCCCGGACATGATCTGCGCTATAGCCTCTCCGACGAAAAAATCAAATCGCTGGGCTGGGCTCCTCCGGTAGCTTTTGAAGAGTCTTTGCGTCGCTGCATCGAATGGTCAGTGCGTCCGGAAAATCTAAGATGGCTCGAAAGTTGAGCGACGGCTCCGGGTGGATCTCATGAAAGTCGCGATATTAGGGGCCAATGGCCAACTCGGTGCTGACATCACCACCGCATTCCTTGCTGAAGGCGATGAAGTCTTGGCCCTGACTCACGAAGATGTGGAAGTCTCATCGCTCGAATCAGTGAAAAAGTTCCTGGAGACTGCCAGCCCGGAAATAGTCATCAATACAGCCGCCTTCCACAATGTTGAGCGTTGCGAGGATGAGCCGTTACCGGCATTTACGGTCAATGCGATCGGGGCGCGCAATGTAGCCCAGGTAACGGACTCACTCGGAGTTAAATTGGTGCACATCAGCACCGATTATGTTTTCGATGGCGCAAAACTTTCTCCGTACGTCGAAGAAGACCAACCCCGCCCTTTGAACGTTTATGGAAACAGTAAGCTGGCAGGTGAATATTTTGTGCGCTGCACGAATCCCCGCCATTTCGTGGTGCGCGTTTCCGGAATCTATGGGAAGCATCCCTGTCGGGCCAAGGCCGGCCTTAACTTTGTTGAAATGATGCTGAAGCTGGCGCGGGAACGCGAAGAGTTGCGAGTTGTCGATGATCAAAGAGTGACTCCCACGCCAACGATTGAGATCGCAAAGCAATTGACGCTGCTAAGCAGAACATCCGATTACGGGATCTATCATGCCACCTCCGAGGGCAGTTGCACCTGGTACGAGTTCGCCCGAACTATCTTCGACCTGACTGGAACCAAGGTGCGGCTGGAGCCGGCGCGTGCTGGAGAGTTTCCCACGAAGGCCCGCCGTCCGCGGAACTCTGTCCTCGAGAATGCCGCCCTGAAGAGCAAATCGCTTAACGTCTTTGCCGACTGGAGAACCGGACTGGAAGACTATCTGGCGCATCGGGAAAAGTGAAGGGAGGTTCTTATGATGTCCGTATTTGGAGCAGCAGTCCTGGTTATAATAGCGCTATTTTTTCTGAGCACCAGTTGGAGCAGCTTCTCGAATCCAAAGCAATTTGGCGAACGGCTCGGCTTTACTCTGCCCGGCGCTGACGGCCACAATGAGATTCGGGCGCAATATGGCGGATTCTTTCTGGCGGCTGCTGTCTGCGGGATCTTCGCGCTGACTGGGTGGCTTCCTCGCGCTACTGGCTTTGTAGTAAACGCCACCATTTTCGGCGGGCTGATCGCCGGTCGCGTTGTCAGTCTTTTCCTGGATGGCGGTATCAGGAAATACAGTCCGCTCATCCGTGCCCTCTTTGTTATCGATGCGCTCGGATTCGCCCTATCAATAATTGGCTTCTTGCTTATGCGCCCGCGTGTTATACCCTGGTGAAACCGGCACTCTCTTGGGAGGCTGTCAATCATCGGTTCCATCCTTGAGCATCCTGGAGAAAGCTAGACGAACAGCGTTGTTCCGTGTAATCAGCGGAGAAGTTAAATTATGGCAATTTTGGCATTGGAGCCTGCACTGAGGTGCGCCGAAGTGGCAATCTTGGCAATTCATTTAAACTGGATATGAATACGTCAATACCAGGGAACAGCCTTGCTCACTTTACGGCAAAAGCTGGGACTCAGCTTCGTAATCCTTATTTCTCTCACCTTCGTTGTGAGCGCCATTAGCATCTACCACTTTGTGCGTCTTGGCCCTGCCGTTGACCGGGTGTTGGTCAACAATTACACCAGCATTGTAGCTGCTGAAAATATGAGAGGGGCACTGGAACGCCAAGACTCAGCCGCCACTTTTTATATCGCCGGCGAAGCAATTCGCGCCCGTGAACAGTTCAACCGCAACGTGACTCAGTTCCAGCAACAACTGGAGATTGCGGCAAATAATATTACCGAGCCGGGAGAGAAAGAAATTATCGCGGACCTGAAAACGGATTTCCAAAAATACCAGAACGATACATCCACATTTCTGGAAACCGCCGGTTCGATAGTGGCGCTTTTTCACACCTATTTCACTCTCCTTGAACCTCAATTCACGCACCTGAATGACGAGCTTGATAACCTGCTCAAAATCAAGGAGCAAGCCATGGTAGCCGCAGGAGACCGGGCCAGGTTGCAGGCCCGCCGCGCCCGCATTTACAGCGAGGCCGCTTGCCTTGTAGCGCTGGCTTTGGGCCTGATTTTTTCCTGGCAGTTTACGCGGCTGGTCGTCAGGCCTATTCAGATGGTAGCCAAAAGCGCTCACAACATCGCTGAAGGAGAGTTGGACCAGCGCATTCAATATCGCTCTCACGATGAGGTAGGTTTGCTGGCGGCGGAGTTTAACCGCATGAGCGTGCGCCTGCGGGAGCTGCGCAAATCGGATGTGGGATGCATCCTCATCGAGCGGCGCAAATCGGATGCAGTCATCGATTCGCTGTATGAGCCGGTCATCGTCACCGATTCTGAAGGCAACGTCACCAAACTTAACCGGGCTGCTGAGCAGCTCTTCGGCAGCAATGGCGACAAGTCTCCCAACCGCACCTTCCTCAAGGAACGACTATTGCAGGCCGTGAAGCAAGCAGTCGAGATGCAGCGTCCGGTCGCTGATGACGAAGAAGGCGCAATCATGCCTATGCGAGTCGGAGATGAAGAGCGCAGCTTTCGCCTCCGCGCCATGCCTCTTCGCGACCAGGAAGGACGGCTTTACGGGACCGTGACTGTTTTGGAAGATGTGACCGCTCTACGCGAGGTTGATCGTCTTAAGACCAACTTCATTCAAATTGCCTCGCGCAAGCTGCGCAGTCCCCTGCAAGGTCTGAGGATGGCTCTCTATGCAGTAAACCACGGGGAAGCAGAACCGCTTCAGCCGCGCCAGCAAGAGTATCTAAGTGAAGCTGAAGATACTGCCGATCAACTCGATGCCTTAATCGCCGATCTGCTCGAACTGGCCGAAGTGGAGGCGGGCAGACGCAAACTCGAGTATGAACGCCTTCGTCCCATTGTCTTGACCCGCGAGACCTTCAATCGCCATGCACCCGAGGCCGAGGTAAAGCGCATTGCGATGGAGCATAAAACCTATCCTGATTTGGCCGCAGTCACCGCAGATCGCCGTGCTGTACGTAGTATCTTCGATAACCTGCTGGTCAATGCTATTGAGTTCACTCCTTCGGATGGACGAATCGAAATAGGAGCTTTCGAAAAACAGAATTTCGTCGTCTTCTATGTCAAGGACACAGGACCAGGGATTCCACCCGAACGGCGGGAGCGCATCTTCAGCCGTTTTGCTACCGACCGGACCGATGGCAAGGGGACAGGTCTCGGCTTGGCTCTGGTTCGCCGACTGGTAGAGGCGCAGGGCGGCCAGGTCTCTGTGGAAAGCAAAGTTGGCGAAGGCTCGACCTTCAGCTTCACGCTGCCGCTGGCTCCCGCCCTGTCGATGCGCCATGTAGTCGAGGAGGGCTGAGATGGCGGACCACGCCTCATTATCTCAGGTGAGCGATTCGATTCGCGCTCGCTTCGACCCGAGCGAACGTGCCTGGCTTCGCGTCTACCTGGGTGCGGCTCCCGGTGTAGGCAAGACTTACCAGATGTTGCGTGATGGCCATCTTCTGCGCGATCAGGGCGTGGACGTTGTGATTGGGTTTATCGAGACTTATGGCCGCCCGGATACTGAAGAACAAATCAAAGACCTCGAGGCAGTTCCACGGCGGCGGATCCCCTACCGAAATGTGGTGCTCGAGGAGATGGACGTCGATGCCATCATCCAGAGAAGGCCCCAAGTTTGTCTGGTCGATGAATTGGCCCACACCAATGTTCCCGGATCAAAGAACCACAAGCGCTATCAAGACGTTCTCGATCTGCTCGATGCAGGCATTCACGTCATGACCGCTGTGAACATCCAGCACCTGGAAACCTTGAATGATGCCGTCTCACTCTCTGCCGGAACCAAGGTCCGCGAGACCGTTCCCGATAGCTTTCTCAAGCGCGCCGACGAAGTGATCAATGTCGATGTTTCCGTCGAAGAATTGCGCACCCGCATGAAGCAGGGAAAAGTCTATCCCCCGGAAAAAGTAGAGCAGGCCCTCACGCATTTCTTTCGGAAAGGCAATCTTTCGACGTTGCGTGAACTGGCGTTGAGAACTGTGGCGGAAGAAGTGGGCAGCAAAGCCGCGCGCTATTGCGAGGGAGAGAGGCTGGAAAAATCCGCGATCCCCGAGCGCGTGATGGTGTGCATCTCCCCGCGTGTAGGCACCGAGCGGCTGATTCGCACCGCAGCCCGGATCTCCAGCAGAATGTCTTCGGATTTTTATGCGGTGTTTGTGGAATCGTCGGACTTTGAGCCGGGAAACATCAAGCCCGACGACCATGCCCGGATCACCGAATTCCTCAAACTGGCCCAGGATCTGGGCGCAAGGATCGTCAAACTCAAGAGCAACAGAGTCGCCGATGTATTAATCGAATTTGCCAAGAGCGAGGGAATCACTCACGTAGTCTTCGGCCAGTCGGCTCGCTCTCGCTGGGATATCCTGTTGCGCGGCTCCGTGCTTAACCGCTTTCTTGCCGAAGTAAGAGACGCGACCGTGCAAGTCATTCCAATGGGGAAAAAGAAAGGCTGACATGCAAGCGGTGGAATTACGCAATGAGTAACGGTTCCAACCCTAATTCTGTTGAACAGATTGGGCATTGTTGCTGGTGATCTGTCAGGCATTGATAAATCTGCTCAAGTGCTGTTGAATCTCCACTGGAACCGTTACCGTTGGGGGGTTTGTTGGATGCAGACCAAAGCACGAGAGCATTTTGATATTCATCGAACAGCCGTTGATATTCTGCACAACTTCTCATAACGAAGTTATATCTTATCTGATTAACCACAGTTAATTGTTAAAATATAACCAACATAAACTACCGTAACTGCTTATATTTAATAAATATTTGACTCATAGGCCATGGAGATGGCGGAAAATTCCAATCATCCTCGGATCAAGCTAAAGCATCTGGACCATCTTTGGTTCCAGGTCACGGGAACTCTCTGCAATCTTGCCTGCACTCATTGTTTCAACAACAGCGGCCCTGGGGTGCGCACCTTTGATTTTCTCTCCCCCGCATCAATTGCCATGGAGTTACAGCAAGCTGTACGGCTTGGCGTGAAAGAGATTTTCTTCACCGGCGGTGAGCCTTTTCTGCATAAAGAGCTTATTGAGATACTCGCTCTTTCTCTCCAACATGCTCCTACGACGGTCTTGACAAACGGCACGCTTATTAATGACCGGCTGGCCAGTCAACTGGGAGAAATTGAAAAGGCTTCCAGGTATTCGCTCGAAATCCGCATGAGCCTTGATGGCTATACGGAAGAAATGAACGATCGTCTTCGCGGGCCAGGCGTATTCAACAAAGTTCTGGAAGCAACTGTCCGGTTGACTCGCTGGGGGTTGTTGCCGCTGGTGACGATTGTGCGCACATGGACGGAAAGTGAAGAGCTAGCGGTCATCGCCGGATTCATCAACACCCTGAGACAAGCCGGATACAGTCGGCCACGAATCAAGATACTGCCCTCCCTGCCGCTGGGACGTGAACTAACCCGCATGGAAACCGACCATCACGAAACTCTGCTTACCGAAGAGATGTTGCGCGGCTTTGATAGCGATTTGCTTATGTGCTCGAACTCCCGCATTGTCACGAGCCGTGGCGTTTGGGTCTGTCCCTTGTTGGTAGAAGAGCCGGATGCGCGTCTCGGTAACTCCATGGACGCCATGCTGCCGGACTACGAATTGCGGCATCGTGCCTGCCACACCTGTTATCAATACGGCACATTCTGCCAGAACGTCAGCGCCTCAGTGGAAGGGACGGCGCATATCGAATGAGCACGCGGCTGGCTCTTCTTGGCGGAACCTACAGCAACTGGCGTGCCCTGCAAGCGGCCTTGAATGACATGCAGGATCGAGGCGTGGACGGCATCTACTGCTTGGGCGATTTCGGGGCTTTTGGTCCTTATCCAGATCGCATCTTTCCGCTTCTCCAGGAAGCGGCAGTGCAATGCATTCAGGGCAACTATGACAATTCCCTGGCCGGTGGACTGGAAGATTGCCAATGCGGATACACCGACCCTCGCGACAACTATTTCGCCAGCATCGGCTACCGCTATACAAACGAGAATACCTCTAAGGGGAACAAAGCGTGGATGGGCACGCTTCCCCATCAATTACGTCTTGAGGTGGAGGGGCACCGGCTCTTGTTGTGTCACGGATCGCCTCGCAAGATGAATGAATTCGTTTGGAACACCACCAGTCCAGACCAGTTCCTGGGCCATTTGCTCGAAGAGGCCGCGGCGGATGTTGTCTGCGCCACTCACACCGGCATCAAATGGCGTCGCCAGATCACGCCCCGGCAGCATTGGATCAATGTGGGTGTGCTGGGAAGGCCCGAGAACGACGGCACGACCAACGTCTGGTACACCCTATTGGAGCTTTCGATCGCAGGAATCAAAGTTGAATTCGTTCCGGTGATTTATGATCACCGTGGTCTGGCCGAGGACATGAGAGAAGAACGCCTGCCCCAGGAATTCATCGAAACGATCCTCACTGGATGGTGGACGACGTGCCTGGAGATCCTCCCGCACAAAGAGCGGGCCAGGGGAAGATTTTAGTCGGATAATCCCGTGATGAGCGGTAAGATTTCTGGTTTGACAATTTCGCTAAACAATTTTTCACCTTTCACCCGCTGGATTGGCAGTTTCATTCAGTGGGTACAGGCGTTGGGCGCAGCCGGCGTGGCCATCTACGGGTTGTTTTACGTGGCCGGTGTGGTGCTGTTTTTTCCCGGCATCATCCTTACCGCTGGGGCTGGCTTGCTCTATGGCGTAGTGCTGGGCACGCTCATCGTATCGCCGGCCAGCGTGCTGGGATCAACTTTTGCTTTTTTAATTGCACGTTATGTTGCGCGTGACTGGGTCAGCCGCAAACTGCAAAAGTACCCCAATTTTGAAGCCATTGACCGGGCCATCGAAAAAAACGGATTCAAGATGATTCTCCTGCTCCGGCTTCAACCGCTTCTCCCTTTCAATCTACTGAACTACGCCTTGGGCCTTACCCGGATTCGTTTGTGGGATTACGTCGTCGCGTCATTCATTGGAATGTTTCCCGCAACTGTGCTTTATGTTTATTTTGGATCCGTCCTGCACAGTGTGAGCGATCTGTTCCAAGGGCATCTTGGACGCAACAAATGGGGAGCAATCTTATTCTGGGCGGGCCTGGTGGCTGCCGTGGCTCTTGTTGTGTATATAGGACGAATTGCCCGCAAAGCTTTGCAGGAGGCAATCGGTTCACCGCAAGCACCCATTACCGAGGCTCCGGGGAGCGCAACCTGAATGGCGTCTTCTAAACCTGTGGTCTCGCCCCTGGATGAGTACAACCAAACACTGATCAACAATGCTCATCCGCCTGAGTGGATAAATCCCAAGCCCCAGGGCCGCTATAACCTGGTGGTGGTCGGCGGTGGGACAGCCGGCCTGGTCGCCGCTGCGGGTGCAGCGGGGTTGGGTGCGCGGGTTGCCCTGATTGAGCGTCATCTTCTGGGCGGAGATTGCCTGGTCTCTGGCTGCGTCCCTTCCAAGGCCCTCATCCGGGCTTCGCGGGCGGCTTACGAGCCGATGCACTCGGCGGAATTTGGCGTCCATCTTCCTCCTTCCAACCCTCCCCGCTTGGAGTTTGGCGACGCCATGCAGAGGATGCGCCGGCTGCGTTCGCAAATATCTTTTCATGATTCAGCCCAGCGATTTGCCAAGTTGGGCGTAGATGTATTTTTAGGGCAGGCTGCTTTCATTTCCAAAAATATGATTGATGTTGAAGGCGCGCGCCTGGAATTCGCACGGGCCATTCTGGCCAACGGAGCCAGGGCCGCTGTGCTGCCCGTAGCAGGCCTTGAAGATGCCGGTTATCTCACCAACGAGTCTGTTTTTTCTTTGACCCGCTGTCCCGCCAGCTTGATCGTGATCGGCGCCGGTCCAATCGGATGTGAATTGGCCCAGGCATTCCGGCGTTTCGGCGCGGAAGTTTCCGTGGTCAGCATCGATCCCCAGATATTGCCGAGGGAAGATGCAGATGCTGCTGCCTTGCTTCAGCAGCAATTGGAGCGCGAAGGTGTCCGGTTATTTCTTGGGGCACGAGTCCGCTTGGCGGAAAAGAGCAGCGTGGGCAAGACCATTGTTTTTGAACGTGGCCAAGGCGTCGAGCATGTTACAGCCGATGAGATTTTGGTTGCAGCCGGACGCTCTCCCAACATCGAAGGGCTGAACCTGGAAGCTGCCGGAGTGCAGTACCACGCCAAAGGGGTTTCGGTTGACGACCATCTGCGAACGACCAATCCGCGCATCTATGCGGCCGGAGACATCTGCTCCAGTTATCAATTCACTCATGCAGCCGAAGCACTGGCGCGCATCGCTCTTCAGAATGCGTTGTTCTTCGGCCGGAAGAAGGCAAGCGACCTGGTCATCCCCTGGTGTACCTATACCGACCCGGAAATTGCTCATGTTGGGCTTTCCTCCAGCGAGGCCCAAAAGCTCGGCCCCAGAGTCGGGACCATTACTTTGCAACTCGATAGCAACGACCGGGCGATTGTTGACGGGGAAAGCGATGGCTTCCTGCGTGTTCATTTCAACAGCGAAAAGGGCGCTGTTCTAGGCGCCACGCTCATAAGTAAGCACGCGGGTGAGAGTATCGGCGAATTGGTGCTGGCCATCCAGAAAAAGATGAAGGTATGGGAGCTAGGCAGCATCATTCATCCCTATCCAACCCAGGCTGAAATCATCAAGCGACTTGGCGACGCTGCCCTGCGCACCCGCCTCAAGCCCTGGATGAAAAAACTGCTACAAAAAATATTGAGCTTGAGGCGATAGCCATGGAACAAGCCGTTATCTGTATCTTTGCCAAACCACCTCTTCCTGGAAACGCTAAGACGCGGCTCATTCCGGAATTGGGAGAAGCGCGTGCGGCAGAGCTTGCAGAAGCTTTTCTCCAAGACACGGTCGACATGGTCAGAAACTGCAGATGGGCGAGTTGCAGAATTGCCGCCACCGAAAACTTTGAGCGCAGCTACTTCCGCCCTGAGGAGGTTTGGCTCCAAGGCGAGGGTGATCTCGGAATGCGATTAGAAAGAATCTTTCGGCGAGGGTTGGAACAGTTTGATATGGTGTTCGCGTTGGGCGCAGATAGCCCCGGTCTTCTTCCCGGTGTTCTTGCCCGTGCCCGGGATGAGTTGCGAAAAGCAGATGCAGTCTTGGGCAGCGCGTATGATGGCGGATTCTACCTGCTGGGTATGAAATCGTGTCCTAAGGGAATCCTGGACAATATCCAATGGAGTCACTCGCAAACATACGCCGAGACAGCAAATCGCTTGCATGAAAAAGGCTGGACAATGGCTTCGATTGATCCCTGGTTCGACATCGACACTCCCGAAGACCTGCGCCGAGTTCTGCCGAAGATGCAGACGGACCTTTCCTCGGCCCCCAAGACACTCGCTCTTTTGAGCAAATGGTATCCACAAGAAAACCGTACATGAGAATCTCGGTCGTTATTCCGGTGCTCAACGAGATTGAGAATCTTCCTGATCTGATCGCCGATTTAAGAGAAATCGCGGATTGTGGCGAACTCATTGTCTCCGATGGAGGCAGCTCAGATGGCACGCGTGAATGGGTAGCCGGCCAAAACAACATCTTGTTAATGGACGCGCCTCGGGGCAAGGGGCCACAACTCAATTCCGGTGCAACCAGGGCCACAGGAGACATTTTGCTTTTTCTCCATGCCGACTGCCGTATGAACCGCGAAACCTGGAAAGCGTTCCAATCTGCGTTAGCCGGCTCTCGGATCGCCGGTGGCGCCTTTCACGTCCGTTTTTTGGAAAAAGAGCCGTATTCCCTACGGGTAGTTGAACAGGGGATCAATGCTCGCACTACCATGACTCGTACGGCTACCGGCGATCAGGGCATTTTCGTGAGGAGAGATGTTTTCGCGACAATCGGTGGAGCACCCGACTGGCCGCTGTTTGAAGATGTTGAATTGGTCCGCCGGATCAAGAATGCGGGAAAGTTTGTGGTAGTCAAAGCTCCCCTGATCATCTCTGGCCGTCGCTATATAAAGCACGGGGTCATTAGAACGGCAATGCTCATCTTTCTACTACGCTTAGGTTTTTGGCTGGGCTTATCTCCACAGCGGCTGAAGAAATGGTTTGAAGATGTGCGGTGAAACAGTCAATCGTCGTCCTTATCCAGAACTTCCCGCAATTTTGCGGCTAGTCCTATAATCGTGAAAGGTTTCTGGAATAGTATGCTGTTGGAACTGGAGATTCCATACTCCTCCAGATTGTGATCGGTATACCCTGACATGTACACGACAATAATGTCTAGATGGGAAGCGAGCAGTTTTTCTGCAAGTTTCGGGCCGGATATTCCCGGAAGTAGTACATCGGTCAACAGCAAGTCAATGTTCCCTGGGTAGGACTCCACCGTGCTGAGAGCTTCTTCGGCGCTGCCGGCGGAAAGCATGTTGTAGCCGAATTCCTGCGAGAGGGCTTGAGTGAGTACAAGACGTAGAGATTCTTCATCATCGACCAGAAGAATCGTCTCCGTGCCACGATATAGTTCCAGTTGCAGCGGCTCCGATTTTGTATTCACCACCGGCTCCGAATTAAAAAGAGACAGAACTTTAGCTTTCCGCAATTGACCTCATAACTCGTTCGCGGAGGCAAAAATTCCTTCAAGGCTTTCATTCAATCGCGCTAAAAACCTTAAAGTATTTTGCTACGCCGAATATCCACGAGCCTAAACGATTAGGTTATGAGGCCCCTTCTCTAGCTTCTTCCCATCTTCCTTTTAACCCGGGCAAAATAAATTGTATGGTTGGACAATATCACAAGATAAGGGAAACTCCCAAGTGGAGATTAAGGAATACTAGGAGTGGAGCGGAATTGGGTAATTTGGAAATTTCGTAATTGGGCAATTTAAAACTTGGAATGGTGGCAATGCATTATGACAATTACCCATTTACTAAATTACCAAATTACCCAATCTTGTTTCAGTCTTGATAGCTGAATGCAGCTTTGAGGCTTGCCACCTCGATGATGTCTCCTTCGTTGAGTTCGCGCTGGCCGGTAATATCCTCTCCATTGATCCTGAGGGTAACTTTCTTTTCTGAAGAACTGATGAAATATTTGTTCTCCCTCTTACTGATCAGGGCCGCGGTTTTGGGAGCAAAAAAGCCTTTCAGTTTGATCGATGCCATATCGGACTTGCCGATCATGGTCATCTTTCCGGTCAGGATATATTGTTCCTGGCCGGTCTTGCCTTGAAGAATGTTTAAGATGCCGATGCGCTCCTTGGGTGGAGCTGTAGGCGCAGGTTTGGACAAGCCAAGGGGGCTGCCTGTGGCGGGGGCAGCGCTTTGCGCGGCAATCATCTCCTGGGCTCGTTTGGTGTCGAGCACCACGGTAGCCTCCAAAGCGGGGGTTACCGGTCCGGTTTTTTGGTTCGCCGCAGCCGGGGCAACCCTGCCATCATCCTTGAACTGGACCAGGTGTTTTCCAATAAGGAGTTGGTCGCCGTCTTTCAATGCGGCTTTGCCGACTTTCTGGCTATTGACATAGGTCCCATTGAGAGACCCAAGATCTTCGACCATATAATGGTCCTGGTCCCAGTAAACCTTGGCGTGGTGTCCGGAAACAGCGAGGTTGTCGATCTGCAGAGAGTTGTCTGGCAAGCGGCCAATGGTCAACGCGCCCTGGGTGAGTGTGATCTCCTTTAACACTGCCTGTTCGAACTTCAAATAGAGTTTTGCCATTGCGGGCCTCCAGAAAACCACCTGTAAAAAATATTTT
>DASZFK010000250.1:0-6960 GCA_035939855.1 Candidatus Angelobacter sp.
TAAAAGGGGTGATGGAGTCAATACTTTCTTGTTCGGGTCGATCAGTTACTGAAGATTCGTGGTTCGCGAAGGAGACAGGGTTCCCATGAAGCCAGGCTCACGTCGAGATGTTCTAAAAGTTGCTGCCTTGGGGTTAGCGCCAATGCTGTGGGCGGAATCGTTTCCGCTTCAAGGGAATTCTTGGGACAAGGCGACGAACCAGGTTGCCGTGGATGTAAGAGCGTTTGGCGCCAAGGGCGATGGCAAAACGATTGACACGCCTGCGGTAAATAAAGCCATTGAAAATGTTGCGGCCTCGGGAGGCGGCACGATCCACTTTCCTGCTGGTACCTATCCCTGCTTCTCTGTTCGTTTGAAGAGCAAAGTCACGCTGTATCTCGATCAGGGCGCAATCCTGTTGGCAGCAGAGTCCGGCGCTGCGGGACAATACGATCCTGCCGAGCCGAACCAATGGGATAAATTTCAGGATTATGGCCACAGCCACTGGCACAACAGCCTGATATGGGGTGAAGGAATCGAGAACGTCGCCATTCTTGGGCCGGGCATGATCTGGGGAAAAGGCTTGAGCAGAGGCAGCGGCAGGGAGCAGCCCAAGGCAGAAGATCCGGGCGTTGGAAACAAAGCCATCTCTTTCAAGAACTGCCGCAACGTAGTCCTGCGCGACTTCACCATCAATCACGGTGGACACTTTGGCATTCTGGCTCTGGCCGTCGACAATTTCACCATCGACAATTTGACCATCGATACGAATCGCGACGGAATTGACATTGATTGTTGCCGCAACGTGAGAGTCTCCAATTGCAGCGTCAATTCTCCCTGGGACGATGGGATTTGTCTCAAGAGTTCTTTCGGACTCGGGGTTGCAAGAGCCACGGAGATGGTTACCATCACGAACTGTTTTGTGAGCGGATTTCTCGAAGGATCGCTGCTTGACGCGAGTTACAAGCGCGTTCCGCCGCGCGAGAATGTCCGTCCGACGGGCAGGATCAAATTTGGAACGGAATCGAATGGCGGCTTCAAGAACATTACGATTTCCAACTGTGTTTTTGACTATTGCCGCGGACTGGCGCTGGAGACTGTAGATGGCGGCCTGCTCGAAGACGTAACCATCAACAACATCACCATGCGCGATATTACCAATTCGCCTATCTTCTTGCGTCTAGGAAGCCGGATGCGCGGGCCGGAGGGCACTCCAGTTGGCAGCTTGCGGCGGGTGATCATCAGCAACATTATGTGTTCCAATTCGGTCCCTGCCCTCGGGTCGATCATCAGCGGCATTCCCGGCCATGAGATAGAAGACGTAAGGTTGAGCGACATCTACATCCAACACCAGGGCGGTGGAAGCAGGGACGACGCCCAGGTGCAGCCACCTGAGTTTGAAAACAAGTATCCGGAACCCAACATGTTCGGCAATGTCATGCCCAGCCATGGCTTCTTTATCAGGCACGCGAAGAATATTCAGTTCAACAATATCGAGATTGTTAGCGCCAAGGAAGACCTGCGCCCTGCGTTTGTTTTGCACGATGTAAGAGGCGCTGACTTTTTCCGGGTGCGCACGCAACGCGGCCGGGAAACGCCGGCTTTCTCTTTGAAAAATGTCACAGATTTCAGCCTGGCTCAAAGCCGTCCTCTGGCAGACGTGGTTCTGGATAAGGTAGAAGAGAAAAAGTTGTGATATTCCTATATCGCAAGAAGCGCGAAACTGGGAGCCGCAAATTCGACTACAATTTTCAAGCATGGGTGATTTTGCTGATTTTAGGCTCATCGTCGCCGCTGTTGTTCTATTATTCGGCGCCGTGGCTGGTGTTCTCAACTGGAGAAAGAGGGCTTCCGCCAAGAATTGGCCGATGGTCGTGGGCATGGTCGAGCAGACCTGCGTCAATGAGGTGAATCACAATTATTTTCCTGCTCTCCTCTATTCCTATCAGGTGAACGGCGAGTTTTATTCCGGGCAGCACCAATTTTCTGAAAGCCGGCGCAACTCGGATGACGCTTTAGAATTGGCAGCGCCTTGGCTTAAAAAGAGAATCTTCGTGCGCTACCAGCCTAACGATCCGCAAAAATCAGTCTATCTTCCCAAAGATTCGTTTCCCCCATAAAATACCTGCCTATCAGGACGAATCGGCATCTTGCCCCGGGTTTTCTAAATTTCCTCTTCACCATCTACGATTACCCATTTACCAAGTTACGCCAATCCCCATGCCTGATCTGGCTGAACTCGAAATCTTGGTAGGCGCATTCTTAATATACTCTTGCCGTGCAGTCTCAACCGTTACAACCGGATAAGGTAAGAGAGAAACGCCGAAGCATCGTAGGATGCCTGCTAGGTTGCGCTGTCGGCGATGCTCTTGGACTTCCCTACGAGGCCCTGTCGCGCAAACGCCAGCTAAAACTCTACCCGGAGATCAGCGGCCACCGTTTCATCTTCGGTCGCGGAATGATCTCCGACGACACTGAGCACATTTGCATGGCCGCTCAGGCGCTGATTGTTTCGGCAGGCGATCCCGAGCAGTTTTCAACTAGCTTCACCCGGCGCCTGCGATGGTGGCTGCTATCGTTGCCGCCTGCGATTGGATTCGCCACACTACGCGCGATTTTCAAATTGTGGATTGGCTTTCCGTCAAACAAGAGCGGAGTGTTTTCCGCCGGCAATGGACCAGCGATGCGCAGCGCGATTCTGGGAGTGTGCTACGGCAACGATTCGGCCAGGCTTCGCAAGTTGGTGAAGGCCTGTACACAGGTAACGCACACCGACCCAAAAGCAGAATGGGCAGCCCTCGCAGTTGCGATCGCTGCGCACGTGGCTTCTTCCGGACCGACACCTGAGCACTTCCTCCAGACATTTCGTAATGCGCTCGGCGACGATGTTCAAGATGCGGCAGAATTCCTGGACCTTCTTGACCGCGCTGCCCGTAGCGCGACGCGCGGCGAGAGCACCCAATCTTTTGCGGAATCACTCGGATTAGGCGCGAAAGTAAGTGGTTATTCATTTCATAGTGTGCCGGTCGCTCTGCACACGTGGCTGCGCCATCCCAATGATTTTTCGGCAGTCTTAAATGCGATTCGTTGCGGAGGCGATACGGACACGGTCGCGGCCATCGCAGGAGCAATTATCGGAGCGCGTGTCGGAAAAGAGGGTATCCCTCAACAGTGGCTGGAGGAAATGTGGGAGTGGCCAAGAACTATGGCATGGATCGAGCAGGTCGGTAGCAGGCTGGCAGAAGTCTGCGCAACAGGTACTCCCCAATCAGCAGTTCCTTTGCCGGTTTGGGCACTCCTGCCACGGAGCATCGGATTCACAGCGATCATGCTGGCTCATGGCATACGACGGCTTCTGCCGCCTTATTGAAGGTTAAATGGAGCACCGGGTCGAAGATGGGCGAATCACATCAGATTTTCAATTACCAAATTACCAACTTACCCAATTACCAAATTCTTCACCTCGTTCCAAACCTCTTCATTCAACGGTATGCCCTTGACCATATTCTCTTCTCGAATCTTGAGCACCCGCTCGCCCGGATAACGAACCTGTTCTCCGCCACCCGATGAAGATTGGAGATGCTGAATGATCTGGTCAACTTGGTTGGATGAAGCCTGAGATGCATCGAAGGTTATGAATACCTGGGATAGATTGCTTTCGAGTTCTGGATCGGCGGTAATCTGATAAGTGGCAAACCCGCCGGATAGCATCGTCACCACCAAATCAAGCATCAACGCCAATCCCGAGCCTTTCCAGTAGCCGATGGGGAGTGGTCTTGCCGATGCCTCGATGGCCCCGGGATCGCGCGTCAGTCTTCCGTGAGAATCGAATCCGCCATCGAGCGGCAGCATCTCGCCGCGCATTCTATAAGAGGCCAGCACGCCATATGAGAACTGTGACATGGCCATATCCAGCACCACGTGGCCCTGAGCTCGTGGCACTGCAATGACCAACGGATTGTTGCCCACCCGCGGATCGCTTGCACCCCACGGAGGAAGATTGGGCATGGTGTTAGTCCAGCAAATCCCGATCACACCGGCTTCGGCCGCTTGCCATCCGTAGCTGCCGCCCCGCATCCAGTGATTGGTGTTGCCCAGAGCCACGCAGCCCATTCCATGCTTGCGGCAAAGCTCGATGGCCCTCGCCATGCATTGGTGTGCGTTCAGATTGCCCGGACCGCGTTGCCCGTCCCAGCGCTCCAGCGGCCCATGGGCTATTACCAGTCTGGGCGTGGCATGGATATCAACAAGACCTTTTTGTATTCCGCGGATGAAACGGGGAAAGCGCTCCACTCCATGTGAATTGACCCCGTCCCGGCTTGAATCGGCGACGAGGCGCGCACAAAGGCTGGCGCGTTCAGGGGTAAATCCCCGGTTCAGAAGAATGCGGGAGAGTGTTTCGAAAACTTCCTGATAGGAAATTCGAGGCATTTTTTATTTCTCACGTTCTCGATCTCAGAGAAGGCGTTATCAATCGAAGTCTTATTTCGACGAATGCTGAGCCTTGTCAGGATACACATCAATTTTAGAAAACTCTTGAATCAAAATGGTTTACTCCGGCAATAGAGGGATAGAGCACCGATGTTGCCCCAGAGGTCATACTGCCAACAAATATTTCGTTATTTTTGTAATGGTTTGCTTGTTCTCGTCACTATCCAATGAAGGAACTGAGAGCGGAAATAAGGGAATTTACGCACGATAAACTTGCAAAAGGTGTCTACATGGACAGTTCAAGCGAAACGACCACGGCTAAAGGCCCTTGCGTGGCACCAAGGTCCGTGATTGTGATCAGATATTTGCCCGAGCTGAAAGAGGATAACTATGTCTGGTCTTGATCCGAAAGCGCTCGAAGCTATTATGAAAATCGTCCAAGATCCCAGATATGATCAGAGTACGTACATGAGGTGCCTGCAGCCTGCCGCAGAATTAAAGTTGGCGGTAACAGCGGGAGGCCTTGTTCCTAAACTAAATACGGCATATGGCTGGAAGTTGGCTGAGAATGGGAATTGGACCGTTGAGCAGGCCAACGATGTAATATTCGAGATTGTCGCGAAACCAAGATATTCACTGCAAGGTCTGATATCAGCCATCAACAAAGGTCAACGACTATAGCGTATTCGCCCGACGTGAGGACTCATGTTATTCAAACGGCTGCGGGAACGTTGGGACGAAAGCCGCCTGTACGCCCGATTCGAACGAGAGCCAACCACTGGGAATCTGGAGAGGATACTCGCGGCGAGCTTGAGAGACGGTATTCCACTACCTGTAGAAAACTTGAGCTTTCGATCTAGTGTCGCGCAGATCAGAAAGTGGCCTCCAGATTCCGGGTTAATTGAGCACCTCCTTTCCAAATGGGTTGAACATCTTGTGTCCTCATCCGAGAGCTCCCCATCGGACTGGAAGGTCCTGCTCGATTTGCATAGCGCACTCAAAAAAGATTTACAAATAACGTCGCCCGCAATCCTCTCCGGCTTGACGAAGGCTCTGGAGGATGATGAGGAGCAACATATTCTTTCAGTGGATTGCCGAGTGAGGATTAGGGATACTCTGGTCCGTACAGCGCTCAGCCAAGTACCAACAGAATCGGGTGGGACGACGATAAATACATTCCGCGCGATCAGCATACTAACATCCACGTTGTTCGATTCACCGAAGCAGGAGGTGATACAGGCAGTGCGACTGTGGTGGGATAAATTGCCTATCCGACCTCGCGCACTGAGCGCAATTGATAATGATCGGGCGCTGGATTGTCCTCTAAGTGGGGTAAGCTCGCCAAACGGCGTCTCGGTAACGTATGTCCACGCCGAGAGAGACTCGACGCCTGCACAGATCGTTACCGCGGGCAGAACGCCAGATCCAGTCATCAATTCATGGTTTGATGATGCAATCTTCGCCTCCGCCCTAGCCTGCACCAACGAGCCAACTATTCTAAGTGAGAACGGCTCGATTCTATCTACGTCCCCTATGCCATCGGTATTAACCGGAGAAAATAGCCCGCCGTTGTTGCTGGCAGAGGTCGGGCCGGGCGGCATGATCGAGCCAACCGGTAAGTCGGCAGCACTTGGGCTCACTGCCCAAGAAGCACTGCTTGTCACGAATGAAGTGTTTCAGCGGATTGAATCTTCCACTGGCCTTTTCCAGACGACGGCTTGGGATTTGAAAGATGGTTCGGACGTAGAACTCGCCATCCGCCTAGCCTTCGATGCAGCATCTCCTACTCTGATCCAGTCTGATAAACATATTAGGGAGAGCAGTACGGCTTTATATGGCTTGCCGCTATTGCACAGAGACCAAGACGATATTCGCAGGATTTCCATTGCAATACCGTATCAGGTACTCGGAACCGCGCAGATCTTTGAATTACTCAGGAGTGCCCGCTCCCTCTATCTTGAACGGCTTATTCAAGATATAGCTAACCGAGAGGCCATGGCGAGAGATGCGAAGGTCCAACATCAAACTGCGTTGAACATGTGGAATGCCTACACAGAAGATCAGAAAGTGGCCGAGTGCAAAAGGATTCCTGAAGTTGAGATTTGGTATCGTTACGATTTCCCTCTAGGCATCTTAGTACGCCTTCCTAAGGCGGACCATGTATCCCGCCAGCAATATGAAGAGGTTGTACGCGCCCGAATTGTTCAGAGCGCGACGGAATTCGAGGAGAAGTTTCGTTTGTTGAATCAGAAACTCATAGAGATCTCGAAGCCGGGTGGTAGGGCGGATTGCCTAAGCATCAAGCTACTTATCGACGCGGCAGTTCGAGGTGCTCGGCTCCCGCTTTCGGCTGACACATTTCAGACCGACTACGCCCGGTGGGCTGAAATAGCCGGTCCTGCCATCTGGGCACGTATGGCTCTCTGGTGCTTGCGGTCGGGCTGTATCCTGGAAGATCTTGCTCAAGACAATGTCGTATTCAACGTACGCATTAACTACAAGGAATCCTTGATTATGATTGAACCATGGGCAATAGTAGACCTCCACAAC
>DASZFK010000251.1:0-21717 GCA_035939855.1 Candidatus Angelobacter sp.
TGCGGGTTGGCGGCCCAAGGCAGTCGCCAATCGGCGCGTTACCAATGGTGCCCAACTTGAAGCCGTTCAGGGTGTAACGATTGGGGTTGATCCATTGGAAGTTCTTGAAGCTGGGATTCTGGCAGGGCTGTCCGGGAACGATGTTGGGGAGCTGAACGCCAGCTCCACTGCCAATACCTGACGGATCATTCACGTTGGAAATGCCGCCGATGAATGGCGTATAGGAGGAGCCACTCGATACGTTGGCGATCCCACCAACCTCCCAGTTGCCGAATGTATTCCGAACCAACAGCGGCTGATCGTGCAAGGTGGGCGTATTGTAGACCAAGTTGGCGGAAAGGATATGGGGCCTGTTAATGTTGGCCAGCCCATAACCATTTCTCAGGTTGAACGGATCCAAGACCAACTGCCCGCCTCCGTTGCTGACGCGCAAGGCCGTGTCCGCATACGTCTTAGAGAACGTGTAGCTCAACTGGAAGATAGAACCTCGCTGGAAGCGGGTGCTAAACGCTGCCTGCAACGAGTCGTATTGCGCACTGCCATGATGGGCGAAGAACGGTATTCCTCCGTTGGTCAGCACGGTGAAAGGCTTGAGCGCATTTCCAGCGGCATTGCCGTTTGATTGGGCAAAGGCCAGCCGGTTCGCTGGAGAGATGGCATTGGCGTCAAATTTGCTTGTCCAGTTTTTCGTCTGGCTGCCGACATAGCCGATCTCGAAGCGCGCATCCTTCCATAGTTCGCGCTGGATGCTGAGGTTATATTGCAGCGTATAGGGGGCTGCAGATTGGGTTTCCTGGCCAATGCCGGCAACACCTAAGCCCGTGCCAAAACAGTTCGGAGCACAGGCGGGAAGCTGGTTGGTATTGTCGAGGAAGCGTCCATTGCCGTTGACGGAGTTGAAGCTGGCAATAAATGGCGGGTTCACGCCGGCGGTACCGTCGGTGACGAAGATGTCGTCGCGGTTGTAGAACTGACCGAAGCCTGCCCGAACGGAGGTCTTGCCCGTTCCAAAGGGATCCCAGGCTACGCCCAGCCGGGGGGCAAAGCCCGTCGTAAAGTTGTTCTGGATGGCGCGGTTCGGCCCCTTCATTCCGCCCGTTCCCGCTGGACAGGGATTCGAGCCCAGGCCTGCCGAGTAAAGCAGACCGTTACAAGGAGCGTTGCCAAGCGCCGGGTTAAACGCTGCCGGGTTGAATACGGTCAGTTGGTCATCCGCCTGGTAAGGGTTGGGCAGATAGGAATAACGTATTCCCAGGTTCAGAGTGAGGCGGTTGGTTAACTTCCAATCATCGTTGAAATACAGCTCGAAGTTCGTCCAACGGCCTTGCTTCTTGAAGATAACGTTCTGCTCGCCCCAATTGAATCCCATGTTCCGCAAGATGTAGTCTGATGGGCCATAGCCTGTATTGGTGAAGGCAATCGTGGTGCAGCCTGGATCGCCAACATTCTTGCAGCCGTTGTAACCGCCTGGACCAAAGGTCACACCCTGTTTTTGCGAGAAGTTGTCCTGGTCTTTGGCGTTGCGGCTGTAAATGGCTCCCATCTTTAATGTGTGGCGCTTGATGACCTTGGAGTAGTCATCCTGCCAGGCAAAGAGGTCTTCACGGTTGGTCCAGGGAGCGAAGCTCCATATCGTGGGAAGTCCACCACCATTGATCCATACCGGTGGATTATTGGCTGGATTACCTGATGATGGGAAGAACGTCGGAATCACCTTATTGAGGGCTTGTGCGGCAGCCGGATTGGATTGGCTGATGTTGATGCGATTGGCAGAATAAGAGAATTGGAAATCGTTGACCGCAGTAGCGCCAAAAACTTTGCTCAACTTAGCTACGGCGATGCGTCCAGGCTGGCTCCATTGCTCCTGAATATTCGACGCGCCGGAATCAGCACCCCAACCGCTGTTGCCAACTGCGGAAGGCCCGAAGTCCCAGTAGTCACCCGTCCATTTCAACATCAAGGTAGTTTCCTTGGTGATGTTGATATCCCCACGGAAGGCATCTTCGCGGTAGAAGGTCGGCTGCCGCAGCGATTTCGCCCAGTTGGTGCCGCAACCGTATCCGACAGCACCTTGGGGAAGGGTGGGCAAGAGATAAGTGTTGAGGATGGTGGCGCCGGCCGTACCCTGGCGTCCACTTGGAATCACGTCGATTACTCCCGGGGTTCTCGAGGACACGGTGAACGCTCCGCCAGGATTGGTTGGATCAGGGTCTCTTAATCCGCCGAGCGGCAGGCAACCAACGGTGCTGCCGCTGCTGAATGTCGTATCGAGGGCAGAGTCGGAGAAGTCACCCTGACGCTGCAAGGGAGTAGGCACATGAGCTGTGCGAACTGCATCCTGGATCAAACGGTTCCACTCTTCCGATACGAAGAAGAAAATCTTGTCCTTCTTAACAGGCCCGCCAAAGGAGAAGCCAAAGTCGTTGCGGCGAATGGTGTTCTTCTTGGACTTGGGATCGATCGCGTTGAGAACCGGGTCCTTGGCGTCGAGAAGATCGTTGCGTCCGAAGTAATAGGCGCTGCCATGGAAATTGTTAGTTCCCGATTTGGTAACGATGGTGACGATGCCGCCGCCGGCGCCGCCGTACTGAGCGTTGTAGCTATTGCGCTCGACCTTGAATTCCTGGATGGAATCCAATGATGGATAAACAAGGATGGTTCGGTTCGATCCGACGTCAACGTTGTTCGCGCCATCCACCAGAAAGAGGTTGGAGTTGGATGCACCGCCGCTGATGGAGATGTCCGCGCCGCCATTGAGACCTTTCTTGTCGTAGCTGAAACCCCCATCGACCTCGACGCCCGGAACCAACGTAAGCAACTGGGCGAAGCTCCGGCCATTGAGCGGCAATTCGGTGATTTGATAACCCTCGATCGTTCCACTCAATTCGGCACTGGTTAGCTCAACCTGGTTCGGAGAGGCCTCAACTTCAACCGTCTGGTTGGTGGCCCCGACCGTCAACTTGGCGTCGAGCGTCAGGTTGTCGCTGACGTGAAGAATGATGTCCTTTTCTTCGAAGGTCTTGAAACCTTGACCGCTGGATACTTTCAATATGTAGCGGCCGACAGGAAGGCTCTGGAAGGCGTAGCTGCCATTCGGGTCGGTTTTCACGGTTCTTGAATAAGCCGTATCCGTGTTGACCATCGTGACATCGGCGCCAGCTACGGCCTTACCCTGTTCGTCAGTCACAGTGCCGCGCACGGCACCGGTATCGGTCTGCGCGAACATTAGAGGCGCAAAACTTAGCGCTAACAATAAGCAGGCAACTGAAGTGAGTACGGAGCGTGAACGTCCACCAAATCGATTCATCACATCCCCCTTATAGAGGTTTTGTTGCAAGCAACAACAATCAATTCAATACTGAAACGTTTTTGGCAATGCTGGAACTTGAGTGCGAAAACACTGCTGACACACCAGCGGTCCAGAATTATTCATGATCCGTGCAATGCAAGTCAAGGGGTTTTTTTCAACAAAAACGTTTAAGTAAAGAGGATAGCCAAGGTTCAACCCTGTAACTATCGGTCAAAACTTTCGATTTTCGTAGAGAAATACTGAATTTAGAAGTTACAATGGCATTGGGCAGAGACACCCGATGCGCAAATCGAAGGAAGCGCCAAATACCCACAAACCGGTCGGATTAAAAGACCTTTCCCGTTATCTGGGACTCTCTACGGCCACGATTTCCACAGTTTTGAATGGCACGCCGGCGGCAGCGGAGATCCCAGCGGCGACGCAAGAAAGGATTTTGGCTGCCGCGGAAAAATTCAATTACCGGCCTAACGCCCTGGCCCGGTCGTTGCGCGGAATGCGCAGCCACACCGTCGGCGTGCTGGTGCCGGAAATCAGCGAAGGTTATGGAGCCCTGGTATTGGCGGCTGTGGGCGACTACCTGCTTAGCAAAGGGTACTTTTTCTTTGTCGCCACGCATCGCCGCAAGCCGGAGCTATTGGAAGAATATCCGCAAATGCTGCGGCAGCGCTCGGTGGAGGGTTTTATCGTGATCGACACGGCCCTTGAAAAGCCGCTGCCGTTGCCGACTGTGGTCATTTCGGGACATCGGAACCATGAGGGGATTACTAATATCGTTCTGAATCACGATCGCGCGGCGCATCTTGCGCTTGAACACCTGGTGCAACTCGGTCATGAGCGAATTGCATTCATCCAAGGACAGCCCTTCAGCGCCGATTCAGAAACTCGCTGGAAAGCGATTGAGCGGGCCGCGGAGAGCCTGGGCCTCGAGATACAGGAAGAGTTGATCGTGCAGCTTGAAATTGACACATTCTCTCCGTATGTAGGTTACCCGGTGGTGCGGCGTTTGCTGCAGCGCACACGCGATTTCACGGCGCTCTTTGCGTATAACGACTTGTCGGCCATCGGCGCGTTGCGGGCGCTGCGTGATTCGGGCCTGCGAGTGCCTGAAGACGTGTCGGTTGTGGGGTTTGACGATATCAACAGCGCGGCGTTCCAAATCCCCAGTCTCACGACCGTCCGGCAACCTTTGGATAAGATGGGTGCTCTTGCAGGGGAAATTCTTTTGCAAAGAATTCAGGGTGGCGAAAACCCGGTGGAGGTCATGGTGGATCCGGAATTGATAGTTCGGGAATCGACTGCTCCGGCACGGCCCCGGGTTGAGGTGGGGGCGAAGTTGGAGTCGGGTGTAGCAATCGGGTGATCGCGCGTGATCGGGTGATCGCCGTGATCGGAAAACCATGCAGCACCCACTGAGGCTTTGTTGCTTTTCTCTACTTTTACTGGCCCGTGTTTTGCTCGACCTTGATGGCTCGGTTGTCGGAAAAGGTTACAGTGACTGGCTTGCCGGCATTGGTGTACTCCATGGTGCGATTGCCGTAGTCTCCTGAGCCGGCAGTTGCGCTGGTGCCAACAGCCAAGCCGACCTGAAGCTCGTTCATGCCCAGCTTTACCTGTTGGTGGTCAATGGCGTCCCATATTTCTGCAGGCCAGTGCTTATAGAGTTGGTGAGGATCTTTGAGAAAAAAAGCGTCATTCACATAAAAGTTGTAACTGCCCTGCTCTTCAATGCCAGCCTGGGTCGCATATTGAATACCATCGCCGACCCTGGTAAAGATCACCATGATCTGCCGCTGCTTGGAAGGCTTGAGGCCGTTCTGAAGGATGAAATCCTTGATCCCCAGTCTCTCCAGCGGGGCCAGCAGGCCGAGCTTACGCCCCAGAGCAACCCGGCGCGTTGCTGTCGAAAAGGAATAATAAGGAAGCTGGTTCCCAGCCCGTACCCAGACCATCTGGCCCGACAATTCTTTGCTGGCCGACTTGAGATCATAAGGAAAAACCTTGGGCAGATGAACGTAATCGTCTTCAGTCATTCGATAAGAGGAAGCCCGCTCCGCCGACTTCTTTGTCTCGATCGGCCTGCTCCTCTCATAGAAGATGATGGCCACGCGCAGCGCTGCGATCACCATAACCACAGCCAGCGCAATCTGAATGCGCTTCGCACCCGAGAGATTCATGGTCTACAAAATGTACCATCTCGGCGTTGGGAACATGCCAAAGATTCCCGCGAGGGTTGCCATGTGCAGGGAAAAAGCCTTTTTGCACTAGTCAATGTTGAATCAGAACCGAACCGCACCGAAAGAGATCGGCGTAGAGAAAGAGAATTGTGCGAACAAAATTTGCCAAGGCGCAGTTTACGGCGAAACTCAAGGTCCCCTTCGGCGAGTACCTCAGGGCAGACTCTCCACCCTCCCATCGCTTCGCGCCGGGAGGGCCTCGGGATGACGATTTTTGTTAATCCTGAGCGCCGGCGGAGACACTTGCGCTGCTGGCCTCTTTGGTGGTCATCATTTCCATGGACCAGATTGCGGCGGGGCGCATGTACATGCTGGCGCGATACATGCCGTCTGTGCCCCAGGCTTCCGGGGTTCGGAACCAATAGCCTTTCTTTTCGTAGACTACATCGTAGATTCCTTTTGCCGTGGCGAAGGCTTCCTGGCGAAGTCCTTCGGCGACCATTTCTCCGCATAGGCCAAAAGTAGTTCCGACCCAAACTTCCTGGATTTGCTCATTGTCGGTGAGCACACGTCCGTCGGCCGTCATTCCGTTGAGCGCGCCCATATCTCCGTTGCCGAATTTCATCACATTGAATTCGAATATTTTTTTGAGCGCGGAGACACGCATATTGGCAGGAACAAGGTCGCCAAGACGGGTAAGGTTGGCATACCACTGTCCGGCAAGCTGGTCCGACATGATGCTGTCGCGATAGGGACTGTCGGAATCGTAGTTGAAGTAGTTGCCATTCCACAGCTTCTTGATGTAAGTGGCGCGCGCTTTCTCGAAGAGCGAGTGGTATTGGGACACAGTGGGAGAATCGCCCAAAGCATGGGCTATTTCTTCGGTGGCTCGCAGCGCAGCCAGATAAAGCCCACCTGAATATGCGCTCGCGCCACGCGTCACCCAGGTATCGTAGGTCTGATCGGGATAACCTTCGTTTTCGATCAGTCCATCACCATCGTGGTCGAATTGGAGCAGGTATTCCATGGCCTGCTTTACGCCGGAATAGTTGTAGCGCAGAAATTCAAGATCGGGTTTTTCATCGAGGATGAAGTCACGCCAGACCATCAAGACATATTTCGTGTTGAGGTCTTTCCAGCGGTTGGTATTTTGCCAGTCAAACTGATTGACGAGGATCACCGGGTCTTCTGCCGGATTGCCCAAATCGTGCGGTAGAGCGCCTTTGACCTTGCGTTCGCGGAAGACCGGCTTGGTTTCCTGCTGGCTCTTCCATATCCACAGGTATTCGGTAGGAATTTCCTGGTTTACAGTATCGGCAAATTCACGGACACTGGCCTTATCGAGCAGCGGCCAGAACTTGACCACCGGCATGGAGCCATAAAACAGCACGTCCAAGGTGCTGTAGTAGGGATAGTCGAAGCACTCGAGATAGATGAATGTCTGGCGCTTCCAGGTATCGGCGACCGGCGCGCGCGGGGATTGCAGTTCATGTCCCCAGAAGGTACCTCCGTCAGCCAGGTAATAAAGCTCGTTGAACAACATGCCGCGATACCAGGCAGGCTTGGAGGAATTGTTCACATAAGGCGCTTGCCATGCGTCGATCGAGCGGCTCCAGGCTTCCTGCTGCAACAGGCCAGCGCGAGCGATCTGCCACGCATTAGTGCCGGAGTTTCCGAAGAAATCGGTATAGCGGCGGAGCCACCGGCGTCCGTTGCCGAACTCCACGATGGGAAAATCCCAGGAGAGCACCATGGGAATCTTCTTTTTCTCTCCGGGAGCGAGGGTGAATTGGACTGCTATCGCGCCGGCCAAAGGTTCGCCTCCGCTGGCGAAGTGGAAGGCTGAACTTGGCAGCACGCCCGACGAGCTGAACGGAGCCCAAACATCCGCGCCATCACCGGATGGCATAAAGGTCTGGAGGTAGCTCACTTGCACGCCAGGGCTTTCCATTGCCGCGATGGCGAACTGGCCGTCCCAGTCTTCCTGCACCGGGTTCTTTCGCAGCCGGTCGAATACGATGCCCTTCATCGTGCCGCCGCTTACCTGCTCGGAACGGAAGGTGTTGATGTTCTGAAGATTGTTGGCGTCGCGGAAATCGTGGCCGGTTCCTCGAAACCATCCCACCATGTTGGTCCAGGAGAACATGATGGAGACCGTAACTTTGCTGTTGCCGGGATTCACGGCATACCAGTTGTAAATTGCCACCGGGTAGCTGGTTTCCTTGTAATTGTTGGGCAAGATGGGCGAGAACTGCTCGACCGTGAGTTCGACCGGCATCTCAGCGGTTTTGTATTGAAACCAGGACTTGGGGTATAGCGCGGCATATTCACCGTGGCCAACTGGATAGTTCCATTTCCAGGCTGAAAGCTCGTGATTCGCCGGAGCATCCGTGGCCAGCACCTGAGCATAAGCGGATGCATCACCCTCGCGCTTGGCGAACACGCTGAACTGATTGGCGGGAACGCTCTGGTATTTGTGAACGCCGGTCTTCAGGTGCCAGCGTTCGAATTCGCCGCGATACGACCGGGAAAACGTACCAGCGCCAAAGCCTCCGACCGGCGCTCCCTGCCAATAGCCGTCGTCAATCATGTCTTTGATTTCGGGTTTCTTGCCGCCGGGGTCCTTGAGCGGCTGCCCGATGGGACGCCGCCATGCGGCTTGAGGAACCACATCGTTTGCGAAGCTCAATGTAACCAGGAAGAGAAAAAAGGATAAAAGCCAGATAAGGCGTTGATTCATGGAGTTTGCTCTGATACTAACTGAAACGTTTCAGGAATGATGCTAGCAAGAGCGCTGGAAAGAGGCAAGGGAGTTTTTTTGTGTTGGTTTGGGGCTTGCAAATGATAAGGGCGATGAGGCATTCTTTCGGGCACTTTAACGTTTAAGGTTGGTGGCATCTTTGGGTAGTGGGTGAAACTTTTCGTCATCCCGACGGATTCCCCACCGTCAGCGGGGGAATTCGGAGGGACCTTGTGTTAACAGTTGACTCTGAAGGCTTCGAGAGTCCCTAAGAGTGAAGCGCATTGGCATTAGCATTCGAAGGAGCTTTAGAGCCGCAAGAGACTAATCCAAACTTACCCATTAGATCTTTGCCGTACTATGAACCGCAAGGTCCCTCCAACCTACCCGCGCTGGCGCGCGTGTAGGTTCTCGGGATGACGGTCTTTCTTATATATTCCTTTGGAGAAGGAAATGATCAAACGAATTGTAATCCTGGTTTTGGTTTCAGTTGCGTGTTGTGCGCAAGGGCCGGTGCGATTTACTGACATTACGCAGTCGTCGGGAATTCGTTTCACTCATCACAATGGCGCGTTTGGAGCTAAGTATCTGCCTGAGGCTTTGGGACCGGGGTGCGCATTTATTGACTATGACAACGATGGCTATCCTGACATCCTTCTTGTGGACGGCCAGGATTGGCCCGGACATCGCCAGGCAGCGTCGACTCTCAAGTTGTATCACAACAACCACAATGGCACGTTCGCCGATGTCACGGCGGCAGCGGGGCTTGCGGTCAGTATGTATGGCATGGGCGTAGCGATCGGCGATTATGACAATGATGGTTTTGACGACATCTTTGTAACCGCCCTGGGGCAGAGCCGGTTGTTTCACAACAATGGCAATGGCACCTTCACCGACGTGACCGCCGGCGCCGGGCTATCGGGAATCAACGAATTCAGCACCAGCGCGGCTTGGGTTGATTTTGATCGGGATGGCAAGCTGGATTTGCTGGTGGCCAACTATGTCCAGTGGACGCCGGCGACTGATCTTCGCTGCACGCTCGATGGGACTCACAAGTCTTATTGCACGCCTGAATCCTATAAAGGTTCCTCCGCGCGTTTGTGGCACAACCTGGGGAATGGCAAATTCGAAGATGTAACGAAAAAAGCCGGCCTGTACGACCCAACTTCGAAAGGACTGGGCGTCGCCGTGCTTGATTACAACAGCGACGGCTGGCCCGACTTGCTGATCGCCAACGATACGCAGCCGAACAAACTTTACCTGAACAACCGCAATGGAACTTTTACCGAGACGGCCATACCTGCAGGCATTGCCTTCAGTGAGGATGGAGTGGCGCGCGCCGGAATGGGTGTGGATGCTGCCGACTACGATCGCTCGGGAAGGCCCAGCATCATTATCAGCAATTTTTCCAACCAGATGATGTCGCTGTATCACAACGAAGGCAATGGGCTGTTTGTGGATGAAGCGCCTCGTTCGTCGGTGGGACGCGCCTCGCTGCTTACCCTGGGTTTTGGCTGTTTCTTTTTCGACTACGACCTGGATGGCTGGCCCGACATCTTTGTTGCTGACGGACATCTTGACAGCGACATCGAACGAATCCAAAAGAGGATCTCGTACCGACAGCCACCCCACTTATTTCACAACGTGGAGAATGGAAAGTTCGAAGAGGTCACCGCATCTGCAGGAGCAGCATTCAGCGCTCCCAGGGTCGCCCGCGGCGCCGCCTACGCCGATATTGATAATGATGGCGATCTCGATCTGCTCATTACCACCAATGCCGGTCCGGCGCTCTTATTCCGCAACGATGGTGGCAATCGGAACCATGCTCTGCGCATCAAGCTTCGAGGCACAAGCTCAAACCGCGACGGCATTGGCGCAGTGATTCGTATCGACGCTGCCGGTGAAAAACAATGGCAGATGCTGCGCAGTGGTTCCAGCTATCTTTCGCAAAGCGAGCTGGTGCTTACATTTGGATTACGGGAGAAGAGCAGCGTTACGTCGGTGCGGGTAGAATGGCCAAGCGGAAAAACTGATCAGCTTGGAAATGTCGCGGCCAACCAGACCATCACCGTGGAGGAAGGCAAGGGAATTATTGCGAATAAGCCGTTTGCTAAAGGTGGACACGATCAAAGCAAAAACCCACCACTGAGACACTGAGAAAATCCCAAAATCTTTTTAGCCGCGAATACACGCGAATTAACACGAATAAAAAAACCAGAGTCGGAATCAAGAAAATGATCTTTTCACTACTCCTGTCGTTCTTTAAGCTCTTTCTCTTTTTTATTTGATCTTGATTCGCGTCAATTCGCGTGTATTCGCGGCTAAAAAGGTTTTGGCTTTGGTCAATCTATGAGAATTTGCGAAGGTCAGAGAAAACAGCTCTAAGCAGCAGGGCATAGCTATGACAACCTCCACCCATTTTCATTCTTTGAGCGCTCGTCGTCTTCTTCTTTTGGGCGGCATTGGCTTGATTGTGGCGGGAATGGTGTTTGGAGATATTTTTGCCGTCTTTATCCTTCATCAGAATGCGGCCCGCGTGGGCGAGGGACTCTCCTCCGCAGCTCATGCGGCGCTAGCCGGGGATGGCAGCCGAATTCCTGCAATCTTCCAAAATATCGGGAGCTTTCTAGAGAATCGCGGCACCAAGGTGGATACGCATGTCCACATCATCGATTTTGGCTACCTGGCCCTGCTGCTGGCCCTCTTGCAACCTTGGATCGATTTCTCGGAGAAAACCAAGAGGCGCTGGGCCTGGGTATTTCTGCTCGGCGGCGGGCTGCTCCCGGTTTGCGTCTTTCTGATTCACTACGTCGGGCTGGCTCACAGCCCTCTTGCCGCCATCGGTTGGGCGAGCATCTTTGCCGATCTTGGCGGGCTGTTGGCGTTGCTTGCCACGCTGGCTTTTCTGGTTGGACTGGCGCGGCATTTCAGCTCGTCGAGAAGCAAAGCAGTGCGAGATGATCTGCTCACAGAGCGTAGCTTCACCGGACATCTTCTGCTGACTGGCGGTCTGTTGCTGGTGCTGATCGGCTTCGTTCATGGAGCGTACTATGCAGGCTTCGATCTTTATCGGCACGAAGCGCTCGACTTTACGACCCTGCGAGAGATGACATTCGCTGCCACTCAGGGACAGAGCGCGGCCGTGGAAGGTTCTCTTGCAGCCTACGGTCAACTCCAGGGCGAAAAGGCCGTAAAGATTGCCGCCCATGCCCATATTATCGAATTCGGATTATTGGCCATATTGCTGGCGCTCTTTCAATCCTACGTGTATTTGAGCGAACGGTGGAAACGCCGGTGGGCGTGGCTTCTGCTGATTGGCGCTTTCCTGCTTCCGGCCTGTGTGCTGCTGGAGTTGAATTATGGCCTTGTGGCGGGTGGACTGGCCGATATCGGCGGCCTGCTGGTTATCGTTGCGTTGCTCGCCTTATGGATTGGAATCTTGCGCTATACCGGTCATCTTGATGCGATGGAGAGAGAGGCGGAATGAAGCGCGGAAAGCAGGTACTGATCCTGGGCGGGATTGCGCTGGCCCTGTGGGGAATGAGCTATGGCTTGTGGTACGCCGTATTCGCAGAGCACCAGGCTCTCGATGGCATTGGTTCTGCTCTCGCCGCATCGTTTGGGGATGCTGCGCAACGACACGTTGAATCTGCTGACGCTAACCTTGTCCACTACCGCGAAGCGAAATATGTCTACGACCGCCAGGTGGATGTACATAGCCATTGGATCGGTCTTGCCATGTTGTTACTCATTTTGGGAATTGCTTACGACCACATTACGCTCTCAGAACGCTGGAAGCTGTTGCTGGCCATCGAACTCCTGATCGGAGCGATCGTGTTTCCACTCGGCGTCCTGTTGCAAACATCAAGCCACGGTCCTATCCCGCGAGGGCTTGCTATTGCAGGTTCGGTGCTGGTGATTGCGTCGTTGGTGGGGATGAGCGTTGGATTTGTGAGAAGGCGTCGTTAGGACTCAAGCGCTGCCTTCACGCGATTCCAATCCTTTGCTTGGTGTTCTAGGGGGCGTGATCGCGTGCCATTGTTTCCACAATGATAGACAGGAACGACGATGCTTCGTTGCCCAGGTAAGTGGATGTTAGTCGTTCGGATTGCTTCTCTCATTTTGGACTTTGGAGGCACACCAAAAGAGGACAATACACTGCGATAGGCAAAGTATCCCAGCGTAACGACAACCTTGGGGCGTACAAGTTCAATTTGGGCCCTTAATTTGCTTTCGCAGTTCCGAAACCACGCCGACTTTACGCCACCAGTTGTAAGCAGCCCTTCACGACAGCAAAGGATGGCATTAGTGAAATATAAATGTCCAGGCCCTTGTGAGTGGCCGGACATTTCAATTTTTACGCCTATCTGTTCTAGAAATGCTCGTAGCCGGACATTTGTGGAGTTCGTATCTTTCTCTCGCCCTTTTTTGCATTTAAAATATTTGTCACCACCCCAATCCTGGCCCACTACCATCAACTTGGCATTAAGGTTCCCCTGCCAACTAGTCCAAGGACCAACGTGGTTGCCATCAAACCTACCGTTCTCAATTCGAGAAGGATTGTAAAGACCGTTACAGTCGAAACACGCTTTGCGCGCGGCAACCAACTCTTTGTACGTTGCGACCTTATCAAGGTTGGTCATCATAGCTTGATCTGATTTGTCTTTATCGATATTGCTTATTTGTTGCGCTCTGCCACGAGCAGGACGCTCAATACGGTTCGCTTAGGTTTCAGACTTCATCTATGCTGAGGCTCAAAAACCTATGCCGCCCCTACAGGGCTTGGACTTAAAGCCTTGAACTATTCCCAGGGTTCCGCTTCGCTCCACCCTGGGCTACTTTCGGCCGCCCTGCCGGGCTTGGGTCATGGTTCTCCCTTCTGTGGTCCCAACCTTAGGTGAATCGTATTGGGACTAGCAGGAGTTTACTGAGAACAAACCAAAATTCACAAACGCTAGCCTAGGAGCGTGTCACCGTTCAGGTATCCCCTTACTGGCGCTTGATTATCTATTGCTGTTGCAGTTTCTCTTCGATCTTGACCTTCTCGTTGGCTCCGGCAGCCAGGTTGGTGTGAACGGGTTTATAGCCGCTCTTCTGGATCGTTATCTCAAAGTCCCCGGGTTCGACCTCGATCACGAAGGGAGTGGTTTTGTCGAGAGTCTTTCCGTTGATGGTGACCTGTGCTCCTTTAGGATCGGTCTTGAATTCCACGTTCGCCATGCCATTGTGGGATCCACCTCCGCCGCCAAAGAGTCTCTTGATCCCTCCGCCGACGACTTTGATGTTGTCGGTTCGTCCGGCCAGTTTCAAAGTGGGAGCATAGCTTACGCTCTGTGCGGCAGCCAGCTTAATGTCAGCGGTGCTGTCCAGATAGCCATCCTTGTGGAGGGTGACGGTGTGCGTTGCGGGATCGAGAACAAAATTGGAGGGCGTAAGTTTTCCCGAATCCTTGCCGTCAATCAGAATGCTTGCGCCTGTGGGAGTGCCAGTTACGGTGAGAAATCCTTTGTTCGCGGCAAGTCTTACATCCAGCGAGGCGCGGTTGCCGGCGGAGACTTCTATGCTTCTGGTTTCTGAAGCGTAACCCGCCTTGCTGATGGTCACCTTATAGGAACCGGGCACGAGCGCGGTCATTGCGTGCGGAGTCTGCCAGGTTTCCGTCTTTCCTGCGATTTCGATGGTGGCGCCCGGCGGAGCTGACGTGATGCTTAGCTCGCCGGTGGTGGGCGCAGCCGGAGCAGCGGCAACTGGCTCGGAGTTGGTTACTTTCTCCCGGTTCCGTCGCGGCGCTGCCGCGGGGCTTTCCGTAGAGATCGGTGTCACGGTTAGAGAATCCTGTGGCGTGGATGGCGGCTGAACCGGAGCAGCCGTTGTTTCGACTGCAGGCTCTGGCGGTGGAGCTTTGGTACGCAGGCGCAAAGATATGGCCAGCGCCGACACGACGAACAGCAGCAGAACGAGGGCTCCGGCGAGCTTCCACTGGTTCAGGAGTTTCGAAGGCATCTTTGATGTTTTCTGGGCCGCTTTCTCAACTTTGACCGGAGCCGGAGGACGCGTTGCTGTTGAACTTGCCGATGGAGCCGCTTTAATTCCTGCAGACGAAGCCGTGGGCGATGGCAGAACTGCCGGCGCTGGCGATATTGGTGCTGATGCCGGAACTGCGGCCACAGGAGGAGGTGCGGGAGCCGTGGATGAAGATGCCGCCGCCGAAGCCGCAACCGCTCGAATCTTCTGTGACGTCGTGATGGACGGAGATGAAGGCGACGCCGTTGCATTTGGAACCACAGCCGGGATAGAGCCGGACGATGTAGCCAGCGCCTCTGACAACGCCTCCGCCATTTCTTTCCCAGTTTGCATCCGCTCTCTGGGATTTTTGCAGAGCGCGCGAAGCACAATCCTCGAAACCGATTCCGGAAGGCGAGAGTTGAGGGCCGAGGGTGGCTGCGGATCGACTTCGCAGATGCTCTTATCCACTTCGCCCAGATGTTTTCCCGCAAAGGGATGCCGCGTGGTCAGCAGTTCGTACAAGATCGCTCCTGCGGTAAACAAATTCGAAGCGCGGTCCGCAGGCTTGCTTTTCACCTGTTCGGGAGAAAGATAGTGCTCATTTTCCAGGCGTTTCGCAGGAATGGGCGAGTAGATGTCCTTATGGCGGGTCAGCCCAAAATCCAGGATTTTCAGTTTGCCGTCGGCGGTCACCTTCAAGTTCGCCGGTGTGAGGCACTGATGAACGACCCCTTTTTCATAAGCATAGTCGAGAGCCAGGCACAATTGCCTGCCCAGTTCCACTACCTCATTAAGGTCAAAAGGCCGGCTGCTCAAATATTGTTTGATGGCCGGTCCCTCGATAAACTCGGAGGTGAGGAAGACAGTAAAGCCCTTGAAACCGCCGGTGTGGAGCTTGGCGATGGCCGGATGATTGAGCGCGTTGGCGGCACGGGCATCGGCCAAAAGACGCTTGATGAGCTCTTCGGCGTCGTCGAGCCATTCCGGCACTTGAAATTGCCGCAACGCAACAAACGATTCGTACTTAGGGCTTTTCGCTTTAGCGACAGTGCCGATGCTGCCATTGCCCAACTGCTGGACGAGAGTCAGGCGATCTACACGAGGGTTTGTGCTGCTGGTTGTAGTAGTTTCTGACATACAAACACCAAAGGGTCCGGCCTGGGGTAGTAGAGGGAGAAGACTGATCATAGCCCAATGTGGCTATGTTGGCATTAATGACGTTGGGTACCCTGTAAGTTACGGAAGGTCAACGCCGGTCGGGGGGGGTGAAGGGAAGAGAGGTTTAGGTTGCAGTCGCCCTGGCACTCGGCTCAAGTGAACAAAAAGACCGAAAGGCCCCTTTTGAATCGAAGGAAGATAGTGGTTGCTTTTCCCTTTGAGATGATGAAAACTCTTTGCATTCCAACAGTTGACGAGCAAGCATGATCGTAAAGTGTGGTCGCTGTGGCTCCAATATTCCTGAAAGTAACGACCGGTGCCCAACGTGCGGAGAGCACGCAGGCTTCCCCAATATTCGCGAGGTTGACTCACAGGAAGAACAAGAAGCCCTAACCAGAAGATATGATGCAATGGTGGCCAAGCATCGCAGCGACGGCACTTCGGACGTCTTGGATTCGTTCGAGGAGGCGCTTGAGAACTCGGTTGCGGTGGTGGCATGTGACTTACACTTCGCGCGGCAGTTAATGACGAGTTCAAAGACTCTTTATAATAATTACTACATGGGAGTGACCGCAAATATCAGGAAACCCGCGACCTTGGAAGATGATCGAAATAGGAGGGTGGCAGATTCGATTTTATTCAATGGCTATGCTCAGGAAATAGTATTTGCGGCCCTTTCTTTGACCGGCTTGGGACTAAGCTCTTATGGTCGATATTTTATGACATTGCGGGACATCACGATCGCAAATCGGGCGACTGTTTTGGAGGAGAACTCCTTTACATTTGTGCAGAAGCATTGCAAAGTTTTGGAACGGCCACCCTTGGGATATCGCGCAACTTGGCCAAACAGGCACAAACTTGGAGTAGCTAAGCTTGGCACCAAGATCACAGCCTCGACACAGAACGCACATTTTGCCAGCATGGTTCTGTCTGATGGCGGAGAACGGCAGGCTGCTGAATTCATTGAGGTCCATATTTATGGTCCATTCGATGGGAACGCAGTGGAGTCGGTTGCTGGGAGTTTAAAGCCCGGCAATGAAGAAGAAGAGATTGTGGCCTACATTGTGCGCGGAGTGGTCATCAGCTCTGGGAAAAAATGGGTTGATTTATGATTGAGCAGGCATACGTATCTGGGCAGCTTGGAAAAGCAGTGTATATCGATGACGCCGGCGAATACTTTGTATGCGCAAGCGATGCACCAGAGCCGGTTCCATGCCGTTGGGGGGATATTCAAACGCTCCTCAATAGTGGGGCGGAGTTTAAAGATCTTGGCAAGAAGCTTCAGCTTGAGGGAATTCGTGATGTCCTTCAGTTTGAAGAACGGGCGCACACTGCGCTGTTTTTGTTCCTTGCAGGTTTCGATAAGAATCTTGAAGATTCGGTACGGTCCCGTGCGAGTAACGCCGCAGGCAATATGCTGGAAGATGTCTATGTGGCACGTTTTGTCAGAAACAGGCTTCTTTCCCGGCCGGCCCCCATAAATTTCTTGGTTCGAGAGGCAAAGATCCTTCCGGCGAAAACAGCTTTATTACAATTGATCAGGCAGGTAACTGTTGCGCAGGCAGCGATCAACTGGGTTTCCCAGGCTTGGGACAAAGTTGCCCGCGAAGAGTTCAAATTCAGCCACGAGGCGTTGCGGGTGCAACAGTTCCTTACTGATGAAGGATTTTTTGGTTATGTCGTGGATGAACTCTGTTCACTCAAAGCAGTTTTCCCAGAGACTGAAAGGGTAGGTACGTTAGTTCGAGTCTACAGATCGGATGTCAAGTTAAGGAAACTCTGCCCTCAGATTGCACAGATCCTCAAGTCATTCATGAACCAACTTGTGTTCCTCACCCCCCAAAAAGGCGTAAAGAGCACAAGAAAAGACGCGCTTTCAAAAGAGGTTTTGTATAAGGTCGTTATCAATGATGAAGGACGAGGCTCGATTTGGCCGATTCACCAAAGAATCGTTCCCAGTTGGAGAGAGATTGGCAGGTCTGGCACTTTTGCAGAGTGTCTTGGATGCTTTCTAAGAGTGGATCGTGAAGAAATACAGGCATGGCAGGACCCGCAATCGTCGCGCTTGCCAGAATATGGCGCTAGTCTTGATTTGACTGTGGTTGGCAGCCCAAGTGGGCGAACGAAGCAAGGCTACATCGCCTCTCGGCATAAATAGGTCGTAAGAACACAATTGACGCAATCGAGTGCACGTGCAGCTTGACGCGTCGGGCCAAATGTCAACTTCTGCGCCCTTATGGAATAACCTCGCGCCCTACAGCCAAATTCAATTGGTTTGCGGCGCTCAGATACGAGCCAACCAGATTTAAATAGCTGACCTGCACGCTCCGGTAATCGGCTTGGGCATTTAGAAAATCGAGGAGCGACGCGGCGCCATGCTGGTAGGAGAACGCGATCGTCTCTCGCACCCGCGAAGCCTGCTGCAGATAACGTTCTTTGTAGGGCTGAAGACGAGCAATCGTGCTGCTGACCGTGGCGTAGGCGGAGTCTACATCGTTGAATACTTGCGCCCGCGTTGCTTCCATGAGCTTCTGATTACGGTCAATATCGAGCAAGGTGCGCTGCTTTTCACCCTGATTGCGGTCGAAGATGCGAAGGGGAATGCTGACGCTCGTGCCCAGAGTATAGTGGGCAAACGGGTTGTTAAACGAGGGATTGTAGCTATACCAACTGCTTAACGTGGGATCGGTCGAACCATTGGCGACTGCAAGCTTATGATCGGTCTTGGCCTTGTCGATGGATTGCATCCCCGCTCGTAGATCAAATCGCGTGTCGAGCGCGGTTTGCCGTATTTCGTCGAGCGGAGCCAGTTGCGCGGAGAAATCAAAAGGCCCGGTTACGTCGAACTGCTCGACGGGAGTGCGGTCATTCAAGAGAGCGAGAAGCTGGATTTTCGCCGTCCTCAGGCTGACCTCAGCGGTCTGCACGTCGGATTCATAAGTGACCCGCTGAAGCTCCAACCGGTCGAGATCGACCCGGGCGATGGCGCCGGCTTTATGGCGTTCACGATTTACGTCGAGGAGGTGGTCGTAATAAGAGAGATTTTCTTTAGCAAGCTGGAGAACAGCCTTTTGCTGGAGTGTCTGGATAAAAGCCGCGCGCAGGTTAAAAATGAGGGTCCGCTCCAGATCGGCCTGGGTGGAGACGGCAATTCCGGTCGCTTTCTGCGCGCTTTCAAGCCGTAACTCGCGCTTATGCCGGCGCTCATGCAGATAGCTGAAGCTGGGCGATAGGTCGGTGCCCGAGAATGGCCGCCAGGTTCCCTGGAAAGGAGCGATTTGGGTTCCATCGGCGGTTTGAGTGAACTGCGGATTAGGACGGAGATAGGCAGTAATCTCCTGGGCTTTTGATTCATCGATGTTGAGTTTCCCTGCCTGCAAGGTGGGGTTTGAAGCTTCAAACTTGTCACGCACTTCCTGCCAGGTTAAGGCCTTTTGCGCAAAGCTGCTTTGAATCAAGATCAAAGCCAGAAAGAAGGTTAAGAGTGCTCGCATGATCAGACCTCTGATAATTTTTAATTTCTAATTTTTAATTTCTAATTTGAACAGAAGCACTCAGCATTCAGCAATCGGCCGCTTAACCACACCGAGGGCGTGGTCCATTGAAAAGCTAACTTCCGAGCGAGTTTCTCCACGGATATGCAATCGGGTGATCACTTCGGCTTACACCTCAGTGCAGGCCGCGCGTGATCGGGAGATCGGGTGATCGGTTCTGGAACAGTCATTGACTTAAACACCTTATCGCGCAGTTAGTGGAGACTCAGCCCGCTCGGCTTTTGGGTTGAAGGGAAACAGGGGCGTGGGCATGGGTGGAGTTGGAAACCCATTTAGCCAAATTTAGTAGCACGAATACACGCGAATAAACGCGAATTCAGATTCCAGAAAATTATCGTGGGCGCGAGTTCAGTTTGTCGAGAGTGCGCTTCAGGTGTTCCAGTTTTTGTCCGGCTTCGCCGAGTTTGCCTTCGGCGGTCAGACGCTGGTAGTCGGCCAGGTCGCGGGATGCTTCCGAGATAAGCGCGTTGAAATCAGGAGTGGCCTGGGTTGGTGGAGGTTCCTGAGCGCGCCGTACCGGCTCCGTGGAAGCGGTTGGGCTGATCGATGAGACGGAACCGCCAAAGAGGCTGGCCATCGCCGATTCGAAGGTTGGTCCATAAGCGAGGCGATCCTGAAGCGCGAGCACCACAAGACGCAATTCCGGCATGGGGCTGCGTTGCGCTTGCAGGTAAATTGGCTCGGCGTAGAGAAGAGCACGTCCGCAAGGAATCACCAGGAGGGTACCGCGCCGTACGTGCGAGCCTTGCTGGTTCCAGAGCGTTAGTTGTCCTGAAAGCTGGGCGTTCTGGTCGATTCGAGCTTCGATCTGTTGCGGTCCATCGACAAGCTTGGTCTTGGGAAAATCGTAAACAACAGAAGTGCCGTAGTGCGGGCCGTCGCTCCGTCCGGCGATCCAGCCGATCAGGTTATTGCGATTGTTCGGAGTGAACGGCAAGATGGCAACAAACTCCATATCGCGTTCGCCAGGAAGTCTCATCAGCACGAAGTTTGGCTCCATGGGCAATGTTGCCTGGTTACCATTTGCATCCGTGGTGTTTTCGCTGGCGACGGTCCAAAGGTCTTCACGGTTGTAGAAGACCTCGGGGTCGGTCATGTGATAAAGACCGTAAACTGCGGCCTGCATTTTGAGCAGCAGTTCGGGATAACGAACATGCTTGCGCAGGTCCGGGGGCATGGCCGATGCATCCTTGAAGAGCGCAGGAAAGATGCGGCGATAGGCATTAAGGACCGGGTCCTGATCGTCGAAGACGTAAAACGTGGTGGTTCCGTCATAGGCGTCGATCACAACCTTGACGCTGTTGCGCATGTAATTTACGGAATTGTCTTTCGCAGTGTAATGCCGCGAATACGGATAGTGATCTGAGACGGTAAAGGCATCCATGATCCACGACAGGCGGCCATCTTTGCCGATCACGATGTAAGGATCAGTCTCGAAAGTGAGAAACGGCGCCAATTCGGCCACCCGTTCCTGCACGTTGCGGCGCATCAACAATCGGCTCTCCGGGCCAACATCATCGCTGAAGGGAAGCTTGGCCAGGTCGCCACGATCAAAGGCGATCATGAGCCTGCGCAGAAAGCCACCGAGAATGATTCCCCCGCTGCCTTCATAAGAGGTGAGATTGTTGTTTTGTCCTTGGGGGTAGTTGAATTCTTTTTGGTGAGTATTCACGTAGACATCGGTGTTGGTCAGCTCGCCAAAATAGACTTCGGGGCGTGTTACGGTAAGGCCAGGCACGGTGCTCTGAGTAGGCATGTTGCTCAGGATGAGCGTAGGGAGTCCCTCGGACGTAAAGCCGTTGACGGGATTCATGGTGACGCCGTAACCGTGCGTGTAGATGAGCTTCTCGTTGATCCAGTTGCGGCTGCTCTCCGGAAGCTTGGTGACATTCAGTTCACGGGTGGCGAGCATCACCTGGCGAACTGCGCCATCGATTTCGTAGCGATCGATGTCGATATCGGGAAAGTCATAGTAAGTGCGGATTTCCTGGATCTGACGGAGCGTATCTTGCAGGGCGCGCCAGTCCCAGAGGCGAATGTTCTGCAGGGTGGCCTGGTTGTTGCCGGCATCGGCGGCCTCGACGGTTGTCTCAGCAGGAAATTCGCGGCGTGAGACCTGGTCCAGGCCAAAGGCCCGGCGCGTCCACTCGACGTTATGCGCGATGTAGGGCCGTTCACGAACCAGTTCGTTGGGTTTGACGATAAAGCTGCTGACATACAACCCGTACAGATAGAAGATGAGATAACAGGCTGCGGATGGAAGAACGGCGACGATGAGCCAGCGTATTCGCTTCATGGAGACGGCATTGATGATTGCAATCACTGCGCCCAGAATCAATCCGACACAAACGATTGCCAGGCCCGGAACCCAGACGTGCGCATCAGTGTAGGTGATGCCGGCAAAGATAGTGTGATCGTCGAACAGCATGTCGAACCGGCTGAGATAAGTTCGAAGGGCAAAAGCCAGCAGCAAAAGTGAAAAAGCGATTGAGAATCCACGCCAAGACATGTCACGGTTTCCGGCCAGAGCACGAGCGGCGCCAGAGATAAGCGTAAAGATCAAGGTAGCGACACCGATGACGACGGCCAGCGTGATCAGCCATCCGGCGATGAGTTGCCATGCGGGAAGCGTGAACAGGTAGAAAGTTATGGGCCTGCCGAAGATCGGATCGGTGATGGCAGAGACCTGGGGCGCGTACCAATATAGAGCCAGAGTTCGCCACTCGCTCATCATGGCTCCGCCAGTCAAAAAAGCGATGACCACCGATACGCCGA
>DASZFK010000252.1:0-11271 GCA_035939855.1 Candidatus Angelobacter sp.
CAGTTTGGGTCTTTCAGTTGGACACGGATCGGCTCCAGATCGGAGTTGCTGTATTGGTTTTTTTCCTTGAACTCAAAGGTTTTGACATACACACCCTTGAGCTTGCTGATCAGGTCCTTGATCTTTGCCGCGTCCGCATCTTTTTCGTTCTCCAGTGCTTTGGTCGCGAGCTGCAACATAGATCCATCCAGCGAAACATCGGTGGATTCGTTGGCCTTGCTCTTGAGCGATTCCAGGTTCTTGAGTTCCAGGCGGGCGCCCTGGCCCAGGCTGGGCAGCGCTGTTGCGGTCATCAAGAGAATCAGGAACGCGATCCGCTTCGTCAATATGTTTGTCATAACTCCACTGCTCCCTTTTGCGTATTTTTTTTGATTTAGTGTGGCTTTGCAGGTCTCACGAGTGCCCGATGCAACGCCTGGTTCAACGTGGTACTGGCAATCTCGATTCCCAGCAATGCCTGTCTTTTCGCGGTTTCCTGCTTGACATGGGTTTTATAGCGGTCGTATTGCATCACGCCAATGGCGATCACCAGCATGGCGGCAAGAGCCGCAATTCTGGCCGGCCAAAAGCGAAAAGAAAAGAAGCCGGGCCGGGAGACCGCGGGGTTGGCCTGAGCAGATTTGTTGTCTTCAACCTGCCCAATCCTCGCGAGCACCCGTTGCGTGAACGCCGGGCCAGGCATTTTGCGCCGCAACGCGCACCGAAGATCCTCTTCAGAAAATGGCATACTTCATCTCTCCAAAACTACGTGCCAGTTTTTTTCGCAATTCAGCTAACGACCGATTCAACGTGCTCTTCACCGTGTTCACAGGCATTTTCAAAAGCTCAGCAATTTCCGCCGGACCCAATTCTTCCTGGTAGCGGAGGATCACGATCATCCTCTGCTTTTCCGGCAACGAGGCGACACTTTTTTGCAGCCTCTCTGAAAGCATCAGGTCTGGCGATGACGAAGCCACTGCCGGCTCCGCCACCTCGTCCAACGCTACCTCCTGCCGGAACTTCAGCCGCCTGCTTTGATCGATGCACCGGTGGGCCGTTACCCGGCGCAGCCAATACTTGAGATGGGCCGTCGACTGAATGCTGGAAAGATTCTGGTAGAGATGCAAGAACACCTCTTGTGCCAACTCTTCGGCCAGCGAACTGTTCCGCAGGAAATGAAAGGCAATGCTGAAAACCATTCCCTGGTGCTCCTCAACAATCTCGGCAAAACCTGCCTGGTCGCCACGGACTGCTTTCCCTAAGGCAGCTTCAAGCCGGTTGTCCTGCTGAGCCTCCAAACCGTCCTCCCTGCAAACTAATACGCAAAAGGGAGCCAATAGAATGCATCATTTTGTAAATTGTTACAAAAGAACATGTCCTCCCATCCGGGGGCTACGGTGAGTTTTTCGAAACAATTCCTGGCATTGGCGTTACACTCGAATGGTCCGTCTGTACCCTATCCCTGTGATGACGCCACCCAGTACGTTTGAACAGGCACGCAGGAGTTCTCGCGTGCTCGTGACTTTACCTTTGGCCGTTTCGGGACAACGCGGCGACGGATCGCACATCAGCGGCGCGGCGGAAACCATCCTGGTCAATAAGCATGGCGCCAAGATTCGGTCGGCAGTCACTCTGGAAAATAGCATGGAGGTACGCGTAGCCCTGCTCGCGCCCTACAAATGGAGGCTGGCACAGGTGGTCTGGGCCGATGTCCAGCAGAATGAATATGGCATTCAATTAGACCGGCCAGAGAACTTTTGGGGAGTTTATTTTCCTCCCGAGGATTGGGAATTACGGATTCCGGGAATTACCGCCCACGAGCCAGCCGCTTCCGGCCAAAAGACGCCGGAAACCAATTCGGTCGCGATTCCCGAGGGGGGCGCCATCGTGACGCTCAGGGGAATAGCGGCGAGCAAGATTCCGTTCCAGGAGCAGGGCTTGCTCGTTCCGGTGAGCGAATATGATGCCACCCTGTTGATTCAACCTTTTGTAGAATTAGGAGCCAAGGTCCTGGTGATCGTCAATAAGCAAGCGGCTCCGGATGCAGTGGTCCTGGCCATTGCCCGCAGCCGTGAATATGATAGATGGCGAGTGTGGTTGCGTTTTTCCCAGGCGATCATGAAGACCGATCAACGCGTGAGGTGAGATTAACCTGCGGCAAGCTTCGCCGATTGGAGCCCAAAATGCCAGCCGAATTTCAAGAACGGAGACGGCACTCCCGTTACACTTGTGACCTGGGAGTCGAAGTCAAGACGGCAGATGCAAAATCGGGTTACTGGGGAACCCTGGGAGACATTTCTTTAGGCGGTTGCTACGTGTACACTTTTTCACCGCTGCCCTCCGGCACAGACGTTGCCTTGAGAATCAAAACCGAGGGAGCGGAAATTGATATGGTTGGCAGGGTGGTTGCCTTCCATCCAGGGGTTGGAATGGGGATTGAATTTCGAGGCAGTTCCGCTGCTGGTGCTGAGGACAGCTTGAAAAATCTGATCGTCTCCCTGGAAAGGAAAGCCGCAGCCTCGATGTGAATCTGAGCTACTCGGCCTTCAGTCAATCACTTTCAACCGCCGAAGCTGTTCATCAATTTCAGGCCGCACCAGCACACCTTTTTCAATCTCGGCCAACCGCTTTTTTTCGCGAGCTATCTGATCTTCCGCCATCCTCGCAACTTCGGCCGCGTCGTCAAGGGGAACCACCGCCACGCCATCACGGTCTGCAATCAAAATATCGCCGGGCCGTACGGCCACCCCACCGCAAGCAATAATTGCACCTACTTCTCCCGTGCCGTCTTTATGGCAGCCATTCGGACAAAGGCCGCGCGCATAGACCGGAAGCCTGAGGGCCTGAAAGGCTTCGGCATCGCGCACAGTGCCATCCACGATCACGGCGCGCACTCCAATTCTGGCCGCACTGGTGGCGATCAACTCGCCAAATCCTGAACTCGATGTATTGCTCTGGGTGTTCATCACCAGGATGTCGCCGGGCATGGCCAAAGAGAGCGCCTTGTGCAACATCAGGTTATCGCCGGCATGGCACCATACCGTGAGAGCGCTGCCCACGATGCGTGGCGAAGGCCATACGGGCTTGATACCCACGTCCATGGCCCCAAGCCTCGACATGCAATCTGCGACTTGAGCGCTTGAAGCCTCGCCAAAAGCTGCCAGTGCAGTTGCATCTGGCCGCCGCCATGGTCCATGAACTCGAAATCCGATCTTGCCCGGCATAATTTCCTCTCGTTCTCAAATACGAAAATCGCCATACTGGCGAAAGTAAGGGACCAGTCCGCCAGCGTCAAAAATCTCCAGCATGATCTGCGGGAGAGAATCGGCGATCAAGGTCTCTCCTGTGGTAGTGTTGCGAACGCTCATCGCCGCATCGCAATTGATCACCAGGCAATCGCCCTCGTGAATTCGCCGGGTATCGCAAATCACCGGCAGCAGGCCATTGTTGATGGCGTTGCGGTAATAAGTGCGCGAGTAGCTGCGGGCCAGCACTGCACGAATACCTGCCCCCAGCAGCGCAGTGACCGCTACTTCCATGGCCGAGCCGCACCCAAAGTTCTTGCCGGCGACGATCATATCTCCTGCTACCACCGAGGCTGCGAACGTTGGATCGATTTCTTCAAACAGGTATTGGCGTAAAACCTGAGGATCAAGGCTTTCACGCTTGCGGCGCGAGGTGATGACGTAGTCGGTGTTGATGTCGTCTCCTTGCGTTGGCCCCAAGATCACCCGCGCCCGCCCTTGCATTTCGAGTGCGTTCATTCGCGCACCTCTCGCGGATCGGCAATCTTGCCTGACACCGCGGCTGCGGCGCAACTTGCAGGCGATGCGAGATAGATGGACGCATTGCTGTTGCCCATTCGTCCTTTGAAGTTGCGATTCGCGGTGGAAATCACATTGACGCCATCTCCGGGAATGGCTCCGCAGGTTCCACAGCAGGAACCACAACCGGGTGTCACAACCACCGCCCCCATGGAGACAAACTCGGCCAGCGTACCGTCGTGCGCCAACGTCTCCAATACAGACCGCGAGGCCGGGGTCACAACCAACTGAACTCCAGGCGCCACACCCCCTCCCGCCCTGAGCACGGCGAGTGCCTGATGAAAGTCACGAACACGTCCTCCGGTACAGGTGCCCAGGTAGACCATCTGCACCGGCGTGCCGATGGCATCGCGAAGTTCCACGACACGATCGACCTGATGCGGCAATGCAAGCTGGGGCACAAGAGAATCAAGGTCAAGCGAAATCTCTCGACCATAGTGGGCGTCGGGATCAGGCTCAACTGCTTCGAAGGGACCAGCAGCTTTGTCGCGCAGATAAGCAAAAGTCTTGTCGTCGGCTGGAAATATTCCATTCTTGGCGCCCATCTCCACGGCCAGGTTGCTGAGCACCAGCCGGTCTTCAAGATCAAGTGCGGCTAACGCGGCTCCCGAGAATTCCAAGGCTTGATAGCTTGCTCCATCTGCCCCCAATTCACTGGCGAGCGCGAGAGCAATATCTTTGGGATAAACGTCTGCCGCGAGATCGCCGGTAAGCGTGACCTTGATGGATTGAGGAACGCGCAGCCATAAGCGCCCGCTCATCAGGATTGCCGCCAGATCGGAAGAACCGATTCCCGTAGCAAACGTATTCAATGCACCGTAGGTGACGGCATGACTATCAGCGCCTACGACCAGGCCTCCGGGAAGCGCGCGGCCTGATTCTACGATGAGCTGGTGCCCGATGCCCTCGCCGACCTCCCACAGAGGTACACGATGCAGGGCCGCAAAGTCTCTCATTCTCTGATGAAGCAATCCCGTAGCCCGGTTCGGCGCAGGAGCATAATGGTCGAGGCAAAAGACAATTCGCTGTGGGTCAAAGACGCGCTTGCCACCCATCGCGTCAAAATAGTCCAACGCCATTGGGGTTGAACCGTCTGTGCCCAAAGCATGATCGACACGACAAACAACGACATCGCCGGCGTGGGCATCACTCCCCGATTTGGCGGAAAGAATTTTTTCGCTGATGGTTTTGGCGGTCATGGGCGATTGTCCAACTAAGAATAACGCAAGCCAATGTTTGGTGACTGCTATCCTTCGTTTCTTGCCATTGATTCAAAATCGTGTTTTTTCCTCAAGCTTTGATCGACCAACAGCCAACCCGGTTCTGCGCTCTCTGCTGTCTCTGTGTCTTGGCTTTTGTCTTCTCCGCGTCTCAGCGCCTCCGCGGTAATTTTACCCGTCTTTCTCAGTGTCTTCGTGCCTTATAGTGGGTTTTGGTGAATATTTCACCGCACAAAATGCGCCATGCCGGTAATGATCAATGCATTCACAAAATCAATGAGGAATGCCCCCACAATCGGGACAACCAGAAATGCTTGTGGGGCGGGGCCAAATTTCTCGACGAGTTCCTCCATGCAGGCCACGGCGTTGGCGGTAACGCCCAGCATGAAGCCGCAAAACCCACTGGTCATCACCGCCGATTCGTAGTTGCGTCCCATCAGATAAAAGGATGCAGTCACGCACATAAGCCAGCACAGAAAAACCTGGGCCAGCAGCATTACGATCAAGGGTAAGGCCAGCTCTGCCAGCTTCCACAATTGCAGGGTAAGGGTGGCCATCACAATGAAAAGGTAGAGCGCAACGACTGCGCACTCATCCACACGGGGTTGCGCAATGCGGAAGAAGGCAAACCGGTCATTGAGATTACGAATCACGGCGGCTGCAATCATGGCTCCGATATAACTGGGAAGAGTGAAATGCATCCTCTGCATTGCGCTACTGATCAGGCTACCCAGTCCCATCGCGATTCCAATCACCACCACCGTTTGCAGTAACTCGCTGGTCTTGTGATGAGTCTTTGGTTCGTCAGCAATTTCGCTTTTACTTGTCGGCAGATCAATCGAGGGTGATGATGATCGACCGCCAGCCATCGCCCGCAATTGATGACGATGAATCAACCAGCTTCCAATGTACCCTCCCACCAGTCCTGAAACAGCGATTCCGAAAATGGCTGAGGCGGTGGCCAGTTCAGTGGCGCCGGTTACGCCCCATTGTTCAAACGTTGGGCCAAAGGCGGCTGCAGTTGCCGGACCGCCGGTCAACGCTACTGAGCCGGAGAGTATCCCGACCAACGGATTCACGCCCAGGAGCTTTGCCAAACCCATGCCCAGAAAGTTCTGAAAAACCGCGCCACCGCTGGCTAGCGCCAGCATCAAGCCCACCTTCACGCCCCCACGCCGGATCAACTCCAGCTGGGCATTCAGTCCGATAGTGGTCATGAAAGCCACCATCATCAGGTCGCGTAGTGTGTTGTCAGTTTCGAAATTCAGGTAACGGCCATGCAGTGCCAGGGCCGCTAGAGCAAACAACATTCCACCGACAATGGGCGTGGGAATACAAAGTCGATCTAGGACAGGGATTTTCTTCTTGAGCCAGGCACCTATTAAAACGCCCACGCAGCCCAGCGCCAGCACCTGGACTGAGCCCAACTTCCAGGTCGGAACGGTCATTGGATGCTCACGCAGAGGCGGCTCACGGTGGCTAAGAGTGATGGAAACATCGGTGGGACATTATAGGGGTTATTGGTATGTTTCACTCAGGGGGAGTGTTCCCTCCTGTTCGAGGTGATGGAGGCTCCTGTCTGCAATTGCTACAGCTCATCACCGCGGCGACTTGGAAGATCTCTGGTCGATGGAGATGTTGACTTTGCCTGGAGCGCCCTGAACATTCGGGCTGCCAGCCCCAGTACTAGTTTGGTGCGCACCGCTTTTTGGTGATATTGATTCAGGCTGATCGGTGCGCCTTTCGCGATTTGTTTTGGCAGAAGGTTGCAGTGATTCTGCTTTTTCAGAATTTTGATCTACCGTTATAGTCACGTCACCATTCACGCACTGCACGTTCGGGCTGCCTGGTCCTGTGCTGGTTTGATTTACTGGAGGACAAGGCTGAGCGAATGCGGGAGTTGTACTTTTTCCACGTACTGCGAGATAGACTCTACTGACATCTAACGTTACCTTTGATTGGATCGATTCGAATTTATCTGAAATCAGGGAGATAGGCACTTCGTGTCCAAGAAAGTTGACAGGAACTGCCTGAAAGATTGCCTGTCCCTCATTGTTGATTGAAGTAAGCCGGCGATCGCCATCCAGATTAACTACCACCTCTCCTGAGTTCTTGAGAACTGTGTCTGGTAGGCCACCCGTGCCGCGCACCCAAACAGTCAAACGGAAAGTCGAGGGCTTGGGTATGAACATGAATCCAAGCACGACAGTCAGGAAAAAGACGGCGACCAAGCCGCTGAGCATCAGGAAGCTCAATTGCCGGCCACGGTACGTGGAATAAAGATCTAAAACTCCAAACAGGAATACTGCCACTGAAAAGCCAAGTACCAATGGAACAATATAACGGACTCTTCCTATAAGCCCCAATGCAACTACCTTCTCAGGGCTCCAGATCATGAAAGATAAGAGGGTCGCACCTAGAAGGAAACAAGCCAGAGGAACCACTAGAAAGGGAATGCGTCGGAGCGAGGGCTTCGACGTGTTATTCAAAGCCGGATTCGGTACCTGAGAATATTTCAGCGTGAACTCGACTGAGGGTCTTGGATGCGCTGGAACTGGTCGTCTGGGAACTGTGTCCAAAGCTCGTTTCAGCTTCTCATATCCGTCTTCTTCATAGTAATTCACCCACTGCCATTTGCTGAGTTGGTCGGGGATCTCACATGGTTCCAGTCTGAGAGGAATCAGAAAAATGCCTCCGAACGGCTGCTCATTTGCGATATCGAGCGCGTGCTTGATTTCCTTTTGAACATATCCACGCTTGATAATCGACTTTTGAGATAAGCAGATAAGTACTATGTCACTCTTCCGAACGGCCAACGTGGTTTCATAATTCCAATCTTGTCCTGGAAGTATGTCTTTTTCGTAAAGCCACGGACGAAATCCGTCCTCGAGCAATCGTTGATACAAATCGTGGACGACCGTCCTGTCATCTGTGGAATGGCAGAGAAATATATTGATTGTCTTCGAAGCTTTTTCGGTCGGGCTCTGGTCCTTAATCATGCTGTGAATGAGAATTTCTCAGTCTTCTGTCTGGCACAATCGTACAACGTCTTCTTGCTTCATTCGTCTCGAAATTGCTCACGATAATATTCTGCGAAATTCGTGCGTCCTTTCACAGTTGTCAAAACTTCATGCTCCATTAGATTTCACTAATGTTCGCAGGTTTCGAAGCCTATAAGATTCGGTTGTAATGTTTGGACTACGAGATCACTAACTTTGTTCACATTCTTTCAGTGCATTAACAATTCTGGTTCGTCCTTAAGTCTTGATCAAAGTCCTCTAAAGGAGACGCGGAGCCCGTGAACTCAACATTGCTTGCCCTAATCCTATTTGCCCTTGGCAGCGTACATCGCGGCCAATCAATAAAACGCAAGTACTCACTGCTGTCGCAAATGTCTATAGGGAGACTCAACGCCCCAAAGAGGCCCAGGCCGCGTATGATGGGGCGTTGGAGATATGCTTGAGATTGGCAAAGGCAGATGCTGTCGCTTTTCTGCCCGATGTCGCGGAAACGCTCGACAATCGGGGAATATTTTACGGCATGAATGGAGGAACAACAGAAGCGGTATACGATTTTGAGCGGGCGCTTGGTATTTGTCGTGATCTCGCCAATCGCGGTCCAGCAGCTTTCTTGCCCTATGTAGCCACGGTGCTTACCGATCTGGCAGAGTGTTATAAGAATGCGGGCCGTGCAAAAGAAGCGCAGACAACATACGAAAATGCCCTCAGCGTTTATCAATCATTGCCACAGGGCAGCGCTGCGATTTATGAGTCTCAGATTGAATCAATCCGCAAAGCGCTCGCGGGCCTGAAAGAAGCAAAATAGGAGAGATTCCTGTTCTCCAGTGAATAGCAACGATGTCGGCGATATTCTTTCAATTCGTCATCGTGATAGCCATAGGACAAAGCGTCTTTGTGCACCAGAACAGCACAGGCTGGTGCAGCCCAAACATTACGAATGTGACAGGCAACGTCTACGTAACCTGCAATGGGGTCCCACCTAATTTTGTGAAGAGGCTGAATCGGCAGCTTACGAAAGAACATTTGGGGCGTGAAGAGGCGCTGCGAAAGGCAAACGAATGGGTTGCCAAATACCGGGGACTCGAACGTGAGTTGAATACCTTCAAAGGGAGTCCTGCACTGGTAAGGAAAGCTAAATCGCTAGTTACACGCGGAGAATTTCAGGAGGCGGAGAAAGTCATTGATCAACTGCTGGTCCAGACATCGGAATCGACAGAATCCGCCATGAAGCAGTTAGCGATTGCCAATTTGATCAAGTCCTATTTGTTGGACATAGAAGGGAACTCTCCGGCAAGCCTGACATATCTTGAGCGTGCCTATCAATATGATCCACACAATCTCAAGTACGGCATCCTGTTCGCAAACAAACTGGCAGACACTTACCAGTACGATCGGGCTGACTTGGTGCTTCATTCCCTGCTGAAAGACCAGGTGGCTTCGACAAGTGGCGACAACGCGCTGGATCTGCTGCTGGCTAAGGAAAGATTGGCCCTTTTGTTCCTGCAACAGGAAAAATGCAACCGAGCGCTAAGCCTGCTGGACGACTCGGTCGAGCAGATTGAGTCAGATGCTCGTGACCGGCTTTCACTGCTACATGGGCTCGACTTATCCATGCTCAATGCAGTCCGCGGTAATTGCTACGCGCGTGTCATGGAACCAGAAAAAGCGGCGATGAGTATCGAAACCGCAATAGTGATATTGCAAAATGTCAAAACCTCCAATCCTGAAGAAGACCAGATTCTGGCCGAGACGCTGCTCATGATTGCCGACTATTACTGGCATGCTGCTAAAGATTTATCCAAAGCGGAAGGATTTTATTTAAAGGCCATACGACAATTGATGCCCCAGGACGCACCGGGTTCAACAAACAAGCCGGATATTGCACTCGCGTTCAGGGAATATGCCAACTTCCTGCGCCTGTTTAAGGGCGAAACGGCAGCTCGCACGTATTTTGATCGCTCTGTCGCGATGCAACGCGAGCTGGCTGCAAAGAGCCGGGATGCATATACCTTAGGGCTCGTAATGACAATGGCCGATGAAGCAAGGTCTTTTTTGACAACCAAAGAATTCACTGTGGCGATAGCCATACTGAGTGAATGCCAGAAGAGTTTAAATGCGGCATATAGCGTGGATTCTCCGAGTAGCCCATACGCGATTGTAGAAAACACTATTGAGATTGAGTCGTTGCTCGGTCACGCATTGTTGGGAAATGGCAATTACCCGGAGGCGCTCGAACATTATCGGCACGCACTCGACTTGAATATGCGCCTTCTCAGCGAAGGCGATATGGACCGATTGCAGGATCTCGTGGATCACTATCTTGTGTTGACTCACTACTGTGCCCAGGCCCCGGAAAAGTGTTCTGAGCCGGATGCGCTAAAAGAGGAAATCACTACCCTGAGGACGGTTGCCAGAATTGATCCAAGTAAACGTCGAGATCTTTTGTTGGCGCTCCTGCAGCGGGCCACGTTTTATTACAACCACAAAGGATACCGGCAGGTGAGACAAGATGCGGAGGAGGCTGAAGCGATTGGAAAGGAACTGTTGCACGGTGGAATACCTGAACGTGATCTGGTTCTAGCAGCACTCGGTTTTCAATTGCAGGTGGCTCAAGCCAATAGCGATGACCTCTCGATTTGCTCAATTTCTTCGCGCATTTTAGCGCTCGCTGCAGACCGTGATGAAAGGGAAAGTCTACTGTCATCTTTGCCACCACTAACGCCTTGCTCGAAGACGACAAATTGAAGAGGTTCTCACAACGAGATGCGACGTCTTTGGTGCGACGTAGTCAGTTTTGTAGTGGTTGAAAGCATCACGTACTACTAGATCTCACTACCACAGGTCCCTGTCCCGAATCCTTCGGCTTCTCACTCCACGCCAAACGCCAGCAACACATTGCCAGGTATTCCAAAGCTATTTCCGTATCCTGAGTTCACGAACACCATGCCTCCCGCCACGGCTGCTCCTGCACCATCGAGTGATCCCCCCTTGGCTCGTACCTGGTTTACCGTGGGGAAATCGCGGATGGTTGGGAAGTCCCAGAGAACGCTGCCATCTTTGGATGAATAGGCGCGGAAGTGTCCGTCGACTGAGCCTGAGAAGACTACGCCTGGTATTGCAGTTACGGCAGCCGATTGTGCGGGACTACAGCCTGGCGTATCGCAGCCGCTCTGGTTGGGCAGAGCGCTCCAAAGCTTTTTGCCGGTGCTGATTTCGAGCGCGAAGAGT
>DASZFK010000253.1:0-5153 GCA_035939855.1 Candidatus Angelobacter sp.
ATTCCAATCGCGAGGAGCACGTGAGGAGGACTGATGATCTTCACGTCGAGCCCATAAGCGTTGTGCCACCAATCGTCAAAGGGCGCGGAGACCAGCATGGCCCCACCGCCCCATGCACAGATAAACGCCCCCAGAGGTCCACGGAAGCCGAGGACTTTTACGGAAGCTTCTTTGGCCGCTGCATTGTTTCCAAACGTAGTGCTGAAGATCAGGTACGACGAATATATGGCTGCCAAGACTGCAGCAAACTGGATCAGGAGATGGGCGGGCGTCCAAAATGTGTCGCGGCCGATGGTTTCATGCCACGATATGTCCCAAAAGACCCCGGTGATGATCGACATTGCACCCAGCAGGCAAGCCCACAAATACCACGGGATCGCCTCTACCCGGGACAACGTTAATCCTGAAACCCGCACAGGCGCTTGTGTGGTTACAACCGCGCTATTCATATCCAGCTCCAGAGAAATTGGCCATGAATTTCAGGTACAAGGATACACTGAATGGCGGTTCAGTGGCCTCTTCATTTAATTTGCACACCTATCTGGAGACGCTATTCTCCACTAACATACAGTCGTATCGGGACGTTTTTCAGCAGTTGGTCAAGAAGTCTTCTTGCTTGATTTGAACTTCGGCCATGCGCGCGAATGAGCACATTCGTGTCAAGAACAATCCTCAATGGATAGGCCTGTAGCCGGGCCGCGTTGAACGCAAAGCCTCATTAATGATCTCTTCTTCTTCGGCTTCGCTGACAGGCTTGCGTTGTGCATCGACCTTCGCAAAATACTGCCGAACCTCTTCAATCGCTTGCTGGCGCTCGTCAGGCGACAGTCGGGGCGGAATAATAGCGGAAGGCCGTATACTCTTGATGCTAACGGATTCGTCTTCTCCGACGGGGTGTCCCAAGAGATTTTCAACAGCGCGGCGCTGCTCCGGAGAGAGGTCTTTTACATGATGGAGCATTCCGATTTTCCTTACTTTCAAGTTGAGATTAACGGCTAAAACGAGCTAGGTCAAGCCGCGCTCCCTCATGTGTCCGCGCCTCCCTCATAGTATCGACGCCGATGGAATTTACACCAATGTCCAACTTAAGCCATGACATCGCTGAAGCTTGCCACTGGACGCAACGGCGCTGACAGGCCCTCCATGACCTTGGCAAATTCTTTCAGATTCAAAGATTGCGCACCATCGGAAAGAGCACGTTCCGGGCACGGATGGACTTCGATCATCAGGCCGTCTGCGCCAATGGCCAAAGCGGCGCGGCTGGCTTGCGGAATCAACTCTCTCCTGCCAGTGCCATGCGAGGGATCGGCAATCACAGGCAGATGCGAAAGCTCGCGGGCCATGGCAATGGCTGCCAAATCGAGGGTGTTGCGGGTCATTTCGCTGTCAAAGGTCTTGATGCCACGTTCGCAAAGGACCACATTGGGGTTGCCGCCCGCCAGCAGGTATTCAGCCGCCAGCAACCATTCCTTGATGCTTGCAGAGGGGCCGCGCTTGAGCATGACGGGCTTGTCGGTCTTGGCAAGCTGACGGAGCAGATCGTAGTTCTGCATGTTGCGAGCGCCTACCTGTAGCATGTCCGCATGGTCGGCGATCACGTCGATGTCATTGGTGCTCATCACTTCCGTGACAACTGCCAGGCCAAGCTCCCGGCGCACTTCGTCAAGCAAGCGCAGAGCTTCGATTCCCAAACCCTGGAAATCATAAGGAGAGGTGCGAGGCTTGTAAGCGCCACCGCGCAAGATGCTGGCTCCGGCGGCTTTCACCGCTGTGGCTGTAGTGAAGATCTGCTCTCGGGACTCGACCGAGCAAGGACCGGCGATCACCACAGCTTCGTCCCCGCCAATGGTAACGTCGCCTACCTTGACGCGTGTTCTTCCCAGCTTTGTCTGGCGGCTTACCAGTTTGAAGGGATGGGCGATAGGGATCACATCCTCCACCCCTGGAGCCGCCTTCAGTGCCTCCAGGCTGCTTCGCGAACCATTGGACCCCACGGCCGCTACAATTGCCCGTTCTGCCCCACGGGTCACATGCGGCTGGAAACCGCATTCTTTAACCCGCTCGATTACATATTGAAGCTCAGCCTCGGTTGAATTGGCTGCCATATTAATTACCATTGCAAACCCCCTTGGAATAATCCCTTTTTGAAAAATTTTTTTATTTCACTGCTCAATCGCAGCTTGTCCAATCCGGCGAAACTCCTGGATCAGGGCGCGAAACAACGTAATGACGCTTTCCCGCTCCAATGGTCCTCGGTTCTCCCGGCACATACATTCCAAGACCTGTTGCTCGCGATGACTGTCATAGGCAGGCAAGCCACAGGACTTCTTGACTTCGGCGAGTTCCAGGACAAGCCTGGCTCGCTGGTTGAATAGGCGAAGCAGCTCCGCATCCAGCAGATCGATCTCGTGTCTGCAGTGCTGCAACAAATCCTGACCGGTCTGGACTTGAGTGCCCATATTGAAATTCCCCCTAAAAAGCAAAAGCCGCGACTTTTCGAAGTCGCGGCTTGCGGAAACTTTTGATGTACAGTTTATCTATTGATTGCTGACAGCACACCATCATCCGCTACGCCGCTACTTCTAAAAAAGTAGCGGTAAGTAAACACGTAGCTAAATCGGTTGGTGTACATGTTCGAAAAGAGAGTAGCGTGGTTTTTTCACAATGTCAAGAAATTAGTGTACTCTAATGATCTGTAATAATCTGCACAGAAAAAGGAAGACGCCTTACAATCTCAAGTTTGGCGTGTACGTGTAGTGGCATGAAAAGGAAAAGCAGCACGAGTTCAAGACCGGCATTCAACCAAACTACTTTATGCTCAAGCCAACTGGTCCCAAGCACTCCCCCGCAGCCACAAACGAACAAAGCTCCTGGAATGAGTATGTTGAAGATTTTCGACGCGCTGGACACGAAGCCGTAGAGTGGGTGGCCGAATATCTTGCGAATCCCGGTCAGCATCCGGTAATAGCTTCGGCCAAGCCGGGCGACCTGATCGACAGCCTGCCACGTTCTGCTCCCATGGAAGGGGAATCCTTTCAAGCCATTCTGCAAGATTTTGATCGGGTGATCATGCCGGCCGTAACTCAATGGAATCATCCGCGGTTCTTTGCGTATTTTGCCTGCACCGGCTCTACTCCGGCCATCCTGGGAGACATGCTGGCTGCAGCCCTAAATACAAATGGACTGCATTGGAAGACCTCTCCCGCCATTGCAGAATTGGAGTTGGTCGCTTTGGACTGGCTGCGGCAATGGATGGGAATGGCGGAAGGCTGGCTCGGGATCGCCTACGAAACTGCATCGGAAAGCAACATGCATGCAATCGCAGCGGCGCGTGAATTTGTTGCTCCAGAGATGCGAGTCAATGGCAGCCAGCCCAACCTGGTGCTCTATGCCTCGGAGCAGTCACACTCGTCGGTCGAGAAAGGGGCCATTGCGGTTGGCATCGGTCAGGGCAACGTGCGCCGTGTACCGGCAGATGATCGTTTCCGTATGCGGCCAGAGGCGCTTGCCAGGATGGTCGAGCAAGATTTGGCGGCCGGGAAACGCCCATGCGGCATCGTGGCCACAGTGGGTACTACATCCACAGCCAGCATCGATCCCGTGCCGGAGATTGCAGATGTGGCCGAAAAACACGGCTTGTGGCTGCACATTGATGCCGCTTATGCGGGTGCAGCCGCTATCTTGCCGGAATGCCGCTACATTATGAAGGGCGTTGAGCGGGCTCATTCCTTTGTGGTGAACACGCACAAATGGCTGCTGACGCCGATCGGCCTCAGCGCTTTTTACACTCGCCGCCCCGACGTTCTGCGGCAGGCATTTTCGATTGAGCCTCCTGGATACCTGCACGCCCAAAAAGATCAGCGGGCCCATGACTTGATGGATTATGGGGTTGCTCTGGGCCACCGTTTTCGCGCGTTGAAGTTGTGGTTCGTTATGCGCTATTTCGGGCTGGAAAAGTTCCAGGCTGTCCTTCGTTCGCATATTCAATGGGCGCAACAGTTTGCGGAATTGGTCGAGTCCCATGAAAAATTTGAACGTGTCGCCCCGGTAAGTCTTTCCGTGGTTTGCTTTCGCTATAAGGGCAGCGACGAGCAAAATAGGGCCATCCTGGATAAAATCAATTCCACCGGACGGGTGTTTTTGATCAGCACCGTGCTTCATGGAAAACTTGTCCTGAGGCTGACCATTGGGAACCTGGCAACTACCTGGGAGGATGTCGAGGAAGCCTGGGAACTGATTCAAGAAGCCGTAAATAATCTTTAACCAAGTGCCTTCATCGTCCCACCAGATAGGCTCCCCATGCGAGTCCGATCAGGCCTGCCTCAAACACTGCGAACACCGGCCAGAAACTTGTTTGCAGACGCACCATTATCTTGTTTTGCAATCCATAAGAGCTGGCGGGCGGAACCTGCACCGCTTTGACGAGGTCTTTTGAGACGAGAAAAAAGTAGTAGACCATTACACTGAAGATGGCTACCAGCAGCAGGATAGAAAAGATCGGGCCGATGGATTGCGACGAGCCGCCCAGTCCGTAAGCATCGGAGCTGAGCCAAAGGTGCAATACGATCACCAGGCCGCAATTGATCCAGACACCCCGTGATACCACGAAATAGAGATAGAAGTCGTCAGCTTGCCGCGCCAGCTTGAACTTGCCCAAATCCTTCTGAATCCACTGGCGGAAGACTTGCGCTGTGAATATCAAAGCCAGTGAAAACACCAGGGGAGTGCCGGAATAGGCAAGCGTCCAGGCGTCGCCTTGGGCATGCAGTTCATGCTGCCTTGCTTGGTTACGTTTCTTATACTGTTCCTCCAGATTTTTGGTGGCATCGATTAACTCTTTGTCGCGCTGGATCGCCTCTTCCCGATTGAGTGGCGCCGGCGAACCGGCAACGGTGAACTCTTTTTTCTTCGTAGATTTGTTGATTCTGTCGATGTCTTGCTGTGTGGCCATGATAACGCCTTCCTGGCGTCTCATTTCCGCTTCCATCTCGCGCTGCAAGACCGCAATTTGATCGGCTTGCTTGCCCCGGTCCTTGGTGATCAGCCAATTGGCCAACGACAGAAGCAGTGCAACCAAGACCAGGCCTTGCATCCCGAAAACCAAAGGCTCAGCCCATCCTTTTATTGCTGCGAGGGATGCATATTGCACCGAC
>DASZFK010000254.1:0-2697 GCA_035939855.1 Candidatus Angelobacter sp.
CCGATCGTCACGTACTTGAGGTGTTCTTGATAGAAATTGCCAAGGACATATCTGTCCTTATCGACGATGAAGGATGCGATCGCGCCGAATCGAACGATGCCTGACACCATGCCAGGAACAACCTGGAGGTTGACGATATGCCCGTCTTCAGGCGCCACCATGGTCGTGTTCTCCAGGTAGTACCGGGCCTGTTCAAGTTGAGCTTTCATACTGGCTACCGTCGCTTCCGCCTCCTTGACTGCGGCCTGCTCCTCTTTCAATTCCGCGTTGGCTTTGATCACGTTCGTGTTCACGCCGCTTATCTGCGATTGGTACCTCAGCCGCGAACGCTCGGCTTCCGCCGATGCTTCTCTGACGCCCGCTTCTTCGGCTTTTACCTGCGCGGACCATTTCTCCGATTCTTCCTTCGGGCCTGCACCTTGTTCTGCGAGGCCACGGTACAGTTGATACTGGAACTGCGCATATTCTTCTTCGCTTCGCAGCTTGTCTACCTTGGCGGCCGCCACCTCCTCGTCGGCCTTTAGTACAAGTACGTCTTGCTGCGCCTCGACCAGCCCGGCTTGGCGCTGCTTGATCTTGGATTCGGCCGCCGCCATCACTTCCTGTGCGGCGGCAAGCTCTGCGCCTAATTGCTGGACTTTGTACTCGTACGGCCGTCGATCAAACTGAAATAGTGGCTGCCCCTTCTTCACCGGCACGTCGGGCTCAACAAGTACGGCCGTAACCAGGGTTGGATCCGGAAGCCTCGGAATCAGCTGAATGGTGTGCTGAATCACGCGAGCATCCGTCGAATAAGGGGCCGAGAAGCGTAAGCCGATGAGAAATATCAGCAAAATGTGGATGCCAAACAGGGCAGACACTACTCCCCAGGCTATGCTGAATTTCAGGAGCTTCAGCTTGAAGAAGACGAGCCAGACGGCTGCCGCGAAAACCACTAGGATGAGGAGGCCTGCAACCATCTGCGATCTTTCTTAGGCACCAGCATGAGCGGTTGCTGCCTTCTTTTGTTCCTCGACTGCTCGCTCCGCCGGTCGACCTTGGTCCTTAAGCCTGGCGATCTCTTCGTCGATGGCGGCGTCCTCGGCTTTGGGATATCGCCGTATGTCCACGATGTTGGTGGGTTTGAAAGCCCAAATGAATGCCTGCATCCATGGAACAATGGCCAGGAAACCGGCCCAGCCCATGATATTCACTGCTTCGGCATCCGGATGCTTACGCGCGATGGCGATCCGGCCAGGCAGTCCAAGAATGAATACCAGCGCAACGAGGAATGCCGCACCCAGAACGATGAGGGTTGCGAAGGTGACGTAGTCCCAGAAGTCGAGCTCAAAACCTAGCATCGAACCTCATTTCCAAGGCCCTGAAGGAAGTCCCCCGGTTACACGGACCTTTGACGAACCGGATTACTTGCTGCTCTTGATTGGCACGGTATGCTTCTGCACGGTTGCCGTCTTAGCCAAACTTTCTTCATGTTTAGTCGGCAACACCTGCATTCCGTAATTCTGTCCTTGCACCCAAAGCATGTTCAAGAAATCAACCCCGCCATACTTATTGAAAGTGACGTCCGACTGGGGATGGGGCTGCTCCGATGTGGTTGGAGCGAAATCCACGAAGGCGGAGTGAGACCCACTAACGCTCTCAATCAACAAGGCGAAGTTCTCGTCCGGCTGACTGACCCGATATTCGCCTGCCGGCATCTTCGCGTTCCCTGCGTAAAACGGAAAAGAAGTCTTGAATATCAAAACATTGGTGATCTGCGCATGCGTTGACAACGCAACCAGAATTGACAGCGTGGCCGTTAAGAAAATCAGCTTAGGAGACTTGATCATAAGCCCCTCCTTTTTTTCCAGTCGTGAAAGCATCCGGATCCCCAGGTCCTTATTCACCATGGAGACCCCGATGGAATTTAAGATCTTAGCTAGGCGTCACCGCCTCTCGTTCAGGTCAAGAGATTCCCGTCCGGGGGTCCGATGCGGCAGATGCGGCAGCGGAAAAAGCATACGAGCGGAGCGCATCCGCGTGAACTGTCAGTTTAAACAGTGCCAGGGGACATTCGGGCCACGCGAAACACACTCCTTGGTGACTATTTTGCTCTTGCGTGGGTGACGGATTCGAGAACGATGCTCGTTTTTAATCCTTGGAAGGGGCTCAACGATAGTCCATTCGCGATAACGAGTTTTTGCAAGTCTGCGTAGGCGGGCGGCCCATCGTCAGGTCTGACTCTGGTTGAAATTTCCAAAAGTTTTCCATTGGGCCACTCCCACGCTTCCAATGTGAGTTTACGTATCTGCGCTGGAGCTCGGGTTTCCCAGGTCGTTGATTTTATTTCGACCACTCTCTTAACACGGGACCAATCGATGGAAATGTGCGCCTCCTTCAATAATTTTTTTTGCCCTTGGCCCAGTAGGCGTGTAATGTCCCCTCCCGTCTCTGGCAACTGTTCCGCAATGTATTTGCGCCGGATCGAGTAAGAGAGTTGTGCCCCATCCCCCGTGAAATCCTCCTCACATTTAAAGTCCTCGTCATCCCCGGGGGTGACAAAGAACTTCTCTCCTTCAGGGCGCCGCAATTTGATCGTGAGATCGCTATCAGCGCCTCGCCTCAATCGCAAGATCACCCCTTTGGCGAGCAGGTCGCGCGAATCTGTATCGAAGAAATACACAAAGCCAGCCACTTCTTTTTTGAAGTTGAGTGCTG
>DASZFK010000255.1:0-3416 GCA_035939855.1 Candidatus Angelobacter sp.
TCCTGAGAGGTTCCCAAGACGTATAGCATGACGTACAGCCCGAATAGTGTCAAGGTAGTAGGCCAAATTGTGCATGGTATTCAGCACATTGGCCAGCGGCTCGCCCGCCACATACAGATGGCGTAAATAGGCGCGGGTATAACGAGAGCAGACCTTACAGCGGCACTTGGGGTCAGGAGGTTCCTGGTCCTGGGCAAACCGGGAGTTCTTGATGTTCAGCCTGCCTTCTGAGGTGAACAAAAGACCGTGACGGGCTGCCCGCGTGGGCAGAACGCAATCCATCATGTCCACTCCCATGCATGCATATTGAACGATTTCCTCGGGATAGCCCACGCCCATTACATATCGAGGTTTGTCCGGCGGTAAGACTTCCAGAGTAACAGCAATCATTTCCCGGGTCTGTTCCCGCGATTCGCCTACGCTCAGGCCGCCAATCGCATAGCCGGGAAAATCCAATTCGACAGTACGCTCGGCAGATTCCCGCCGCAACTTCGCATGCATGCCTCCCTGCACAATTCCAAATAGAGCTTGCTGTGCTGTTTCTCCGGATGTCCCAGGTGACTCGAATTGATGCTCTTTGAAGTAGCTCTTGCATCGTTGGGCCCATCTCAGAGTCAGTTCCATGGAGTCTTTCGCGCGTCTTTCTTCTGCGGGATGTTCGGTACATTCGTCAAAGGCCATGATGATGTCTGCGCCTAAAGCTATCTGAATCTCCATAGAACGCTCAGGAGTAAAGAGGTGCAATGAGCCGTCGAGGTGCGAACGAAACGTCACACCTTCTTCATTGATTTTTCGCAAACTCGTTAGGCTGAAGACCTGGAATCCCCCCGAATCGGTGAGCAGGGCGCGGTCCCAACTCATGAAACGATGCAAGCCGCCCATATTTAGAATCAGCTCATGCCCGGGACGCAGATAAAGATGGTAGGTATTGCCGAGGATGATCTGCGCGCCCAGTTCTTCCAGCGTTTCTTGCGGGACGCCTTTCACCGAGGCGGCTGTGCCCACAGGCATAAAAACCGGCGTCTCTACTGGACCGTGAGCAGTCAGCATCAGCCCGAGTCGGGCACTGCCGGCTTGAGATTCAATGGTGAAGGGAAGAGACACAGCAGTATGGTACTTTACCAACCCTTCACTCTGCCGCTTCGGCTATATGACTTTTAGACTGTTTCTCTTCGGCCCAAAACGCAACCACGGCGAAAATGATGTAAAAGAAGAGGGCTGTAAGAGCCGCAGCGCGATCCGAAGAAGGTGGCGGAAAAAGGAACGTTCCAACGGCTTGCGTCAAGATTAGCAGGCAAAGATAAACAATGATTCGACCTTTTCGCCGTATTGTACGCAGATACAATATTGCGCCGGCGATCAGGACCGCAACCTCGAGAATGAAGGCCGATGTCCGATAGTTCCACAAACCCAAACCCATCTTTAACGTGTTGTCGTAAAGAGCCAAATCTGGACGATGGACAATTACGTCCAATACCCAGTGCGAAAAGACACCCCCACCGACGAGCAAGCCAATACGCCAGCCTCTCAAGCTGGGAAAGAATTGACAGAGCCGGAAAGCCAATGCCGACCAGAAAATTGCTCCGGCCAGACTGTGAGTAAAGGGCATGTAATAAAGGTCGAGCGCGTTAGAGGCCGTAATTCCGGGAACAATACGGACTTTTTCAATTCCCAGTAAGACAAAAATTGCCCACAAGATATCCACAAGCTGCACCGCAAGAAACAACAGCCATAATGGAATTGTCTTCTGCAGAGATTTTGCCAGGAAGCTCGCGCTGTAGTGTCCGACGAACAATTCTCCTCCCGTGATCTCATGGTTCACGATGTGCTGGTGAAGAGTTCCCAGCGGACTACGACTTGCTGATCTTTGCTTGACGCTCGGCGATCCTGGCCGGATGAATAAAGGCCCGGCTTACGGTGCCTCGGCCAATTTCTTCCACGTCGTTGTGCGCCTTGACCCGGAAGGTGTAAAAACGGCCATTTACAGATTCCAACACAGCTTCAGCTTTGACTTTGGCTCCAATCGCTGTGGGCGCGCGATGCTCGATGTTAATGGCCGTGCCGACGCTCACCTCTCCGGGCTCGCAGTATGGTTTGAGTGCTTCAAATGCGGCAAATTCCATCAGGCCAATCATGTTGGGCGTGGAATAAACCGGCGGAAGATCTTTGTTGTGGGCAGTTAGAGTATGCTGAAACTCAACCGTTTGTTCACACTCTCCCCGGACACCAAGAGGTACTGGTTTCGACATGCAAAGACTGTATCAAAGGCAGACGACTGGGTAAATTTGCGCTTATTTGGGCTGTATAATTAAAGTTTGTGCCCATGGTCTCAAAAAGAGCATTGAAACCCTCGCAAAACCACAACAGAATCCGTTCAACTACCGTAGTCTCTGTGCGTCGTGACGGCCAGGTGGTCATGGCTTCCGACGGACAGGTTACGCTCGGGGAAGGCATCGTCAAGCATTCGGCCAAGAAGATCCGGCGCCTTTACAATGACAAGATTCTCGCCGGTTTTGCGGGATCCACTGCGGATGCTTTTTCGCTTTTCGCCCGCTTTGAAGCCAAACTGGAGCAGTATCATGGCAATCTAGGCAGGGCCGCAGTGGAGTTAGGGAAAGACTGGCGGACAGATAAAATCCTTCGTCATCTCGAGGCTCTCCTGTTGGTGAGCGACCTTAGGCAGACCTTCATGATCAGCGGCGCAGGTGATGTGATCGAGCCGGATGGAGGAGTGGCAGCGATCGGCAGTGGCGGTCCGTATGCCCTGGCTGCGGCCAAGGCCCTGGTGGAGAATACCTCTCTTCCCGCCCGCAAGATCGCCGAAGAAGCCATGAAAATAGCCGGCAAGATCTGCATTTATACCAACGATACGTTTACATTGGAGGAACTATCGGATCCCGAGCAGAGCCCTGCAAAATGAAAGGCAGTGAGGAGCAGTAGCTAAGATGGCCATTTATTTACCTGGAACAGCCGAGGAAGCTGAGGTGACCCTCGACGAACTTACTCCCCGCGAAATTGTCGCGGAGTTGGACAAGTACGTAGTGGGACAACATGCGGCCAAGCGCGCCGTTTCGATTGCTCTCCGCAATCGCATGCGCCGCCAAAAGCTTCCGCCGGAGTTGGCGGAAGAGATCATGCCCAAGAACATCATCATGATTGGGCCGACTGGCGTAGGCAAAACCGAGATTGCCCGTCGATTGGCGAAACTTGCCAACTCTCCCTTCCTGAAGGTGGAGGCTTCCAAATTTACAGAAGTCGGATATGTAGGCCGCGACGTCGAGTCCATGGTGCGCGACCTGGTGGAGATCGCCATCGACATGGTTCGTGAGGAAAAATTAGAGGAGGTAGCGGAGAAAGCCGAACTCAATGCAGAAGAACGAATGCTCGATTTGCTTCTGCCTCCTGCTCCTCCACAA
>DASZFK010000256.1:0-6611 GCA_035939855.1 Candidatus Angelobacter sp.
CTGGACGAATAAGAATACCGTCTTCCCGCTCTTCGGCTGTAACCATCATTCCCTCTTCTATGCCGAATCGCGCCCGCAACCTGGCTGGTACGACAATGGCCCCGCGTTTACCAACCTTCGCCGACTCCATCTGCTTTCTCCCCTTTAATTGCCTGAATAACAGAATGCCCGATATTCAGGCACGAGTCAAGACAGCCGCTACTGTTATCATTGCGCCGCCATGAAAATATGCTGCCATCCCAGGCCCTCATTCTTCGCTTTTGTCTTGTGTTCCATGTTGATCGGCCCACCCTTTGTCGAATCACAAACTTCAAACTCGCCACACCCCATTGTGCTCCATGCTGCGCGGCTGCTCGACATCGAAAACGGAAAGATAATCTCTCCAGGGGAGATACTCATTCAGGGGGAACGGATTGCTGAAGCGGGTTCAAGCGTGAGCCATCCTGCGGGTGTCGAAGTCATCGATTTAGGCGACCGCACTCTCATGCCTGGCCTGATTGATGCACATATTCATCTGTTCCTGCATCCCGGTGCTGAGGACTTGCAGACCGTTGAAGAGTCAGTGCCGCAAAGGACCATCCTTGCCACCTTGGCCGCGCGAGACGATCTCATGGCAGGCTTCACGGCGGAACGCGACATGGGAACCGAAGGAGCAGGATCGGCCGACACTGCGGTCCGCAATGCCATCAATCAAGGACTGATTCCCGGACCGCGGCTGCGTATCAGCGGAAATGCCGTCGATATCCTTGGCGGGCACGAGGACGCTAACAACTACAACCCGGAGCAGCACCTTCTCTCGAACGCCACACGCGCAAACAACGCGGCTGAACTGGTCAGCGTGATTCGGGAGCAGGTAAAACAAGGCGCTGATTTCATCAAGATATACGAGACCGGCCGCGATTCATTCCGGGATGGAAAATTTTCAACGCCTTTTCAATACACCGAGGCGGAACTGACGGCAGCGGTGCAGGAGACAGCGCGTATCGGAAAACACGTTGCGGTTCACGCCACTGGTGAACCGGGCACGCTTTACGCGGCGCGCGCCGGGGTGGCCTCCATCGATCACGCCGACCAGCTTAGCGAAGAGACCATGCGATTGATGCGTGAAAAGAAGATTTTTGCTGTGCCGACATTCGCGATCTCCGAATATTTCGCGGACCATGCTGCCTCGCAAAATGAATCGGAGCGGCGTCGCCAGGTGCTCGATTACCACGCCCAGGAATTTCGCAAACAGCTTGCGGCTGGAGTGCCCATGGCGGTGGGCTCTGATGTTGGCCCTTTCCCACATGGCACTCAGGCGCGCGAATTTGTGCTCATGGTCAAGTACGGCATGACTCCCCTGGCTGCGCTTCAGGCGGGCCTGATTAACGGTGCAAAATTGCTCGATTGGGAAGGGAAGATCGGTATTTTGAAGCCCGGCTACTTTGCCGATGTCATCGCCGTGCCCGGGAATCCCTTACAAGACATCAGCTTGTTGCAGAAAGTCTCTTTTGTGATGAAAGGGGGAGTGATTTATCGAAAATGAATTGCATCGATAACCGGCGACTACTCAGCAGGTAGTTTGTAATGGAACACAGCGATATCTGCTCCCAAATCTGGCAAAGTGATTTCCAAAACTTGGTTAACCAGATCAGCATGGCGATCGAGTTCGTTAAGCGCTACCTCGAACAACTTTCAATTGAAGATCAACGTCCATGCCAACTGGCCCGTTGAGGCATATCAAGCCTGCATGAAGGGGTCACATTGGCATACTGTCCCTTTGAGCCGGGAGCGTGGGCGGGACCACGGAAATCGGCGCTGTTTTTAGTGACAAACGTCCAGTCATTTTCAAAAATGATGTTCTTCAGGTTCCAATCTTTCCACCCGCGCTTGCCAATCCATGCTATATGAGATGCCTCTAAATGGCCCCGTTTCCGGGCAAGCTTTGTCAATTCGACGCTGAGACATTCGTCGATCAGCAGCTTCACGAGGCCTGTTTCCGCCAAGGTATGCGCCGGTGAGAAACAATAACAGCTCCCTTTGGAAGTAAAAGAGACTTGGGGGGCCTGCCACGCAGGGGATTTGCCCTGGCATATAGAACCGCAAGATCAACGTCTTCGCCGGTAATAGTAGGATAGCCATCCAGTATTCGAGCTTTGGTATCTCCTGCGGAGACACATGCTGCAATATCGTAAACAGGAACACGCGTTCCCTTGATCACAGGAGTTCCACTCAAAATCTCGGGGTCTTCTACAACACGCGCTCGGGCTTTGGCGAGTTTGGTCAATCTCTCACGAACACCTGTCAGAAATGGCTTCAGGTCGATGCTTAAGAAATCGTCTCTGACAATCCATTCCTTTTTTGCATTCTTAAAATACTTTTGCAAATGCCGACTGGCCTTGGCGATCATGCGTATGCGTTCTTCGGATGTCAGAAGATGGGCTGCCTGAAAATAAAACGCTATAAGGAGACAAGCATCTGCTTTGAAGCGCCGGGTTCTCTCGCTTCCTGAATAACAGCCTTCCGGAAGGATTTTCTCATCTACAGTTCGGTTTACGTCCCGCAGAGACACGTTAGCTACTACGGCGGCTTCAGCGGGAGTCAAAGTCTTCAGATTATCTATGGCGTTCTTCATAATTATTCCGACGTATCGGAATATATTAACGTACAATCTCCTCATTCGCAATCTTGAACCCGGTATTGGCAGCGGGTACACCGGCATAAATTGCCGTCTGTAGCAGGGCCTCTTTCACGTCGCACGGTTCCAAGTCATGGGACAACCCAGCGCGTAGATGGAGAGTGAATTCTTCCCAGCGGCCCAAAGCAGCAGTAAGGGCCAGCACCAGCAGACGCCGGGTGTGCCAGTCCAGATCGGGACGCGACCAGACCGCTCCCCATGCATATCTGGTGATCAACTCTTGAAAGTCACGGGTAAAGTCAGTGGCAGCGGCGAGGGCACGGGTTACATGCTCATCGCCCAAGACTGCGCGACGGACTTGCTCACCTGCAATCCGCGAATCAGAAGGTTGAGGCAGCAGAAAATTCAGCAGAGCGGCTGAAAATGACCGCGGCCGGTCAATATTGGAAAGATGGGCACTGGGTAGATGTACCACCTCGGAACCAGCGATCTCTCGGGCCAGAATATCGCCATGTCCTTCCCAGGGAGTGGACGCATCTTTGTTTCCAGCGATAATCAACGTCGGTACCTGGATTTTTTTGAGGGCGGCTGTGAAGTTGACATCGCGTATGGCTGCGCAGCAACCGGCGTAGCCAACGGGATTTGTTCCGAGGAGCACCGTTCGCACCGAGTTGGCACAAGGGTTGCCGAGCGCGAGAGTTTCGGGCAAAAAGAAGCGCTGCATGACTGCGTCAACCACGGCGGCCATGCCGTCTTTCAGCACGGTCTGGCGGCGCGCCTCCAAGGTGGCCGCCGAGAACTGCGAAGACGTATTGGCCAGGACCAGCGCGGTTAGGCGATCAGCCGCGTTGAGAGCCAGCCATTGTCCAACAGCGCCGCCCATGGAAAGCCCGCAAAAGGCGAACTTCGATATGCCAAGAGCATCGGCTAGCCCGAGCACGTCCTGACCGAGTTGTTCGATTGAATAATCGCTGGGGGGAACATCCGATGCGCCGTGGCCGCGCGTGTCGTAGCGCAGTACTTGGAAATGCGACAAAAGACTGGGAATCTGCGGGTCCCACATGCCATGATCAGCGCCCAGTGATTGCGATAAAACCAAGACCGGAAGACCGGGGCGGCCCTCCAGGCGATAGAACGTGCGTATCTTGTTGGTGTTTGCGAAAGGCAAGTGCTTACTCCTTTGTATCTTCAGGGCTGTGCCGCTTTTGGGTTCCGAGGAGACGGGTGCGAAACTGGTCCGATACTCCTAAGTATTCTTCAGGCACATCGAGATTCTTAAGGAAGGCGCGATCCGGCAGGCGCCTGATTTCCGGCATTTCCCCAAGAACTTCGCGTAGAGATCGTTTCTGTTCAATGGCTTTTCGCACCGTTTCTTCCAGGAGCTTGTGTGCAACGTCGCGCCCGAGATGCGGAGCGAGCAACATCATAGCCCGTTCAGCAAAGATCGTGCCCTTGGTTGCTTCGATGCTGGCCTTCATCCGTTCTGGATTCACCGTAAGCCCTTCCAGCACCTCTGCCATCGACGCGGCGGCCACCCCGGTGGCCTGAATGATGGCCGCTACTGTTGGCCACTCCGATTGCCATCCACCGGCCGCACGCTCATGTTCCTGGATCATCGCAGAAAGAAACGACGCCACCATGCCGGGAACGCGGTGCGCTGCAGCTAACGCCAGAGAACAGCCGATCGGATTGCGCTTGTGCGGCATCGTCGAGGAGCCACCCCGTCCTGCCGTGGATGGCTCGGCAACTTCTCCTATCTCTTCCTGCATGAGCAAGCTGATGTCGCGGGCAATTTTGCCTAAGGAGCCAGCGATAACACCGCAGGCGCAGACCAACGAAGCCAGCCGGTCCCGATGGGTATGCCAGGGAGCCTCGGGCAAAGCAAGCCCGAGTTCCTTGGCAAGGGCAGTAGAGATTTCGAGCCCGCGATCTCCCAGAGAAGCGAGCGTGCCGCTCGCGCCTCCGAACTGCAGCATCAAGGCTTCATCGAAAGCCAAACTAAGGCGAGTTTGGCTGCGGCGAATCGCTCCCAACCAACCCGCAGCCTTCAGCCCGAAAGTGATCGGAGGCCCACCCTGCAGAAGTGTTCGTCCAATCATCACTGTATGAGCGTGCTCATCCGCGAGACGACGCAAAGCCTTGTCAGCTCGCAAAATATCTGCTTCTACAAGAGTCTGGGCTTTCTTCAGGACCAGTACGAGAGCTGTGTCGGCTACGTCCTGGCTGGTTGCGCCCCAATGTACATACCCTGCGGCAGAGGGGTCCACGGCCCGCACGCGTTCGGTCAACGCCTTCGCCAGCGCAATGCCTGGGGTGCCTGCCCGCAGAGTGTCGTGAGCGATGGTATCCGCATCAAAGTATCCGGCTTGGGCAGATAGAGTGATGGCATTGGCAGCATCATTAGGAATGAGACCGGCGTGCGCCTCAACCCGGGCGAGTGCCGCTTCGAAGTCCAGCATGGCTTGCAGCAGCGACCTGTCTGAGAACAGTGCCGCCAGCGCAGGCGTGGTGGCGAGGCTGTCAATCAGCGGCATCGGATTCCCTTTGCACTAGACATCAAAGAAAACGGTCTCGCGTTCACCGCAAAGATAAATGTCAAACTGCCAGGCTCCTGAATCATTGGGTCGAGGCTTCGCCATCAAAGTATCACGACGGTCCGCCGCCACCAGAGCCAGTACTGGGTCTTCAGGGTTGGCAGGATCGCCGGAAAAATATATCCGAGTCGCCAAGCGCTTCAGGATACCCCGGGCAAATACCGAAATGTTGATGTGGGGAGCTTGCAACGTGTTTCCCGAACCTGGTACACGTCCCGGCTTAATGGTTTCGAAGACGCAACTGCCATCCTGGGTAGTGGCCATACGTCCGAATCCGCGAAACCCAGGGTCGATTGGTTTCGGCTGAAGATCATCCGGATGATGGTATTTACCTTCGGCGTTGGCCTGCCAGAGTTCGATTAAGGCGTCGGGGACGGGTTGCCCATCGCCATCGAAGACGCGGCATAAGATGCTCAAGCGCTCTCCCTTTGCGTCAGGACCAGCGAGAGTTCCATCGAAAGACTTACAGCCCAGATGGAAGAATGGGCCGGCAGTTTGCGAAGGTGTAGGAACCAGGTCCATGGTTAAGTCTCGAAGGGCGTAGCCGCTTGCCCCCGCAACACAATGTCGAACTGGTAACCAAGCGCCCACTCCGGTTGGGTACTTTTGAGGTCGAACCGGGCGATTAGACGTTCGCGGGCTTTCTCATCAGGGATCGATTGAAAGATCGGATCGAAGGCAAAAAGAGGATCGCCGGGAAAATACATCTGGGTAATCAGCCTGGTCGTGAATGCCGGTCCCAGCAGCGAAAAATGAATGTGTGCAGGCCGCCAGGCATTGGGATGGTTCCTCCAGGGATACGCGCCCGGCTTCACAGTTACGAACTTGTAGAAGCCATTGGCGTCGGTGAGCACGCGCCCGGCTCCCGTGAAATTCGGATCAAGCGGAGCAGGGTGGTTGTCGTTGACGTGCAGGTAGCGTCCAGCAGCATTGGCCTGCCAGATTTCAATCAGGGTGTTGGGCACGGGGCGGCCATTATCGTCTAGCACGCGACCGCTCACGATGATGCGTTCCCCCAGAGGCTCTCCGGAGTGCTGCCTTGTCAAGTCGCTATCGGTCTCGCGAAGGGCGGAGTGCCCGTACACGGGGCTGGTAATCTCGCTGAGCGTGTGCGGCAGGAAGACCAGTGGCTTCTGTGGCGCACGGCGCACGGTAGCGCGATATGGCTCGTAGAGAGAGGAAGGCTGACTCGAAGGCGCGTGCCGGTGATAAGGCCTGAGGTTGGTCATGAACTTGGGATACTACCAAAACGCGTGCTGAAGAAAAAATCGTAAAGAAAAGTATGTTTTGCGTCCGAAATTGAAACCTAACAGTCAGCGGCTGCATCTAGCGTGTGTGCGACTGAAAGGATTGGAGGATTAAATTCATGCGCATTCATGAAGGCTTATTTGCTTATGATG
>DASZFK010000257.1:0-12647 GCA_035939855.1 Candidatus Angelobacter sp.
GACGAAATTGGCGAGATGCCGGTCGGCACCCAGGCCAAATTATTGCGTGTGTTGGAGGATCGCAAGCTGCGCCGCCTGGGAAGCAAGGTCGAAACAACCGTAGATGTCCGCGTGCTGGCCGCGACCAACAAAGTCCCTGAAGATGCGGTAGCGAAAGGCGAGCTTCGCAACGATCTTTATTATCGGCTCAACGTCTTTAACATCCACCTTCCTCCATTGCGCGAGCATAAAGAAGATATTCCAGAGCTGGTCGACGCCTTGCTGGCTGACATGAACGCCAAGCACGAGCGTAAAGTCAGCGCAGTGCACGAGAGCGTCTTGCAGATCTTCACCAGCTACAACTGGCCGGGAAACATCCGGGAACTGCGCAACACGCTGGAGCGTGCCGTGATCGTCTGCGGTAATTCGGTGATCGAGCCCCGGCATCTGCCTCCAAACTTCGGGCAGGCGGGTCTGCGAGTAGCCGCCAACGACGGCGACGGCATCCGCCTGGATGTGGGAACCACAGTAGAAGAGGCAGAAAAGATGCTCATCCTGAAAACTTTGGGAGCCACCAATAACAACAAGACCCGGGCCGCAGAGATATTAGGGATCAGCTTAAAAACCTTGCATAATAAACTCAAGGAATACGGCAACGCCAGCATAGCCAGCGAAGCCAGTTAAGAACCTTTAGCCACGAATGAACGCGAATCAACACGAATTAGGAAATAGAAAAGAACTTTTAAAGCGAAACAAAATCTTTTGATTCTGATTTTCAGTTTTGATTCGTGTTCATTCGCGTGAATTCGTGGCTAATGCTTGCAGATCATATTCATGCCCGCTCCGCGTTTAAAAATTAAACTGGTACTGGCGATCACCGGTATGGTTCTGGCGATTGTAGCTACCATTTCCATCCTTTATATCGCCGAGGTTGTCCGCCAGCGCGTGCAGCAGACTGCGAGCGACGGCGAGTTCATTGCTTGGGAAATTGAGTCTTTGGTGCACAGCGCCCTCGATACCGACCTGAGCAACTCACGAATTGATCTGGATGATCCCAAGCAGGTGGAAGCCGCAACCGAAGAGGTTCTGCAGACCGATTTGGGCTTGAGTTCGCTCTTTCAATCGATCATCGGCTATGCTCCTACCATCCAGGACGCTGCAGTCACCAACTCTTCTGGAAAAATCCTGCTCCATACCACTGAGAACTTCATTGGACAAACTGCCCATCAGCGCGAAGACATTTCTGCCCTGGTGAATGGCGGTATCTGGAAACAATTCAAACTCGTTTACGGCAATCACCGCGAATACGATGTCCACCGGGCTCTGGTTCGTAATGGCGTGGTCTTGGTTGAAATACGCGTCGGAGTGCAGACGATCTTTCTGCAAGAGCAGCTTCGTCCTCTTGTGAATCGGGCATTGATCTTTTCTGGAATCGCGATTTTTGCCAGTCTGGTGCTGTCTGCAGGTCTTTCGAACTTCGCCTTGCGGCCTCTGGCAGCCATCAGCCATCGCCTTGATTTGATCAGCGCCGGGCAACTGGAATCGACGGAACCGCCCCACCGCCCCGCCGACGAATACGGAGCCGTCTCTTCAAAGATCGATCGACTGGGGCGGCAGATGCGCGACGTGAAGGAGGTTTTCTCCGCCCTGAAGGAAAACCTCGACCAGATGATGGCCAATCTTCAGGATGGCGTCGTGCTCTTCACCAGCGATTTCAAAGCCGTGCTGGTCAGCGCCTCCGCCGAGAGGTTCATTGGCATTCCTCGGGGAGAGATGCTGGGCCGCCAGCCGGCGGAGATTTTTTCTCCTGACTCGCGGCTGGGAGAATTGATTCTCGAAGCCTTTGCCACCAGGACTCCCATCAACCAGAGAGAAATTGCTGCTGAAAATGGCCGTCACCTCGAAATCTCGCTCGATTTTATTGAAGAGCAGGACGAAAGAATCGGAGCGCTGCTGAACCTGCGTGATGCCGAGTCCGTGCACCGCATTGAAGATGAGATTGAGCTATCGCGCCGGTTGGCGGCGATAGGCCGTCTCACCTCGGGCGTGGCTCATGAAGTCAAGAATCCCATCAATGCGATTGTGGTCCATTTGGAAGTCATGCGCCAGAAATTGAGCGATGTGGATCCAGCCGCCCGTCGCCACATGGATGTGATCGGCAGCGAGATCAAGCGGCTGGATCGCGTAGTGCAAACGCTCGTGGACTTTACCCGGCCTGTGGAACTTCGCCTGACCGAGATGGACCTGCGCAAGCTGGTGGACGATGTAACCATGTTAGCCTCGCCCGAGGCAGAAAGGCACAAAGTCCATATCGATCGAGCCATGAATGAGCCGCTTCCGGTGCGAATCGACGCTGATCTTGTGAAACAGGCCCTCTTGAACATCGTGATCAATGGCGTTCAAGCGATGTCCGAAGGTGGTACTTTGCGGGTCGAAGCGCGGCGTGAAGGTGAAAATGCCGTGATCGTCGTGCAAGATGAAGGCCCCGGAATCCCGGCAGATATTCGCGACAAGATATTTAATCTTTATTTCACCACCAAGTCCGGGGGAAGCGGCATCGGATTAGCTATGGCTTATAGGGTGGTTCAACTCCACCATGGCTCCCTGGAGTTTGATTCGATTGTAGGGCAGGGAACAACTTTCTACCTGCGCTTCCCTCTTTGGGTGGATAATAGTTCTGAAGAGTCCCGCGCCCTATCGGCGAACTCGGTGCAAACGGCATGAAGAGATTCTCAACAGCACGAGCATTTTTCCTGGCGCTATGCGCAATCGGGCTGTGTGGATGCCACAAGGTCAAGCCGGTAGTCTTGCTGCCGCAGCAGCCGCCTCCGGCAACTCATACCGAGCCCTCGCCCGATCAGTCGCAGCCGGCTACAAACACTCCCGCCGATGTCCAGGACCAGCAGCCGGCGACGAACAAGCCCAACGATCAATCCACCACCGCTAACACGCAGCCACCCAAGCCGGAAAAGACCAAACCCAGGCACCATCCGGCTACAGTTCAGCGGAACAACCCGCAGCCGGTAAACGCGACGAATGGTAACGGTAAGGCACCCGGCGAAGTCGCCAAGAACAATCCGCCTCCGAAAACCAGCGTCCCGGAAAACAACAGCTCAGGCCAGATTTCCCCAGGCATCTCCCATGACGACGCTGTCCATGGCTCGGCATCGACTGACCAGCTTCTGGAAAGCACAGACACCAACCTGCGCAACATCACCAAGCGCCAGCTTTCTACCGACGAGCAATCCATCGTGGCCCAGATCAACGACTACATCACCCAAAGCCGGCAAGCCGTCAAAGATGGCGATCTGGTCAGAGCGCATAATCTGGCTCTGAAAGCACATTTGTTGTCGGATGATCTAGCGAAGCCGCGGTAATTTACTCGCTTTCAAAGCTTGGCCGTAGATAACCACCAGCCATTACCCGAACACCAGCAAGTATCGTCGGGAGTAGTGTTACGCCGCAAGGATTGCACGTTTTTCATATCGCCACGTTTGAATGCTTCTGAGAGCTTCTTTGCGGTCTCCTCATCGCGAGCGCCAACGCAGGGAATAAACATCACCGGATAGAGGAAGCGGGCGTCAAAATGATTGGGCGACGATTGGGTCACCAGCAGCATTCCGCCTGCGCCTGGCATCCCGCCAGGACCTTCTGCAGGAGTAAGTGGAAACAGCAGTCGTCCCCCAGGCCGCAAGGCATCGAGCCAGATGTCCAGAGGTGCAGTTGCTCCGGCGTTCACATAGATAACGTCGCAGGCGGGCAGAATTCCAATTGCGCCAGATTGCGCGCAGACTCTCACATTGGAAAGATCGGAAAGATTTGCCGCCGCACGCTGAGCGAGATTTTCCTCAATCTCATAAGCAACGACCGATCCGGTCGAGCCGGCCAGCCGCGCAAGCACGGCGGTGTAGTAGCCCGTGCCGGCCCCGATGTGAACCACGGTCTCGCCTTCCTTCACATCTAACGCAGCCAGGGCGGCGGCATGAAGAAGCGGTTCACCATTGTTGATTCGGTTCTCCTTGGAAAGCGCGACGACTACGTTTTGGTAGAGGAAGGTTGGATCATCAGAGGGTGTATCGATATAGCCGGCAGCGGTGAAGATGCTCCATGGTCCAGGTCCTACAAAGCGTTCCCTGGGCGTGGAAGCAAAGGCCGCGGTAACTCGTCCGTTCGGTTGCCCGATGCTGGCAGTGATCAATTTGGCAAAGAACGTTCTGTGCGCTTCAAGATGGTCTTGATTCATGTAGGTATTTCTGTTTTTACTGCATTAGAGTTAGGGACGCAAACGAAAACTTCTCAATTGACTCAGAGCACAGCGCGGCAAAACCACAAAAATAAATGACTGTGGAGCGCGGCCGCTCCGACTGCGTTTAAGGTGCAAATCGATGAGAAAGCCAAACCACAGAGGAAACCAGTCCCGCGGGGACGGCCAGAAAGTAGCCCGGCACGTCAGTGCCGGGTGGCTGGTGAGAAAGCCTGAGTCCCGTAGGGACGACAGAAGTCTTCGCGGCAGAGAAGAATCTCACCAATAGTGGCACAGCGCGGCAAGCCGCAAACCAACCTCACCGCAGATTCGCGCGGATGCTCGCGTATTACGGCATCGAACGAATCGCTGATATCCTAACTCCTCCATGACCGCAAACCCCCGCACCTACAACTTATGCATCGTCGGATTCGGCAATGTGGGAAAAGCATTGGTCAAGCTCTTGCAACGCAAATCCACAGAGTTGCGAGAGCGGCATGGCATCGAATGGAAGATTACGGGGGTTGCCAGTCGCAGCCTGGGATGGATCGCCTCAGCCGAAGGCTTGAATCCCGATCATCTGCTGGATAATCATGCGCGCTCTCGTTTGAAACCTACAGCACAGGGAATTCGCGATTGGCTCACGATCGCCAAGGCTCAAGTGCTATTCGAGGCCTCGTCACTGAATCGGCACAACGGACAGCCGGCGATTGAGTACCTCCAGGCGGCTTTGCACAGCGGTGCTCATGCCATCAGCGCCAACAAAGGCCCTGTGGTTTTTGCGCTTTCTGAGCTGTCGGAACTGGCGCGAGCCAAGGGCAAGCGGTTTCTATTCGAATCCGCCGTGATGGATGGTGTCCCGATCTTTTCGCTTTTTCGCGAGACACTCCCTGCGGTACACGTAAGCGGCTTCCGGGGCATCCTCAACGCCACTACCAATGTTGTACTCGAAAGCATGGAAGCTGGCCTTCAGTTGAGCGCAGCAGTGCGCAAAGCTCAGGAGATGGGCATCGCCGAGTCTGACCCTTCCGATGATCTGGAAGGCTGGGACGCGGCGGTCAAGGTTGCAGCATTATCCGCCGTGGTCTTGGGATGTCCTCTTCAATTGCACGAGATTGAACGCCAGGGAATTACCACCCTCGATACAGCCTCTGTGCAAGCCGCCCGGCAATCTGGAATGCCTTATAAGTTAGTGTGCCAGGCTCATCGAGATGGCGATCGTGTGTGGGCCAGCGTGAACCCTGAGCAGCTTCCGCTCTCCGATCCTCTCTCCCGCATTGATGGCGGAAGTTCATGTATCCATTTGGAATTGGATATACTTCCAGGGTTGACCATCATCGAGCACGATGGAAATGTGGAAACAACAGCCTATGGCATGTTCGCGGATTTCATAAGAGCTGTGAGGGACGAGTAAATGCGATTCACCGCGAAGGACACCAAGGCCGCAAGGTTTAAACAAAGACAGGGCTGCATTTTTAGGACTCCTGTAGCCGTCCACCGCGTCCACATCGTCCACGAAAAAGCCCGAGCTAGGTCTCAACCAACTCTAAAAACGCACTATTGGAACTTTTAGTCAGCGCTTGAGGCGGTTTTCAAATTTTGGCAGTGGAAGCCTGCACTGAGGCGCGCCGAAGTGGCAATTCACCATGGTCTCAACATTACATACTCACGATGCTCTAATCGCCGATCTAGATACCTCATGGGTACGTTCCCAGTTTCCTTCATTGCAGCAAAAGGTAAATGGCCATCCAGCGATCTTTTTTGATGGGCCGGCGGGCACCCAGGTCTCGCAGCAGGTGATCGACGCCATCACCGATTATCTCTTGCATAGCAATGCGAATAACTGCGGGGCCTTCGCCACCAGCAAGCGCACCGATGAGATCATTGCCCAGGCGCGTTCGGCCATGGCTGATTTTCTGAATTGCTCATCCAAGGAGATCACCTTCGGTCCCAACATGACCACGCTGACCTTCGCCTTCAGCCGTGGAATCGGACGGGACCTTAAGCCCGGCGACGAAATCGTGGTTACTCTTCTCGATCATGACGCAAACTTCGCTCCCTGGCTGGCGCTGGAAGAATTAGGCGTGATTGTTCGCAAGGTCGATATTCACGAAGCGGACTGCACCCTGAATATGGAAGACCTTCGCAGCAAGATTAACTCGCGCACCCGGCTGGTCGCAGTCGGATACGCGGCCAACGCGGTAGGTACGCTGAACGATGTCCGCGAGGTGGTGCGGCTTGCGCATGAGGTCGGCGCCCTGGCCTTTATCGATGCGGTGCATTACGCGCCTCATGGCCCCATCGATGTCCGTGAGCTGGATTGCGACTTCTTGGCATGTTCCACCTATAAATTCTTTGGTCCCCACATCGGAGTGATGTATGGCAAGGCTGATCTGCTGAAGCATTTCCATCCTTACAAAGTGCGTCCGCAGTATGACTCTTTGCCCGATCGCTGGGAGACTGGCACCCAGAACCACGAATGCCTCGCCGGTGTTACAGCAGCCGTAGACTATCTTGCCGCCCTCGGACGCCGTGTAGCTGCTGGTGTTCCCGACCGCCGCTCAGCAGTGCTGGCTGCGTATGCAGCAATCCAAAAACACGAGCGGACATTGATCGCCAGGTTGATCTCCGGCCTGCTTGCGATTCCAGGTCTCAAGTTCTATGGCATTTCCGATCCAGCCCGCTTCGACCACAGAGTGCCGACAGTGGCCATCCGCATGGACGGATTTTCGCCTCTGCAACTGGCGCAATACCTTGGAGAGCAGGGAATCTTCACCTGGGATGGCAACTACTTCGCCATCAATCTGACAGAGCGGCTAGGCGTAGAAAAACATGGCGGCTTGCTACGGATCGGCATCGTTCACTACAACACCGCCGAAGAGGTGGATACCTTGCTCCGAGCCTTACGAAAACTGCGCGATTAGAACTGTGTGATGGTTGCTATTGGAGTGCTATGTTACCGATTCGCCTGTTGTCAGTCTTGCTTGTTCTAGCTCCTCTCTCCAACGCCGACTCGTTCGATAAACCTCTATCGAAGAAAACAGTTGACCTAGGTCGCTCTCATGCCAAAGTCACCTGTTATTTCTTTTCGACCTTCATGGTCAAAGAGATTGATCTGGGCGAAAAGGGAGCGGACCGGCTCTCGATCGTTCCAATCACCAAGGGAACTCCAACCGGTTGTACACGATCACAGGCAAAATCAGAAAAAGTAATTGACCCGAAGGATTGGACAGGATACTTCAAAGGCGTCAAGAATGATTTCGTCTTCTTCGACGCAGACGACGGCGTCAACGGCAGAGTTGGTTTTGCCGTTTATGACGCAAAAACCGCGACCAAGATCTTCGAAGATTCAGCTGATGGTCCGCTGGAGTTTTCGACTGCACCGAATCAGGAATTATCCATGCGTTACGCGCGTGTGCTGGACGCCGAGTGTTCTCTCCCAAAAGAAAAAGACTCATGCTGGGAACACATCCAGCAAAAAACTGGCTCCGAAAATCTGCCCAAACCCGATTGCGAAAAAGGATATGAGGAAAGCGCTCAAACCCTGGCCAAAGGCCGCTGCCAGAACCAAAACCCCATCGACCCCGATTGCCTAAGCAAAGAACTCAAGCTCGTAAGAGAACAATGGAACGACGCAAGTTCCATCATCTCCTATCCTGTGGAAGTGACTCTTGGACCGCGCCCAACCATCAAGCCGGTGGCAGGCCCTGTGAAGTGCTGGCCTGCGGACTAGAACTGCGCCAAATTAAATGGGGGCCTGGTTATTTGTGAAGCGTGGGTTTAGTTTTAGTCCATGAGGATCATGGCTCGAACTCAGCCGGTTTGACCTCGTATCCTCGAATTTCAGGAATGTCCGAATCGAGACCGCACCCGGCGAATAGGGCAGCAATCTCTGTGCCCAGTCCACCACTAGGGGCATCTTTCTCCGGTAGCTTCTTTTTAGGCGGCAATAACTCATCGGATGACATGAATTTGTAATCCTAATTTCAAAATTTTGTCGCTGCCAGCATCCTTGTTCAGTAAAGCAAGCAGCGCAGAGGATTCCAGGGCGGTCCTACTCATTCCGAGCAGCTTCACGCCGTTCCGCGATCAATTCGTCAGCCAGAGAGACGCCCGGCTTGACGTGCTTGCGGACAAGACGTTGCACACGTTCAATCCGTCGCTTTAACGTCGCGATGCACAATTCGTCATCTTCAATCCGCAAGACCACTCGACCGTTTTCATTGACTCGTGTTCGGGTCTCAGTTCCCATGTCGTATTCTATGTATGACAGTATTTTACATTTCTAGGCTGTCCACACCGTCCATGAAGATTTATTCCAACCCCACCATCAACACGATAAGCGCAGATAAAATACCCGATCACTCGATAACATGCCTCTCATAATGCACTCGCATCTCCGGCCAACCCTGTTCCTCCAGGGCTTCACGCGCGCTGGTGATCATCGCAGCCGGGCCGCAGAGATATGCGTGGGTGTTCTCAGGCGCGACCGGTAGACAATGCAGATGCTCCTGGACATAGCCGCAAGCCCCATGCCAGTTCGCATGGGGACGGCTCAACGTAGGCAGGTAATGAAAATTGGGGTGCTTCTCAGCCAGCTCTACAAATTCATGGTGAAAGAAAAGAGATTCGTTGTCACGAGCGCCGAAAATGAGGCAAACCTTCGATTCCCAATGTCTGCCATCTTTTCGAAGCAGCCAATGAATCATCGACCGTATGGGCGCGATTCCCGTCCCCGCTGCCAGGAAGACTGTATCGCCCTCAGGCTGCTGCAAGACGAAACCGCCCTTAGGGCGTGTGGATCGCACCTGTGTCCCTTCATTGAGGTCGCATAGTCGGGTGGCCGCAGATCCCTTTGCTCCTCGCCGGAGACACAGTTCAAAACAATTGTCCCCTCGGGGAGCCGACGCAATCGAGTATGGAGACGGTATCGAATCCGCCTGCGCCGCAATTTCAACGCATACCGATTGTCCTGGCAGGAAATCCAGCATCTCTTTGCTCTCTACCCGAAAGGTCAAATGATGAGCACTTTGGGAGAGCGGCACAGACTTGATCAGCGTCGCGTTCAACGACTGTACAGAGATTTTTTCCTTAGCTGGCGCAAACACGTGCGAGTTCATGCTGTTTATTTGAAATCAGCTTGCATTTTTTCTTGCTGAGCGCCGCAATTCCCCAGAGTCGGCAACTCTGAAAATGCTTTAATGTCGCCACATACGACGTGCAAATAGCAAATACGCTGGAAAAAGCATGGTACCATAGAGTACCAGTTTGACACCTTGATGTCTGATCTCGTGCCCGGAATCGAATTTATAGCTTGCCAGAAAGCGGCAACAAAGGCACAATTTTGCATTCCGTTTAACCTGCAATAAACGTTGGGTCGCATTTGAAAGACCTTTTGGGTATTATTCGTTTGAATAACATTCAGGAGGCCGAAATAGTTTGATTTTAGTCAGCAGGACGAGCAGGCAAGAAGCTGTTAATTATTCTCAGGAGCTGAATTAAATGGACGAAGTCTCGGCCGCCCGCCCCAGCCGGCCCAATCGCACTGATATTTTCGAGAAATGCTGGAATTTCAATCGCGCGCGCGCTTTACAGGAGGCGGGGCTCTATCTTTATTTTGAGGTTTTTGGGACCCGCCATGGCTGTGGCGACAGCGAAATCATGCTGGGCGACCGCAAAATCCTCATGTTCGGCTCCAACGATTACCTTGATCTAACCAATGATCCGCGGGTCAAGGAAGCAGCCATCGAGGGAATTCGCCAGTTCGGTACAGGTGTGAGCGGGTCGCGGCTTCTCAACGGCACTCTTCACATCCATGTGGAACTTGAAGAAGAGCTGGCCGATTTCATGGGTAAACAGGATGCCATCCTCTTTGGAACCGGATTTCAGGCCAATTATGCCGTGATAGCTGCCCTGGCCCAGGAGGGCGAGGTAATTCTGTGCGAGCACAACCTCCATGCCAGTCTCGTGGATGGAGCATTGCGGTCCCAGGCGCGTAGCGTCCGGTTTCGCCATAATGATCTCCAGCACCTTGAGAGACGTCTGCAGCAGTGCCACGAAAGCGCGCTCATCGTCACCGAAAGCGTCTTCAGCATGGAAGGCGATGTGGCCGATCTGAAAACCCTTACATCCCTTGCAAACCTATATGGAGCCCGGACTTACGTCGACGAAGCCCATGGACTTGGCCTCTTTGGTCCCACGGGGGCTGGGGTAGCTGAGGAGCAGGGAGTACTCAAAGACGTAGATGTTGTCATGGGTACCTTCAGCAAGTCGCTGGCCTGTGCAGGCGGTTTTGTCGCGTCCACCGAACCCGTCATTCACTACCTGAAACATTTGGCCCAACCCTTTGTTTTTTCAGCGAGCCTTCCACCGGCTTCCGTCGCTACTGTTCGGACGGCCCTGAAGGTCTTGAAAGCCGAGCCCGAGCGGCGTCAGCGGCCATTGCGCATTGCCGATAAAATCCGGGCAGAACTCGCAGCCCTGGGCTTCAATGTGATCATTGCCAACAGCCCTGTGGTTGCAGTGGTGATACCCGATGACATTACTCTCTTCCAGATGGCCAAGCAGTTATTGCAAGAGGGGATTTATGTCAACCCGGTTGTCCGTCCGGCAGCTACCCAGAACCTGCTGCGGATCTCTTGCACCGCTGCCCACAACGAAGCCCATGCGTGGAGGCTGGTAGAAACCATGGAGCGGCTTGCTAAACGCCTGAATATGGAGTTGGAAAAACCTATAAAGGAACATGGCAAGGCCAACGTTGCACTATGATCTCTTGAGCGGCGATGACTCAAAAAGAAACAGAAATCTCAACTTGGTAATCGAGGAATGAAGCCTACATGCCCGATGCATTAAATTTAACCGGAATTGCACTGACTGTTAATCAGGGAAAATGGAAGCGGCTGGCGAAAAGCGTAGCCAAGAACTCGCTTCTGCCCCTGGCTGCCCAGGTTGACCAGGAGGGCAGTTATCCCAGGGCGAGCCTGAAAGCCGTTGCCGATGCCGGACTGATGGGCATCCTGATGCCCAAGGAATACGGTGGTCCTGGAGAAGGAATTCTCACCTTTGCCATGGTGCTTGAAGAACTCGCCCAGGGTTGTGCCTCCACTGCCATGGTCTATTGCATGCACGCCAGCACCTTGCCAATGGTGGCGGCCCTGGTAAGCGAAGAGCAGGTCGAACCCTACGTCAAGCCCATCGTGGAAGGCCGTTGGATTGGCGCCCTGGCCATGAGTGAGCCGGGTTCCGGCAATCGTCTCTGGCACATGGATAGCTACGCTCAACGAAATGGGTCTGGTTACCTCATCGACTCCTTCAAGTCATTCTGCACCAGTTGCGGCCAGGCGGACTTTTACGTAGTGCCGGTGCGCGCCGATTCCACGGTCGCGCCTACTGAGTTAAGCCTCTTCATCATCGATGGCAAAGATCCGAATATCCTTCCCATTGGTAAATGGGATGGAATGGGCCTTCGTGGCAATTGCAGTATGCCGATCCACTTCAAGGGCTGTCATGTTCCCGAGCGGGCGCGGCTCGGTTCGCCAACCTGCGGCTTCTCCATGCTCTTTGCCTACTCGTTGCCCATCTACCAGGTTGGATTGGCGACCTGTTACCTGGGTATTGCTCAAGCAGCTTATGACGCGGCCGTGGAGCACGTAAAAAAGCGTGTGCACAGTGATACCAAGATGCCGCTTTCCCAGGTGGAGACCGTCCAGCGCTACATCGCGGAGATGAAGATGCGCGTAGATGAGGCCCGCTGCATGGTTTACCGGGTCGCCCAGATGTCAGACAACGCCATGGTGCTCTTCAATGAGCTTCATGCGGCTGACCTGCTTGATGAGATTATCCGCGAGAACCCCGACGATCCATACTTTATCGAGTTGGCCCAGCTCAAATTTGCGGTCAATGAAATCGCCGTGGAAGTTGCCAGCAAGGCATTCCAGGTATGCGGAGGAACGGCTTACAAGCGAGGCCATCCGGTTGAGCGTCATGTCCGTGATGCTCGCGCCGGTTCGGTCATGGCTCCCTCTGACGATTCTCTAAAGCTGATTGTAGGACGACAAATTCTAGGTATTCCCCAGCCTTGGGATGGGGACGCGAGGAGGTAAAGAAACGTGGCTACCACAGATGTGACCCCGGTCCAAGCCAGCGCTCTGTTGAGTTCGTTGCACGATTTTCAAAAGACGTTTAACGAAAATCAGCGCGTAAAGAAATTGATCAAAAATTGGAACCGGTTCCTTAAGGCGGAATCCACCGATACCGCAGAGATTTTCACGGTAACCATCCAGGACCTTGCTGCGAACGAAATCCAGCCTGGCTGCGCGATTCCTGAGGATAGCGAGGACCTTGTTACGCTTCAGGCTTCCGAAGAGGCGCTGGTGAGAATTTTTACCGGCAAATATAACCCGGCCCATGCGCTCATCGATGGCGC
>DASZFK010000258.1:0-10954 GCA_035939855.1 Candidatus Angelobacter sp.
CGTATAGGTCTTGAAGATGCGAATGCGTGTCTCTCCGCCCTTGGGAACCGGGCCTGGAAGATGCACCTTGATAAATTCCGCAGTGTCGCTGGCTTGCGGAGGCACGAGGCCGCTGGTTTTCGCGTCCTTGCCACTAACAACTTCAAATTTCAATTCTTTGCCAGTACTGCGCTCAATCACACGTTCTTTAGAGGCGGTAGAGCCGGGACGAATGGGATTGAAGAAGAACGCGGCGCCCTCCCGGGTTTGCGTGACGTCGTAAACAATTGCGAATTGATGAGTCTCAGGCGGCTGCAAATCATAAAGCGTAAATTCGTCGGCAGCCAAGGCAGGAGTAAGCGCCAACAGCAAAATAGCGAAGAGTCGTGTGAGCATAGCGAAGCTCAGAAGTGTAGCACGGTGGGCGCACTCACCAGTCAAGCGCTGGACCGCGCTCACGCGCGCTCCTAAGGGCCGGAAATTGTTCCAAAGCCTTGGATGATTCTAAAGGACTTATGGAGCAGTTTCCTGGAGAGACTTTTTCGGTCCGACTAAAGTCACGTCCTGACACAAAGCAGATACAATTTAAACGCGCTTAAAGCACTAGTGGATGGTCTTCATCTTCCGTGACATGTAATCCATCAGCAGGTATTGTCCGAGCGTCTGGGGCGTGGTGAAGTAAGCCTTGCCGCGGCACATCTGTGAGACTTTCTGCACGAATTGGACTAAGCCGTAGTCGGATGCCAGCATGAAGGTGTTGATCATGATGCCAGCGCGTTTGCAGCGGGAGACCTCTTCCAGGGTCTGGCTGACAACCAGGGGATCGAGGCCGAAGGCATTTTTGTAGATCCGGCCATCCTCCAGCGTGAGGGCCGAGGGCTTGCCGTCGGTAATCATGATGATCTGCTTCATGTCTTTTTTCTGGCGCTGAAGAATCCGCTGGGCTACGCGGAGACCCTCGCGCGTGTTGGTGTAGTACGGGCCGACCTTGACTCGCGCCAGTTGCGATATGGGCAGCTCTTCAGCGGAATCATGGAAGAGGACCAATGAGAGCGAATCCCCCGGATACTGGGTCCGTATCAACTGTGAAAGCGCCATTGCTACTTTCTTGGCGGGAGTAAAGCGATCTTCACCGTAAAGAATCATGCTATGCGAACAATCCAGCATGACGACCGTGGCGCAAGAAGATTGATACTCGCATTGATGGACCTGCAGATCGGAATACTCGATCTTCAGAGGCAGTTGCAGCCCTTCGCGCTGGATGGCTGAGGACAACGTCCCGGTGATATCGAGGTTGAGGGTATCGCCGAATTCATACCGCTTCGAGGCCCCGCTGCTCTCGATACCAGTCGCCAGATCGCGCGTATCGTGACGCCCAAAACTGGAGTGGCCTAACGAGCCAAGCAGATCGCGCAAAGTCTTGTAGCCGAGAAAATCCAGGCTCTTATCGGTAATCTCAAAGCGCACCTGCCCTTGCGCTTCTCCAGTCTGGCCGGGAGTGGCGGACTGCTGATTCTGATCGAAGGGATCATCTACAGAGATGAAGTCTTCCTGCTGCATCCGATTGATCAGCTTCTCGACCAGTTCTTCCAGAGTGCCATCCATCTGCATCTGCTCAAGCCGCTCGCGCATCTGCTCGTCCATGAAGTCCCCCATCTCGAGGGCCTGGCGGATGGCTTCGCGCAAGGCGTCGAGTGTGTGCTCATCCATCTGCTGGAAATACATGGAGTTCTGAAACCCAGACTCCAGCAGATAGTCGGAGAGAGCGTTGAGCAGATCCTCCAGGCTCAACTCCTCGGCCAGATCGGCAACGTATTTGGAGTACTTGGTGTATTTCATAGAATGCAGCTTCTAGCTACTAGCTTCTGGCTTGGAGCTTAGCTCTTAGCCATTAGCCTTTAGTTCTTAGCTGTTAGCATTAAGCTCTTTTGGCCGACGATCAGCCTGATCTCGGTTCCGCAACAAAGCTCTGAGCTACGAATCAAAAAAATTTACAAATTAGAAATTACAAATTAGAAATTCTTAGTTGTACGGTCTTCGGCTGCGCAACGGTTGTTCTTCCTGTTCGAACGGCTTTTCTACTCGCTTGGCTTGTTTGTCGGCGGCGAAGACTCGCTCCTCTGAGCGTCCGATGCGGCGATGCGCGTGCAGTCCTTCCAGAATGAATTCCGCTGCCGATACCAATACTTCGGTCTTTTCTTTTGGCTTGATGCCTAAGGGCGCGAGTCTTTCGGTAAGCCCTTGAATGCTTTTTAGCCCTTCAAGAATCTCGCGGGCGCCGGCTGTATCTGCCAGGCGGATTTCACCACCCAGTTCGAACCACTGCACAACTTGCTGCATGTTTACATCTTTGAAATACACATCGTAGGTCTTGGCCACAGCCATGCGGATCAGTTCGCGGGCTACGGCGTCGCCGCCGCGCATCTCGCCTTCGTATTCAAGTTCGAGCTTTCCGGTAATCGAAGGCAAAGCCGCGTAAACATCGCTGATGCGGGGCGCGACTGTCTTTTCGTCGTTCCGAAAAGCCCGGCGCTCGGCGTTGGAGATCACATTTTCGAGCACGGTGATTGGCAGGCGCTGGCTCACTCCGGAACGCTTGTCGATCTTCTTATCTTCCCGGGCCAGGAAGGCTATCCGCTCGACTACTTCACGGATGTACCGGGGCACGTGCAACTCCAGTCCATCGCGCCGCAACCATGACTCTTGAGCCGTGATCTCAATGCCCTCCTCGATCGTGGTTGGATAGTGCGTGCGAATTTCTGAGCCGATGCGGTCTTTCAGCGGCGTAACGATCTTGCCGCGAGCGGTGTAGTCCTCGGGATTGGCGCTGAAGACCAGCGCCACGTCCAACGGCAACCGCAGAGGATAACCCTTAATCTGAACATCGCCCTCCTGCATGATGTTGAACAGGCCGACCTGAATTTTACCTGCCAGATCGGGTAATTCGTTGATGGCGAAGATTCCACGGTTCGCTCGAGGCAGCAGGCCATAGTGAACGGTCAACTCGCTGGAAAGATCGTGTCCACCGCGCGCAGCTTTGATGGGATCGACATCACCGATCAGGTCGGCGATGGTTACATCCGGCGTCGCCAGCTTTTCCACGTAACGCTCATTGGGCGTGAGATAGGCGATTGGAGTCTCGTCTTTTTCGATAGCGATCAACTCGATGCAACGTCTGCAGATGGGCGCATAGGGATTATCGTGGATCTCGCATCCGGCGACGTAAGGCAGATGAAGGTCGAGCAACGAGGTCAGGGCCCGCAGGATGCGGCTCTTGGCCTGGCCGCGCAATCCGAGCAGGATGAAATTGTGGCGCGACAACACTGCATTGATCAGTTGCGGCACGACCGAATCGTCGTAGCCTATGATTCCTGGGAAAATAGTTCCGCCGGTGCGAATTTTGGCAGTCAGATTTTCGCGGATTTCGTCTTTTACTTTGCGCGAGATGAGCCGCTGTTCGGAAAAGCTGCTATTCCTTAGCTCGCCCAGAGTATGGGGAAGATTCATGAAGGGGCCTCAATGCGGATTATACGCCTGTAATCAATGAACGTGACCGTTACCCATGGCTTTTTCACGGGCCTGTAAGGTCTTTTCCACTTTAGGAATCGTGGCCCGGTAATATTCAATAAGCGTCTCGATTCGCTCGCCCTCAGACTTCATTTCCAGAAGGGCCTGCTTGAAATCCAAATCTACCGGCAGCTCATGGGCCAGGTGAAAAGAAATGCGGGGATGCTGACGGTCAACCTTGACCTCTTGCCCAAGGATATCGAGAAGCTGCTCGTGCAGTTGAACCACGGTCTCAAGATCAGTCGCTGACAGCTCTCCTGGTTCATCGTCAAAGAACAGGACTTCGCCTTGCAAAAAAGACCGCTCCTGGCTTAGCTGGACAATCTCAAAACGCTGTTTACCTTCCGCCATGAGATCCAGGCGTCCATCGTCGTACTTTTTGCTGACGTTGAGGATCACCGCTGTGCATCCGATCTCGGCCAGAGCATTCTTTTTGGCTCGCACCATTCCGAAAGGCAGCTTCTTTTCGAGGCATTCGTTGATCATTTCCTTGTAGCGCGGCTCAAAAATATGCAGCGGCAAGGGAGCGCCCGGGAAGAGCACGACATCGAGCGGAAACAGGGCCAACAGGCTCACAAGGGCATTTTATAGCATTCAGCCGTCAGCACTCAGCCGCTTAACCACACCGAGGGCGTGGTCCATTGAAAAGCTAAATTCCTGGCGAATTTCTCAACGGACATTCAATCGGGTGATCGCGCGTGATCGGGAGGTCGGGTGATCGGTTTTAGAACAGTCATTGATTTTAAACACCTTATCGTTGCAGTTAGTGGAGAGCATTCAGCCCGCTCCAGCTTTTTGGACTGAAGGGAAGCCGTGTCGGCATGGTTGGTGTCTCAAAGCCTTTTTTAGCCACGAATACAAATGAACACGAATCTATCGCACTCAGCCGTCAACAATCGGCATTCAGCCAGCGAACATTTTGTACTGAAGGAATAGAGTGTTCGGGGGCATCGTTAGATTTTTGGCGCGGCACTCATATTCAGCAGGCGCAATAACCTTTGCCGAGAGTGTCTTCGGAACTGCATCCATGCCCACGATAGTATGTTCCTTTAGCCCGAACCGTTCGCGGGCTGATTGCTGAATGCTGAATGCTTGTTTCCTTCTTGACTAATTTCTCGCCAGCCACTACAAACCTTCTGATGAAACTACAAGGCAAAGTTGCTGTAATTACCGGGGCCTCGATGGGTATTGGGGAGGAGATTGCAAAGCTGTTTGCCCGCGAGGGCGCCCGGCTGGTGCTATGTGCCCGTAATCTGGCGCGCCAGGAAGAAGCCCTGCAGAGAATTGGCGCCGGCGAAAATGCTATCAGCGTAGCCTGCGACGTAAGCCAGCGCGACCAGGTTCAGTCTCTGGCGCAGACCGCGCTCAATAAATTTGGACGGATCGATATCCTGGTCAATAATGCCGGGTTTGGCCTGAATGATGCCGTGGCGGAGCTCGACGTGGCACAGTGCCGCCAACTCTTCGATACCAATCTGTTTGGGGCCATGGAGTGCATACAAGCAGTGGTTCCGATCATGCGGCGACAGGGCGCAGGGGACATCGTGAATATTTCTTCCGTCTCCGGCCACATCGTCACTCCCTATATGGGTGCGTATGCGGCCAGCAAACATGCCATGCATGCCATCGGGATGGCAGCGCGCATGGAACTGCATGAACACAATATCAACGTGCTGACCGTATCTCCCGGGTTCATCGCCACAGATTTTTCCAGGAACAAGCTCAAGGGCAAGAGCAACCAGCGTGTACGCGGGGCGGGGCGTTTTCCGGTGGGGCCAGAGGTGGTAGCGCGTGCAACATTGAATGGTCTGCTCAAACGTAAGAGGGAAGTCGTGGTGCCCCGCTTCTACTCGATCTTCATCAAGCTCCATCAAACGTTTCCTAATCTAATGGAGCAATACCTTCGCCGTTCGATGCGTCCTGTGGAGGAGGCTTTGGCCGAGGTGGCGCAAGGCGAAAAATGATCTATAGCACTCAGCATTCAGCCCACAAGCAGTTTGGGCTGAAGGGGAACTGCATCGTGGGCATGTTGGAGTCAAGATCATTGCATGGCACCCATCGCCTTGATCCGTGTTCATTCGCGTGTATTCGTGGCTAATCTTAGATTTCTTCAGCTAAAGAATGCTAGCAATCGTTGTATGCCCTCTGCGAATGCCGGTTCTTGCGTGATGAGGCTGACCACGAGATAACCCTCTTGAGCGAAGTCGTAGAAATGTCCGGGATGGACGTAGACTCCCTGTTGTTCCAGCAATGCAAGAGCGAGTTCCTCATCAGATCGGGTCGCAGGGATTCGGAGCACGGCATACCATCCGCCTTCGATTTTGAGACGGCCACAATGCTTTTGTCGTGTGATCTGGCGGTCAAGTTCTTCCAGGTTGGCTCGGACGCGGGCGATGAGCTGCTTCTGGAAACTGTGCCGCTGCAGCAAAAATGCAGGCGAGGCGAGCTGCACGGGCGCATTCATTGAAAGGTAGGTATCGGCGATAATCTCCAGGCGGGCAAGAGCTTCGCGCTTCGCCTGTTCCGGGCCGCTCGCAACCAGCCAGGCAAGCTTCATCTGGGGCAGCCCAACAATCTTGGAAAGTCCACTCATGGTGAAGGTAAGCGCTCCGGCATTGATGCTGAAACTGGCGTGATGATCGTGGCGCAATGAAAAGTCGAGAAAAACCTCATCGGCGATGAGCGCCATTTGCTTTTCTGCACACAAGTGATTGAGAGCCGCCAGTTCGTCCAGCTTAACGAAGCTTCCTGTCGGGTTGTTTGGATGGACAACGATAATTCCACGTGTCCGGGGAGTGATTGCCTGTTCCAGACCGTGCAGATCGATCTGCCAGCCGTGATCGTAGACCAGAGGATAGGGCCTGATTTTTACATCCTGGATATCGGCCAGAAAATCGAATAGCGGATAACTTGGCGAAGGAACCAAGACCTCGTCGCCGGCATTACAGAGCAGCCGAAATACAAATGAATATGCTTCGCTGGTGCTGGTGGTGAGGACGATGTCGTCAATCGATACCTGCTGATCTCGCTCTGCATAATATTGAACAACCCCTAATCGGGCGATCGGCAGACCTCGCGGGTCGGGATGATATTGAAGACTTGCGGGGCTGCACAGCGCGCGCATGATGGCATGATTGTCATAGTAGAATCCGCACTCGGTAGGATTTGAGACGCTAAGGTCAAGGAGCGGCTTGCCACTGCTTCGGTGGCAGGCGAGGGCTTCGCTCAGGCGATTGGTGGTGCGGTTCCAGGAGGTTCTTGCCGAAAACATGATCTTACAGTTAAGAATACCAACATTGAGGATTTGGAACGACCTTTCGATTCGAACTGTGACTGTAGAGTTCGTGCTACGATGACATTTATGGGAAGCTGGAGAAGATATGTCTAATGAGCCGCTTGATATAACTTTCCCTACACGAGAGATCGCCGAACGCGGTGAAACGATATATGCACAAAAATACCAAGCCCAGTACGAGAAGACGTTGCGAGGCAAATATGTGGCAATCAACGTCAACAATGGCGAAGCTGTCGTCGCCGATACAGCAGGAGATGCCCTTCGAACAGGCTTAGAGAAAGACCCCAATGGCCTCTTTCACTTAGTACGGGTAGGACACCGGGCACCGTTTGAGGCCGGTTGGTACCTAAGCTGTGTCGGTTAGTATCGGTAGGATAATAAACGGCCACCCATATATTGCTGTATTGTTGTCTGCGGACGGTAAAGACTCTGCCAAACATACGGCCTTAATCGATACTGGATTTAGTGGTTTCGTATCTGTTCCGGTAATCGCAGCGAGTTTGCTCAGTCTTAAACCACACTCCACCGCACGGTACACTCTTGCAAACGGTCAACTGTCGAATCCCATTCCTCACGCATTTGGATATGCATGTCTTGAGGGAGATAATTTTGTTCAAGGTGTAATTTGTATTTCAGAAAATACCTCAGTAGTTGTAGGCGTCGACTTCCTGCTGCAGTGCGGCAAAGCGCTGATGCTCTCTTCAAAGGGCGTTGTAATGCTCGATGAAGAAGACCTACTTACATTGAACAGACCTAAGAAATAGAGGGTATCACTTTTAGAAAACACGAGAAACCGCCAGACGGTGGCACATCGTCGGTCAAATGCCGCCATAAGAAATCTTCGCGCTGTTACACCTTCTGCACCGCCTGGACCAACCCCGTCAGGCTGTTCTTTGCATCCCCATAGAGCATTCCGGTTACGGATTTGAAGAAGAGTGGATTCTCCAAGCCGGAGAAGCCCTTTCCTTTGCCACGCTTCAAGACGATCACCGAGCGGGCGCGATCCACTTCAATGATCGGCATACCTGCAATCGGGCTTTTCGGGTTGTCGCGGGCATCGGGATTTACAACGTCGTTGGCTCCTATAACCACGGCCACATCCGTCGAAGGCAGTTCGGGGTTGATCTGCTCCATCTCGTAAAGGGAAGAATACGGCACATTGGCCTCGGCCAGCAGGACGTTCATGTGTCCAGGCATGCGTCCGGCGACCGGATGGATAGCGTACTTCACCGAAACTCCTCGCTCTTCCAGAAGGTTGCCCAGTTCGCGCACAGCATGTTGGGCCTGGGCTGTAGCCATGCCATAGCCGGGAACAAAGACCACTTGGTTAGCGTAGGCCAACTGCACAGCAACATCTTCAAGGCCAACCTCGCGCATGGTCCCGACCGTTCCGGTATCGGTGCCGGTGACAGCTCCAAATCCGCCAAAGAGAACGTTGGTGATAGAGCGATTCATCGCCTTACACATAAGAATGGAGAGGATGAATCCGGAAAAGCCATCGAGGGTTCCGGCAATGATGAGCACGTTGTTGGAAAGCACGAACCCGGTAGCTGCCGAAGACAGACCTGCATACGAGTTCAGCAACGACATGACGACTGGCATATCGGCAGCGCCGATCGGAATCACCAGCATCACGCCAAACACAAGGCCACAACCAATCATCCCATAGAACAATGCCGCTATATCAGGATGGGTAATCCATCCGACATAGCATCCAACCATGCTCAAGGCCAGCAACAAATTCACAATGTGTTGTCCTTTGAACTGGATGGGAGTGCCACGCATCAACTCCTGCAACTTAGCGGCGGCAATAAGACTGCCGGTGGTCGTCAGCGAGCCAAGCATGACCTCAAAGCCGAGAGCCCCCCGCTGGAAAGGCTCCATGTTGGGATGGATCGTGTATTCGGCGATGCCTACCAGAGAGGCTGCGAGTGCACCGAAGGCGTGGGAGAGCGCTGTCCGCTGGGGCATGGCGGTCATGGGAACCATGGCCATTGGAATGCCGACGGCGGATCCTACGACCAAGCCAATTGCTATCCAATGAAAGTGGTCACCTACGATCTCTGGCTTGAACAACGTGCCGATGACGGCGGCCGCCATTCCCGCAGCCGCCATGATCATTCCGCGGCGGGCCGAGTCCGGATGACTGAGTCCTTTCAAGCCAAGGATGAAGAGAACGGAGGCAACCAGGTAGATTCCTTCGATCAGGAAAGTGGAGTTCACTTTTTCTCCTCTGCTTTGACGGCTTCTTTCTTGCGAAACATCTTGAGCATACGGTCAGTAATTAGAAATCCGCCCGTCACGTTGATCATGGCGGAGGTAACGGCAGCGCAGCCTAGAATCGAGGTCACCAGGGCGCGTCTTCCAGAACCGTGGTTGGCTCCGGCAATCACCAGCGAGCCGATTAATGAGATACCCGAGATGGCATTGGTTGCCGACATCAGCGGAGTGTGCAACAGGGGCGGCACCCGAGAGATCACCTGGTATCCGAGAAAGGCCGCAAGCGCGAATACATAAAGTGACGCAATCAACACTTCAGGAGTGATAGGCTTGGCGCCGGTGTTCTCCCCAAACACAAAAACCACAGCGACTAATATTGCAGGATTCATTCAGCTCTCCTTAAAGTCTTTAAGCAACTGGCTGTCCCAGCGCGGCTGCGACCTTGGGATGGACATTGCCACCTTGAAATGCGACGCAAGCTCCTTTAAGAATTTCGTCTTGCATATCAATTTTCAAAGAGCCTTTGTCGATGATGAGCGCCAAAAAGCTGGCCAGGTTCCGCGAATAAAGCTGGCTGGAATGATAAGGGACAGTGGCCGGCACATTCAGCGGCCCCAGGATGGTAACGCCGTTATAGACGACCTCTTCGCCCGCCTTGGTCAGAGCACAGTTGCCGCCGGTGCTGGCGGCAAGATCGACCACCACCGAACCAGGCTTCATGTTTTGGACGGCCTGCTCGGTAAGCATGAGAGGAGCGCGCCTGCCCGGGACCTGGGCTGTCGTAATAATGACGTCGGAGGTGGCAGCGTGTTTGGCCACCATGTCACGGCCTCGCTGCAAGGCTTCTTCAGTGAGTTCTTTGGCGTATCCACCAGTGTCTTCTGTTTGAATGCCGCCCAGATCGACTTCCAGAAATTTTGCTCCCAGGGACTTTACCTGCTCACCAGCCGCAGCCCGCACGTCGTAGGCTTCCACCACGGCTCCGAGGCGACGGGCGGTGGCAATGGCTTGCAGTCCTGCAACACCGGCGCCGAGCACCAGAACTTTAGCTGGAGGAATGGTCCCCGCAGCCGTCATCAGCAAGGGAAAGAGGCGGGGCAAGTGTTCAGCCGCGACAATAATGGCTTTATATCCGGCGACCGTGCCCATGGAAGAGAGCGCGTCCATGGATTGCGCCCGAGTGATTCGCGGGACAAGTTCCAGGGCAAAGGCAGTCAGTTGCTTCTGTACGATAGGAGCGAGGCCCGCCGGGTCATCCAGAGGCTTTAGAAAACCGATGATCACCGTATTCGGCTTGAGCCGGGAATAGTCATCGGCCTCCAAACGATTCACGCAGGCAATAATGTCAGTTCCATTCAGCAGGGCCGCGCGGTCCATCAGTTGGGCGCCCGCCGCCGTGTAGTCGCTGTCCCGGAAGCCGGCATTATTGCCTGCGCCGGTCTCCACCCCTACCTCGACGCCTGTGCCGGCCAACTTCTTTACCGACTCGGGCACCAGCGCTACCCGAGCCTCTCCTGCTTGCTTCTCCCCTGGGACTGCAATCCTCATAGGACCTCAACTTTTATGATTTCTTGAAAACTCGGTATGTTACACCGAAAGGGGGTATGGAGGACACCATTTCTAAGAAGTGGCAGAACGAAGCCCAGGCTCTAAACAAGATAATTGTCATCAACTTCTTCGCGTTCAAAGTATCCGCTTGATATTTTGTTTTTCGTGCGGATTCCCAATGATGCATCTTGTTTTACGAATGCTGGTTAGTTTTATGCTTTACCGACGCCCAAAATTCGCCCTCGGAAAGCTCCGGAGAAGCCTGGCACGATGCGCTGTTCTACGGCTGCCAACGCTGCTTCCATTACTTCTTCCACGGAATCGTAAGCGCCACGACGTAACACC
>DASZFK010000259.1:0-10612 GCA_035939855.1 Candidatus Angelobacter sp.
AGTTTGGCACGAGTGCTCACGAAAGGCATCGACAGCTCCCCTCCACAGATAGGCTGTCGATCAGCTTACAATACAAGATGTGGTATTGCAATGTTATTTTAGAATCGATATACTAGTTTCGCCGGACGGGAGGACTGGCTAAAGCACCTAACTGGGCGATTGGCGATAGTGGAAACCTGGCGAGTGCGTTTTCGACCAGCTTGAATTGAATGGGCAGCAGGGTACCTCACGTCTTAATGAGTGTAAGTATCGAGTGACGGTCCCGCATTCTAAGAACGATGCGTGAGAGTGTAAAATATCTTTCGGATTTGTGCGGTCGCACAAACGCAATTAAGGAGCCCAAAATGGAATCTGATCTGAAGAAACTCACACTGAATCAGCAGACCCTCAGGAATTTGACCGTCTCCCAAAATGACAAGGTCAAGGGAGCGCCGCAGCTCACAATCACTTGCGGCCCACGATGCCTGGAAACCAACTGCATCTGTTGTCGTGGCTTCTAACAGAGGACCACTCCTCGAAAAATGTGGATAAACGAAAGCGGCAACCTAACGTTGCCGCTTGGGTCTTTCATTCCGTTCGGAAAAATTGGAAGTACAGAAGTACAAATGTTTGGTTTGGGATTACTTGAAGCGCGTTCTAAGCCTACTATGGAAAATTGGGATCACAGCCAAAATCATCAAAAGGTCCGCCAGGACGAGTCATGGTGCTGAAGCAGCCTGTGCCTGCACCTTTTGCCTGTTCGACTTCTTCGGAGGTCAACTCGCGAGCGCCCCTGCGATTCAGTACACGGTTTGACATGATTTTGCTCCTTTCAGTAATGCAAGGCTTACCAGATTAATGAAAAACCGCGGTGCATTGCAAATCCTGCTTGGCTTGCCGGTGAATAGGTTATCGTAGATGTGATGACCGAACAGGAGCTTCAGCAGCAGCGAGCGATCAAATGGCGCGTCGCCGGCAATCCTATCCAAACTTTGGAAGATGCGGGAAGCTTTCTCGAAGACGTAGGCTTCTGCCTGGTCTATCCGGTGCGCTCCCTGCCGCTCGTGCCTACGTTCTTGGGCGCATGCACAGGCTCCGCGGAAGGCTTGCCTGAAGCCAAACAGGCTTTCGCCGATCCCCGGACGCAGCCGGCGATTGACCTGATGGTTCGTCTGCTGCGTGAACGTAGCGCCTTCGAATTGATTCTTCCTGGAGAGATTGGCCTGCTTGTCTCGGCTTCTCTTTTTCCTTTTTTTTATGTGCTGCGCGGAGACCCGAGCCCGAAAGGACTGCCTCATGTCAAGGTATCGCCGCTGGCAATGAAGGTCTTCGAGGTGCTCCGAAAGCGTGGTCCACTTGGGAAAGGAAAGCTGCGCGAACTCGTAGGACACGAACCGGCGCCGGCAGCGCTGGAGCGCGCCTTAAATGAGCTGTGGTCCATTCTCAAGATCACCCGCGTCGATTACCGAAAAGAAGAGGGTGCGTTATGGGACGTGCTCTACCGCTGGGCCCGGCAGGCGCTCAACCGTACGTTTGGCATCACCTTTCCTGAAGCGCTCACAGGTTTACTGAGCAAGTACCTGGAATCGGTGATTGCCGCTGGCCAGGAAGATATCGAGCGATTTCTCTCTACCCTATTGCCGCGGCAGAAGATTCGCGAGGCCATCCATGCCTTGCAGGCAGCCCGTCAATTGAGCTACCTGACCGTGGGCAACAAGACACTGATTCGCATGGCGCCGTTGGTTGCCGAACCGGCTACAGCCCAGGTTCGAAACAAGCGGCAACCCGAGTCGAACAAGAACTCCATGGTTCAGGTTTTCAAAGACAAAAGTGCTCCTGGCAAGGATTCATCTGAGACACGGGCCGTTAATAAAGGACTTCGCCGCCGTGGCTGACCGGCGGATCATCATCGCCATTGACGGTCCGGCCGGCTCCGGCAAAAGCACGCTCGCCGCGTTGCTGGCCTGTCGGTACAACTACATCAACATCGAAACCGGCGCCATGTATCGGGCTTTGGCGTTGAAGGCGTTAGAGACCGGCGTTCCCCTTGATGACGAAGATGCCCTGGCCCATCTGGCTCGCGGGTCGCGTATCGAACTTCAGGCCCGCCCCGATGGGAACCGTGTCTTCCTGGATGGAACCGATGTGACGGAACGCATCCGCCGGCAGGATGTGACTGAGGCTGCATCGAAGGTCTCGGTGCATCCCCAGGTTCGTGCGTGGATGGTACACAGCCAGCGAGAACTGGGCGCGGGAGGTGGCGTTGTGATGGAGGGCCGCGATATTGGAACTAAGGTGTTCCCCCAGGCAGAGGTCAAGATATTTCTTGACGCTGACCCAGAGGTCCGGGGAGCACGCCGTTTCCTGCAGAACCCCACGGCCCACTTGCCGGAAAAGGCTGTAGCCGACCTGCGCGAACGAGACCACCGTGACCGTACTCGTGCCAATTCGCCTCTGATCCCCGCCCCTGATGCGGTCATCATTGACTCGACGCACCTCACCTTGGATGAGGTGGTGGCCAAAGTGGTGAATGTGGTCGAGACCCAGTTACAGCAGCTAAATGGACCCTAATTTCCACAGAGAATCAGTCGCTTCTTTGGGTATTTCCAGGCGCAGGCAAAAAAAACGTTTAGCTGCCTATATCAAATCACCCAATGGAAGTCTCACTCAGATAGCCGAGGAGTCCCGCGCGTTTTTGGATTTTTGTGTGGCTAGCAGCGAGACTTCATCAGCATGAATCCCTCGAAGTTTTGGCGCGCCCTGATTTGATTTCCGGGTTCATACCCCGACCAAAAGAATTTGGCGCCCCCCCCAAGAGTTTTCCGGCCTCTTGGGAGTTGCAAGGTTCCCAAACAATTGCAAATTGAAGAAAAAAAGCTGTCGGCTTGGCTGCAAACCAGGCAAAAAGGCTGAAATATCAAGGAGATACAGCATGGGACGTAAAAGTGGAAGAGATGATACTTTCTGGCTACGGGAAGATTCGGACCCGAGGCGTATCCGCGATGCCGAGAACGCCCGGCGCAACCGAGCCGAGATCACGAAGGCTTTATCCCACGGCCAAATCAAGCGGCGCGATTTGTTCAAGTGGGGCTTGTTCACTGCCGGAGGGTTGATGCTGCCCATCGGCGGTCTGAACCCCTTCGTAAGGCCTTTGCATGCGGATCACGGGGGCGGGGGAGGAGGAGGATGTGTCCCAATTCCCACTGGCCTGCCTGCCAGCCCGACATTTGGAGCTGCGGCATTCAGCCAGCCGATGCCAAGGTTTGATGTTCTGCCACGCAACGCAGTCTCGACCTTGACTCCCGCGCCCCAGGCGCAGTCTAACCAGACCCAGCAACCCGTGGATCCAAAACTAGTAGGTGGACAGACCGGCCTGACCGGTCCCATCGAAGGGCGTCCCCCTGGGGCAATCTGGGCGCATCAACGCTTTGCCCAATTCTCACCGCAGGTCGCCATTGAGGTCACCAGCACACCCGGTAAGGCCAATACCGTTTACAATCCGGGAGTCGCTTCCAATCTCAATTCGGGTCTCGGTTCGGGTTCTTTTCCCCTAAAGTTCCACCCGAATTTCCCGGTGCAAAATTCGAATCGGGTTTGGCCCATGAACGGCACATTCCCTCCCAAGCTGATCCAGGTCCGTTATGGTGAGCCGGTCCTGTTCCGGCACCACAATGCCCTGCCGACCGACATCACCAACAATGGCGGCTTTGGTCGATTTACCCTGACCACGCATGAGCACAATGGCCATCATGGAGCGGAGAACGACGGCTTTACCGGCGCCTATTTCTGGCCCAACCAGTTCTATGACTACCACTGGCCCTGGGTGTTGGCGGGATTTACGAACATCAATACTGGAGCTACCGACCCGCGCGCTGGAGCTCCCAATGATGCAGGCGGCATCAACAAGGTCCCTGGCGACTGGCATGAGACCATGAGCACGCACTGGTTCCATGACCACATGTTCGGCTTCACCAACCAGAACGTGTACAAGGGCCAGGCGGGCATGACCAACATCTACAGTTCCCTTGATCGCGGCGACGAAACCGTGAATGACGGAGTCAACCTCCGTCTTCCCAGCGGATCGTCCAATGGCAAAGGTTGGGGCAATCTCGATTACGACGTCAACCTGCTGGTTGCCGACAAGGCCTGGGATTCCAACGGCCAACTCAACATGGACACCATGCAATTCAATGGTTTCCTGGCCGACCAGATGACCGTGAATTTTGCCTGGAAGCCGTTCTTCAACGTGCAGGCCCGCAGGTACCGCTTCCGTATCCTCAATGCCAGCGTTTCCCGCTTCTTTGCATTCGCGCTGAGCGATGGCTCGGGCTTTGTCCAGATTGCCAACGACGGCAACCTGCTCCCGCGCACCGTCAACCTTACGCAGACCGACCAGCTTGGCATTGCCGAGAGGTACGACATTGTGATCGACTTCTCCCGTTATAAGGCCGGCCAAACCGTAGACCTGGTCAACCTTCAGCAGATGGCGAGCGGCCAATTGCCAGGGCCGGTTCTGAGCGTGTCTCAGGCTACCAGCGGTACCTCCTGCGACCCATGCGTCGGATCATTCCTGCGCTTTGTGGTCACGGGTCCGCCGCCAGTGGCTGACCAGAGCGTGGATGTTGCGGGCGGCGGCAATGGCGTGGTGCTGATTCCCAATCCGACATTGCCTGCGGCTGTCCGGCAACGCACATTCCGGTTCCGCAACAACGGAAACGTCACGACCAACGATCCCATCACCACTTACACCGGTGGTGGCCCATGGGGCATCAAGACCAGCAACAATGGCGAGGACCAGGAAACGCTCAAAGGGGATTATGGACGCATCTCGTCACAACCGGGCTTTGCAACCTCGGAGATATGGACCCTCGAAGGGGATTCGAATTGGGACCATCCTATTCACATCCACTTTGAAGAGGGCCAGATTCTCTCCCGCAACGGCAGCGCGCCTTCGCCTGCGGAAGCCGGGCGCAAGGACGTTTATCGCTTGCACCCAGGTGGAACTGTAGTCGTTCAGATGCAGTTCCGTGATTGGGGCGGCATGTACATGGAGCACTGCCACAACACCATGCACGAAGATAATGCAATGCTGTTGCGGTGGGACATCGACAGCGGGACTCCTATTCTGAGCCCGTTGCCGACTCCAATTTCCAAACCAACCGGCGTCACATTCCAGAGTCCAGATCAGATTCTGCCGAACGCCTGATTCAACCGCTCCTGGCGCACGCAGAAAACGCGTACGCCAGGAGTTTTAGCTTTTAGGGGACTTGTAGAGTCCCAGCCCCGCAGGGCACGCGCAAATATTACTGACATCCAGCTCAAGTTCTGATGTATTTTAGTAGCGCTTGGCAGAACGAAAATCGCGCATTCAAATCAATCTGAGAATGAATCCATGTCGTCGAAAAAGTGGAGCATCCTTGCGGCAATCTTAGTAACGCTTCTCGCGCCTTCCGCCATTTTTCTGCTCACAACCGCTGCCGTCGCCGGTTCCGATCCGAGCCATTTTCCCAACATAGAGCTCATCACGCACCAGGGCAAAAAAGTCCACTTCTACGATGACCTGATCAAAGGCAAGATCGTTGCCATCGAGCTTATTTATACGAGCTGCCAATATGCTTGCCCGCTGGAGACCGCGCGGCTGGCGCAAGTGCAAAAGAAACTCGGAAGCCGCGTAGGCTCCGATATTTTCTTTTATTCGATCAGCATTGACCCGGAGCACGATACTCCCGCAGTACTGAGGACCTACATGGAGAAATATCATGTAGGGCCAGGCTGGACTTTCCTTACAGGCAAAAAGAAAGACATCGATTTTCTCAGCCAGAAGTTGGGACTTTATTCCGATCCGTCTATCAACAAAGACGGCCACATGCCCTATATCCTGATCGGGAATGAGGCCACAGGACAATGGATGCGCGGCTCAGCGACCGACAACCCATCCTTTCAAGCCCGCATGATCGGCGACTTCCTCGACAATTTCAAACATGCCAACCTGGCTGCCGACAAAACGCAAGGTGATGGCCAGCCTCTGGCGACCTTTGACAAAGGCAAATACCTGTTTGGTAAGCAATGCATCGCCTGCCACACCATTGGTCACGGCGACAACATCGGGCCCGATCTGGCGGGAGTCACGCGCTCTCGCGAACGGCAATGGCTGCTGCGCATGATCCAGAAACCCAATGAATTGTTCGATGAACACGATCCCATCGCGACCGTCCTGCTAAAGAAATACAAAGGCATCCGCATGCCCAGCGGCTTGGTAGGAGATTTGGATGTAGCCTATATCCTGAGCTATCTTGAGGCGCAGAGTGGGGAGCAGGGGAAGTAGATTCCAGGATTACGCTGCCAATTTGCTAACGATTACCCGGCTGAGCTGCGATAACTGCCATAACCCAAATTCTTAATCAGCACCAAGTCTAGCAGTTATAATCGTAGCGATGGCGAAACACGTAATTCACATCTCGGAGTTGGAGGGGGCCAGCCACTTTGCTGATTTGCTGGTACGGCTTCGCGCGGGCGAAGAAATACTCATCGAGAATGACTCACGACCTGTTGCGATCGTACATCTTGCTGAACCCTCAGTTCGACTGCTTTCAGAATCGTTACGCATGGCCCGCGAGCATGGCTCTGCCGCGACGTTGGACGAAGGGTTCGGTAGCGATGTGGAAGCCGGTATTGCAAGCCACCGCGAACCACTTGAGCCACCCACGTGGGATTAATACTGGATTCCAGTATTGTCATTTCCTGATTTGCTGATCGGTGCAACAGCGATTTCCCTCGGCTTTTCAGTGCTGACGGCTAATGTACGCCATTTCCAATTGATTCCGGGCCTCAGGTGTTGCAGTTCTAAATTGCAGAGTGATTGGTTTGTACAATTTCAGAGATGTTCACGCAGCTAAGGTTTGGCCACACCACTGAAATTGTAGAATCTGTCGAGGTCATTTATATATTGGCGGATCTGCTGCTGGCTGTTGGCGCGGACTTCAGAAGAGACTTCGCCGGCGACGGCTGCTGAGTTATCGCTGGTCCATTCGTAAAAGTAGTCTTTGTAATCGACGGCATTTGCAACGTAGAGCGAATAGCGATTTCCTTCGTTGCTCAGCAGTCCATAGACGGCCCCGTAGCTGGAGGCAATTACATACGAGCTTTTCGCTTTGCGTGGGTTCTCATCGGGGGTCATGGTAAACAATGGATGGCCAAAGAGCGGGTTCTGCTCGATAGGATGGTGGCCGAGAAGATAATAAAGGCTGGGCGTGACATCGACCAGGAATGCCGGAGCGTTCTGGTCATAAACGGTTTGCGCTGCTGATTCAGGAAGGTGAACAATGAGCGGGATTCTCGCAACCTCCGGGACTACGTTATAGGCGTGGCCCCATCTTCCTTTTTCTCCCAGTGAGTCACCATGATCGGCGGTCAGTACGACGAGGCTGTTGCTGTAAAGGCCCCGGCTCTTCAAGAACTCGATGAACCCGCCAAAACATTTGTCGATGGATTTCATGCGCGCTGCGTAAGCAGCTTCGAAGCCGGGATAACTCTCTCCCGGCGGGACCGACCGGTTTTCGCGATTGATGACCGACACATGGATGTCCTGGGGTTGCATATACGCGAATATTGGACGGCCTGAAGATTGCGCCTGGCTTATCTTGCTCTGCAACTCGGCGGCGGCAGGACAGAAATTGAGGTTCATCGTGGTTTGTCCTGCTTGCAGTTCAGAAACCAGTTCCGAGGGCGCCATGATGGTCCGCAGAATCTCATCTCTGGCAATGAACTGCTGATACTTCTCGGCTTCGAGCAGCTTTTGGAGAGAGTTCATCGGATAGAACGGGGTGACGTACTGTTTGTGCAACAGCATGGCTCCCGTCCAAATCGATGGCTCGGAAAGGCCTGTCCCTGTGTAACGCGTGAAAGCATTCTTAAAGACGACGCTCTCACGAGCAAAGGCTTCGATGCCCGGCGTAAAGGTAACTGCGGGGTTATAGGCAGAGAGGTAATCGCTGCGCAGACTATCGATGACAAAGACAAAAATATTTGGCTTGGGACCCTCGGCCGGAGCAAGTTGGGCGACGAGGTTGATGTCAACAGGCTCGGTGCGAACGGAGCGGGGAATGTTGGTGTTATCGGCGAGGAAGGTGTGAATCGAGTCGTCGGCAGCCACTACAACCGGAGGAGCAAAAATGCTTCGCGTAAGGCGAAAACTCACATCGTAGTTACCAAATTCATCGAGAAATCCCGCTGCGGGCGTGGCATTGTCGGTCACATGCAAGCGTGGCTGCTCAATGATGAAACCCATGTAGAGGCAGAGCAGACCCGCTGCTGAAAATACCAACGAGTTCGCACGTGGCTTATCAGGCTCGGGAACCACCACGTAAAAAAACGCCAGGATGGCCGCCCAGATCACGCACACGATCAGCTTCTGCAGCAAATACTCCCAATCCGAAGTGGTGGCCCTCGCCAGCAGATATCCTCCGAGTGCCGAACCAGCGAGCAACGCGGCAATCCGGGCCGCCAGCGGAAGGGAACGCAGGAAGCCCAAAGGCGAAAGCAGGAGGGAAAACGCATTTTCGACCGTTCGCCCCTCGTAGAGGCGAACGCATACACCGGAAAGAAAGATTACAGAACCTAGAGCAATCACCAATGCGGTTACATTTGCCAGCCATCCGGAAAACGATAGTGACGCCAGCACCACGGATTTCAATATCAGAGCTACAAGGGTGACACCTACCGCTATATAGAACAACACCTGCAGAGCGGGACTTCCCCAGACCAGATCGCTTAATGTCCCGGCGAAATTGAGAAGCAAAAATATTGCCATGAAGACCAAGAGGTGGAGAGCCAGGCTCCAGGCCAGGGCCGTCAGCCAATGAATGGCCCCAAAATTTGTGTTAGATAGGAGCACGTAGCGAAACAGGACAACCACGGCTGAAAGCAGCCAGGCATAGATCCCGCTGAATAAGCATGCCCGGAAGAGGCGATCGGTCTCGACATCGGTCTCCTGCCACTTGAATTTACTTTTCTGCGCCATCCAATCGATCGCCGCCAGCCAAACCAGTGGAACCAGCGTGGCGAAACACCATAGCAGGCTTTGGATGTTGTTCTCCAGGGCTGCTAAAAGAGGACGCAGCGCAAGAATTACGCCGGCTGCGATATGCAAACACAGGAAAAGAATCGAAATCGTTCGGACAGATTTGTTTTGCCACGGCAGGCTCCAGGCTGCGGCCGCCAAAGCCAGCCAATAAAGATATGGGTGGAGATTTACAAATACCGAGACCCAGGCGAGCAGTCCGCCCAGGTGTATCTGGTGGTAGGTGAAAGGGATATAAGCCAGCAGGCAATAAAACGAGGTGAGCAGAGTAAATACTGCAACCACGAGCCGGGAGACGAAGAATAAGGAGCCACGTAGGGTCATTGTTTCGCCAATAAGGCATCGCGCTTGGCGCGGGTGCGTGTATCCTCGGGATGGTCTTGCAGTATCCGGTTGTAATGGCGGATCGCCTCAGGATAGTTTCTTTCGTCCTCGGCAATGCCGGCCAGCGCGGCATGAAGGTCCAGATAGCCTTCTGAAAGCTTCACTCCGTGCTCGAGATATTGTCGGGCGGTCCTCAGGTCTCCGGCCCGCGAATAAACCAGTCCTGCCACCAGCAGAACATCCACATTGTTGGGAGACTTCTGTATGGCTTTGTCAACCAGGCTTTTGGCGCCTGCCAGATTGCCCAGGCGAATCCACACGTGGGCCAGTCCCATCTGCATGTCGGTGTAATCCGGAGAAACCTGAAGGCCGCGCTGGTAGAGTTGGGCAGCCTGACCGGGGTCCGCTGATTTTTCCAGAGCCCGCGCCAGATAAAAAATATTATCGGAGTTGTCCGGCTCCAGCGAAAGGCAGCGTTGATAAGCAGCAATGGCTTCCTTTTCCTTGCCTTGCTTCCAATAGGAATCGCCGATTTGCGGGCAAGCAGTGACAGGGTTGGGAGCATGGTCAAAATATTTTTCCCAAAACTCGGCTTCTTCCTGATATCGGCCCAGGTGATCGTAAATCCCGGCTGCCATTTCCATATAGATGTGGCTGCTCGGATAGTTTTGGTGCAGCTTGAGCACGCACGGCAGGGCCTCCTCATATTTTGTGGCGCGAAAGAGAGTATTGCACTCATCCCACAGCTTATTGGATTCTTCGACGCCTAATCGCGAGGTAGCCGCCGCCGCGCGCACTCGCGGTCGGGAAAACGGTCCAAAGTAAAGCAGGATAACCAGCAAGGGAAGGCTGATGGCTAGAAGGGCGCTCCTGTTTGAATGCATTAAACCCTATCTTAGAACCTGTAAAGTAGCGCGCCGGAGACTTCGTACTGCTGCAAGTCTTGGAGCCCATTCACGCGCTGGGCCTGGGCCAGGCTTCCGGTGAAGGCGGCATTGAACCGGCCGCCCAGAGACTTATCGAAGACAAAAGTATATTTCGAAGAATTGAGGACCTGGATATCCTGAAGGGTCTGTGCCTGCGCCGGCGAAGCACCGTGACTATAGCGAAATTCCAGGTAGTTGTGCATCCCTTCCGATCCCAGGAAGTACCGGGCTGAGAAGAGCGCCGTTCCGGAAGTTCCAGGATCGCCGGGCACCACAAAGCCGCGCATGGTAAATAGAAAATCGT
>DASZFK010000260.1:0-3122 GCA_035939855.1 Candidatus Angelobacter sp.
AATCGCGGGCAACAAACCGGCGATTCGCAGCCTCGTACCATCCACCGACTTTTTCTTCGTGGACGATCCGGCCTTCATAATCAAAGGACAAATCAGCTCTAAGGCGCGGCTTACCGTTCGTTTGCTCCTGATTCCCGGCACGCACCCGCAAACAAGGAACCGGCACACCCCGGACCTTTTCATAGCGCAACTCTTCCGGGACTTGCAGCGGAGGCAATCCGGGCGAGCAAAGCAGAGTAGCGAGCAGATCGTCGCGGTCCTTCGCGGGCGCGTTAATCACACCCTGGCCGCGCAGATATGACAACCACTGAAATGGCGTGTCTTGCGCAAGCAGGGCTGCGCGTTCGCGCGTGAATACCAACCCGCCTTCTACAATTTGAACCGGAGCCGAGATCTCCATTTGCTCGTGTCCCCGGCATAGCATTCCATGCACCGCCCAACCGTCGTTGTGGGCGCGCTGCATGTGCAATTCAAAACGCCAGGCGCCGGCGTCATCCCACTGGATTGGCGCCTGTCCGGTGACTGCATCTTCTGGCACGTTGGTGTTGAGCAGGTAGCAACGCCCAGTGCGGGCCAGCAGCGGCATGATCGTGTTAGCCAATGGCTGCTTGATCTCGCAATGCTCCGGAATGGAATCGTAAGCGCCGTCGTAGCCCCATCCGTAATACGACTTGCAGCCGGTAAGCATGGAAAGGATTTCGCGGTCTTCAGCCATTGGCAGATCGGGAATCTGACTATGCTTTACGTTCACGCGTTTGCTCGGCTTCCAAGTGCCGTCTGCCTTGGGCTCACGTGATTCCACAGATATGACGATTCCTCCATGCACCGGAGTCCTCAGAATCTCCACAATGTAGAGAATCTCCCGCTTGGCCGGCCAGGACTCGCGCTGATTCATGTAATGGGAATAAGCCCTGGAAATTTCAATGAGCTGCCTGCGCCAACTCGACGGCGGTGGCGCGGGCGGCTTTGGAGGCGGTGCTGGTTGGACTTGAGGAATGACCGGGGCGATTGCGACCTTGATTGGCGCATCCAGAACGTCGATCTCGTTAGAGCTAATCAATACATTTTTGCCGGAAGCAGCCAGCGTGAGGTAACCGCCTGCGTCGGCGGCAAGAATTGTTGCCCATAGATGCTTGCAAACACCATCGCGCTTCCAGTCGTCGCAACCGCAAAGTACCTTCAGCTTGTTGCCTGCAAAGTTCAGCTTCACTTCATGTTTGTATGCGCCTCCAACACGCGCCTCGACCGATGAGGCAGAGCCTTGCTCAATTTCCACCTGCCTGTCGTCGTAGAATCGCTGGCCGTCTTTTCGGGCTTTCCGGGTGAAACGATAAGCAAATTTCGCTGAAAGCATCAAAGCCAATTTCATTTTTCTTCTTCGGGATATTTTGTAACTCATTTACGACGTGATTGCCACTTGTGGAAATCTGGAAAACTAAGTCTTTTTTGTGATTCGGCCCCGCGGAGTCGCCGTGAACATCGTCAGTTTTATAAACCGGATTTGCAGAGCTGGGATAAGCTCCTCGTCACCCAACCGCCCTGTTTTTTTTCATATTCCAGTGAGAGATAATGGAAAAGGTGAATTGCAAGCGAGAGTGCCTTTTCGACAGATGGCGTCTGCAATGGAGAAACGGCTCAACAAAGTTGTCCTATACCGAGACTTGCCACGGGGCCGCAAGCGGCCCGGATGGAAGAAAGAATTTATGGCTCTCCTGCGGCAAGCAGCTAGCCAGATGGGAAATGTATCGGAAGAAGAAATCCTGAAGGAAGTGGCTGAATATCGTAAAGCAAGAACTCCACGGTGATCAGCCCTAATCTATTCCAGTTGGGAACTTTGCGTATTCCTGAAAATGATCAAATCATAAGAATATTCTGGGGGACTCGTCTACTGGATCTTCACCACAAACGAAACAGTACCCGTCTGGCTTGGGCTTAGAGTCCCAGTGAACGTCCATTGAATTGCGCCGTTCTGGCCCACGGAAGGTGACGTAATCGAACAACCTATCAGGCTATTGGGAAGCGGGCTGCCGCAGATGGCGCTGACAAACGTTGTGAAAGCCGGCGTGCTGTCGTTGATCTTTAAGTTAGAGATGGGAGAAGTGCTGTCGTTGATAAAAGTTACAGTATAGGTAAGGTTGGCTCCGGGCAACGCGGTGGCCTTATCGACAATCTTTTCCAATCGTAGTCCGGCGTTCGTGCCGCTTCCCACCGTGGTCAGATCATTCAAGACATAACTAGCCGAGAGCGCCGGATTTGCGTTGGTATATACAAAATTGGCAGTTATGGCGGTATTGTCTGTGGCGTTGAACGGCGCTCCTTGGGGAATCATCACCTTCATGATGATGCACAGGTTCGTTCCGCCAACGGTGGTTACCGCTCCCGTAATTACCGGTTCGCCCGCATCCAGAAGGCCATTGCAATTGGTGTCCTGATAGATGATGTGGCCAAATATAACGCTGCTGGGAGAGGCGGTGGATGCCATAGAGAAGGTCACCTGGCCTGCCGTGCCTGGAGCAAAAATATGAGGATAGAAAAGCACGTTGCCCGGCAGTCCCTGTTGCGCGCCATTGGCCTGGAAGGTGTTCTGGGGAACGTCACCGAAGTTTACGCCGGTATAGATGCCTTCGCCTGCTTTGGTGAAGGTCATGGTGTCGGTAGCGCGGTTGTAGCTTCCGCCGGTAGTCCCGACCGATGCTCCGGTAGAAACATAGTTCGCCAGATTGGTTTCGATGATAGCGACAGTCGTTGCTCCGGGTGCAATGTACAACGTGTAAGTTCCGTCATTGGCAGTTTGTTCAGTGTCGTAAGTTGTGGCCCCGCCGTTGGTCGCCCGGACGGTTACACCAGCGATACCCTGTTCCCCGCCATTGAGAACGCCATCATTGGCTGTGCCTCCACCGGCGCCGCTGTCTTTGAAGACCGTGCCTGACACCAGGCTGCCATGGAAGAGGCCAAAATTCTGGTTGGTGATCGAGTCATTCGAAGCCGTGATCTGCAAGCTGCCGTTGGTCGGGTTTACAAACGCAAATCCTGCAGGAGCAACGGCCGTCGTTGCCACAGCCGTGTTGGTGACCACAATGGAATAGTTTCCACTCGCTACATTATTAAAGGTATAGGTCCCG
>DASZFK010000261.1:0-4351 GCA_035939855.1 Candidatus Angelobacter sp.
ACATGCAGATCAACATTCAATCGGCGGGAGCAAACTTATGGCGTTCTCGCTGGTGCTGCCTTCCACTCCTTCGACTTTTACTCCTCGTTGTGACGATTGCCATAGCATCCTTTTGCTCTGCGCAGGAGAAACCCTACTTCGTTACCTACACGCACGAGATGGAGGAGCCAGGCAATCTCGAGATTGAAATTTCAAGCGTCACCGGCAAACCACAATCTTCCAATCGATTCTGGGGCGCGGCAATGGAGCTCGAATATGGGGCAACGGGCTGGTGGACGACGGAATTGTACCTGGATGGAGTGAGTATCCCTCGTGACAGCACCATCTTCACCGGATATCGCTGGGAAAACCGCTTCTATCTTTTGTCGCGCCAGCATTGGATCAACCCGGTGATCTACGTGGAATTTGAAGACATCAACGGAGCGGACAAGAGTCTGCGGGAAGTGGTTGGACACGATGGCGACGGAGATTTTGCCGGCAGGAATGCAGAGACGCGGCAGGAAAAGAAAAGGGAAGTGGAACTCAAGATCATCCTGGGCAGCAATTTCAAAGGCTGGAATGTAAGCGAAAACATGATTGCCGAAAAGAACCTGGGCGGCGGAGCCTGGGAATTCGGTTACGCCATTGCAGCCAGCCGTCCTCTCAAGCTTCTGGCCAGCGCCAGGAAATGCATGTTCTGCCCTGACAAGTTTGCTGCGGGCCTCGAGATGTATGGAGGTTTGGGCGACCGCCATACCTTGGGACTGCACAACACATCGCACTATTTCGGTCCTGCGGTGAACTGGAGATCTCCTGGAGGGATGACTCTGAGTTTTTCGCCACAATTTGGCTTGAACGATTTCAGCGTTCCGCGTCTCTACAGATTCGGCGTTTCCTACGAGATCAACCAGGTATTCAGGAGGAGCGGCCGGTGAAAAGTCGATGGCTGGTCTCAATCTGGTTATTGCTTTCTCTTCTGTTCCTGCTGGGGGCTGCCGCTGGAGAATGGTTGACGAAGGTTCCCGCCCATGAACATCAAAAGACCAATCCCCTGAGAGATCAGACGGAGGCGATACAGGCGGGCCAGTTGCTTTTCGCCGAGCACTGTGTCTCCTGTCACGGTCAAGATGCAGAAGGCAAGAAAGGCCGTCCATCGCTTCGGAGTTCGCGTATCCAAAACGAGGCTAGCGAGGGTGATCTGCATTGGTTTCTGGTGAACGGTAATCCGCGCCGAGGGATGCCATCGTGGTCGCGCTTGCCTGATCCTCAGCTCTGGCAACTGATCAGCTACCTAAAATCTTTGATGCCCAAAAACTGAATGATTCATTCGAGCTTCACATCCAAGCGTGAGTGAAGACGTCTCTGCTGCGAAATTCGGAATAATGGTCGGAATTTACAAAAAACTCGGATTCGAGATACCAGTCTTCGAAACAACATTCTTCACAACGCAATTTCAAGATGTGGCCGATCATGGCCAAGAAGCTGGCGCCACCTGGATTGATGGTCGCGCTGCAACGAGTGCATTGCACACAGACTCTCCTGTCGGAAAATGGATTGGGGCGTAACATAAGTCAAATGTCCTTTTCAATGAATTGCCTTATCGCGCAGGAACTGAACTAGGGATAGCTGGATCGGGAGGTTTGTAGCCTCCGTTGCCTTTCAAAGCTGCTTCAATAACATCCAGCAGGGTCTGTGGGTGGTCGAGCAGCGCTCCTTTTTCCAGATACGCGAAGGCTCCCGCTTTCCGCAGCTTGTCTTCGTTCTTTTGAGAGAGACTGGTCAGGACAATGACCGGGATGTAGGCCGTGATTGGATTGGCTTTCAAACATTGGAGCACCTCGGGGCCGCCCATCTGGGCAGCATCATATCCAGGAGAATGGCATCGGGGAGAATGTCGGCAGCGATAAGCAGTGCCTGTTCGCCATCTCCCGCGCTGACCACTTGATACCCAGCTTTGGCTAGAATGTGCTCATTGGCAATCCTCAGAAATCTACTGTCATCAATCAAGAGTATGGTAGGCATTATGCTGGGCTTCCTCCGGTTTCCGGTCAACAGGTTTATCGGCAACACTGCGAAGGGCTTTAGGAACACGTAGGAGACAACGTTAGCGAAACGCTATAATGCGCGGCATGAAAATTACATCCTTTATTTTTGTTTGCATTCTCATGATTGGCTCTGTCTCGGCCCAGACTTCGAAGGCGAAAGCAGCCGGCTCCAGCCCAGTGCATAAGAACATCTACGCGCTCCAGGAAGGGTTCGTGGACACCAATGGTGTCCTCATCTATTACCAGATCGTGGGGCATGGAGCCCCGCTGATGATTGTGCATGGCGGACCAGGGGCGTCGCATGATTATTTCCTTCCATATCTGATGACGCTGGCTCGAACCAACAAGCTTATCTTTATCGACGAGCGCGGATCTGGACGTTCGGAGCGCCTTGAAGATGTGACCAAGTACACGGTCGAAAACATGGTGGAAGACGTCGAGGCTGTTCGCCAGGCGCTCAACTTGGGAAAAATCAGCTTGATGGGCCATTCTTATGGTGGAGTGCTGGCGCAGGCTTATGCGCTCAAATACCAGAAGAACCTCGCGCACCTCATCCTGGGCAGCACGTTTGCCAGCACCTCGGCGATGAATGTAGTGCTGGCCAATGAAAAACAACAGATGCCCGCTGAGAAACGTGAACGGCTTGAGGCCCTCGAACAAGCAGGCCTTTTTGGCAAAGGCAAGGCCTGGGAAAAAGGACGATATTCCACCGAATACGCCGAACTGGCTTGGGGTGACGGGTATTTTCCATTTCTTTATCAAAAGCATCCCGATCCTAACTACGATCCGGTTTCGGGCAACACCACGAATTCCTGGGACCTATATCGGGAGATGTGGGGCTCTCATGGAGAATTTGTGATTGACGGCAATTTGAAATCCGTGGAATACACGGACCGCCTATCGACCATCCATGTGCCCACTCTGGTAATCTGCGGTGACCATGATGAATCCGACCCTTCGCTTTCCCGCACGATGCACGAAAAGATTGCCGGGTCAAAACTGGTCGTTATTCCACAGGCAGGTCATCTGGTTTTTGTGGACCAGCCCACGCTGTATTTGAAGACGATTGATGATTTTTTGCATGGGAGATAGACAACCGGAAGGCAAACTCCAGTCGCGCCTTTGGTGTACATTATTTGAAAATTTTTATCTCTCCGAACCGAATCACCTGCCTGCCCATGCTGTGCTGCCCCCGTGGGCTGCCCAATAGCTTGGTCCCTGGCACAAGTATGGCAATTCTGTAGATGCGTTCCATTCTGGGAAAAGATTTTCTTCCCGGCAAAATAAATATCATTGTCTGGTTGACATTGCGATCCGAAGGAGTATGTTTAGCAGATCAATGTTTAAAACTGAGCTGCGAAGTCAATAGGAGGTTGCTATGACTCAAAAGAGTAGCCTGGGTTTTAGGCTTTTCGCCTCTGTGGGTGTGTCCATGGCTGTTCAGGTAACCGGTGAATCTGCGGCCCTGCATATTATCGCCGTAGCCAAACCTTAGCTACTCCTCGCGCAGGGCTATGTGGGAATCTTTCCTGATCTGAAAATTAACGCAGCGAGTCTCTGCCGAATTAGTCTATGGAAATCTCGGGCTTTCGACGTGTTCACGAGGAAAAACCTCCCGAACAATTGACGGCAGCGATTCTTTCTCGGCTAGAGCCAACTCATAGTGAATTTGGAGGTTAAGCCAGAATTCGGGCGCCGTCCTAAAATAACGCGCAAGACGAAGGGCTGTGTCGGGTGATATTCGGCGCTTCTGATTGACGATTGCCAGAACGCGAGTTGCCGGTACGCGCAGGGCCAGTGCCAGTCCATTTACTGAAAGACCCAGCGGCCTCATGAAATCTTCCCGAAGATGCTCCCCAGGATGCACAGGTACTGGAGAGTAAGTCCGGGTGGCCGGAATAGAAGCTTTACGCCGAGGCATACATATTGTCCTCAATGATAGTCGACAATTTCCACTTCATACGCATCCCCATTTTGCCATCGAAAGCAGATACGCCACTGATCGTTAATACGAATACTGTACTGGCCAGATCGATCTCCCGTTAGCATTTCTAGCCGGTTGCCGGGTGGGGAGGCCATTTCGTCCAATAGCTGCGCGGCATTCAACTGTTGCAACTTACGCAAAGCACGGCGCGATATGGTGTGAAATCGCCGGTGACTGCCTGCTTCAAACAACAAACGAGTAGCAGAATCCCCGTAGCTTCGGATCACTACGACAGGATACTACGCAGCGCGTACTACGTAAACAGGCAGTCTTTTCCAATGCAAGATGAGCCTGAAGAAGGGGTAGGATTCCAACACAAGATGAGCCTGGAGAGAAATGGCAT
>DASZFK010000262.1:0-13687 GCA_035939855.1 Candidatus Angelobacter sp.
GTGTGCTTGTAGAGCTGATTCAACACAATCTGCTCTTCCGCCCCCCGCTTGAGTTCCACGACGACGCGCATGCCGTCGCGGCCGGACTCGTCGCGAACATCGGAGATGTCATCCACGATCTTGTCAGTCACCAACTGGGCAATGCGTTCTACGAGCTTCGCCTTGTTCACCTGGAAGGGAATTTCAGTAACGATGATGGCCTTGCGACCCTGGGTCAGGTCTTCGATCTTGGCTTTGGCGCGCATCATGAAACGGCCACGGCCATGCTTGTAAGCGTCCTTGATGCCGCTGCGCCCGTAAATATAGGCCCCGGTAGGGAAGTCGGGCCCTTTCACAAACTTGAGCAGATCTTCCAGTTGGGCTGCCGGATTGGTGATTCGCATTATGGTGGCATCGATGATTTCAGTCAGGTTGTGCGGCGGAATCTTGGTTGCCATGCCCACAGCGATCCCATCGGAACCATTGATTAACAGGTTGGGAATCCGCGTGGGAAGAACACTCGGCTCTGTGGTCTTGCCATCGAAGTTCTCGACGAAGTCGACTGTTTCTTTGTCGATGTCGGCCATCATTTCGCCGGCAATCCTGGTCAAGCGGCATTCGGTGTAACGGTAGGCAGCAGCAGAATCGCCATCGACCGACCCGAAGTTTCCTTGCCCGTCTACCAGGGGATAACGCATGTTCCAAGGCTGCGCCATCCGCACCAGCGCGTCATAAACCGCCGAGTCGCCATGGGGATGATATTTCTTGAGACACTCGCCTACTACGCCGGCACATTTGCTATAGCTCTTGTTGTATTGCAGCCCCTCAGTCTCCATCGCATACAGGATGCGCCGATGCACAGGTTTGAGACCGTCACGTACATCAGGAAGGGCGCGGCCAATGATCACCGACATCGAATAGTCGAGATACGATCGCCGCATCTCCTCTTCAATGTTGACCGGCTGCAGGTTGGCTGCGCCGGGCGATCCCGGAGGAAGCCCTCCGTCTCCGCCGCCAGGCGGCGTTAAAGGTAACTGTGGATTGTCATCATCAGCCATTAAGTTTTTCTCCGTCTAAGGGCACACTTCCGGCGTTCGCAGCAGCCCTTTTTCAGGCTCCGTGATTTTCGCTAAAGCATTGCATTTACAGAAGTTAATCGTCAGGAAGTGTACTGATAATTATACCACACGTGAGCTGCGCTCGATGAAGAACAAATCTGTGATCTATCCGGCGGAGAAATAGGTAATTTCATCAAGGAAGCGTCAGAGAAATCCCAAGATCATCGTTGGCCTTGCGCGTTGCATCGACATCGAGATCTGCAATTGGCACCTTCTTCAGCGGGCTGCTGGAAAAATCAAACAGAGTCTGGCCCACAATGGCATAGCTGCGAGTCTCGACTTTGTGTCCATCCTTGAAAATGAAAACTGTTGCCGGAGTATTATCCCGCTGTTCTGGTCGGTGTTCCTCGTTAGGCTCGGCGCTGGCCGCCGCTGGCTTCGGGTCAGGTCGTGCGGCAGCAGGCTGGCGCTTTTCGCGGGAATCAAGGAAGTGCGAGCCGTAGCGAGGATCGCTCCGCACCTCGGCAGTAGCATCGCGAACGCCCTGATTGTACGCTTGCTGCAAAGCATCATCCGAAGAAGCAGCGTCACTTGCCGAGTTCGCTTCCCCTGCCTGGTCCACGGGAGGCGCCGCGGAATCAGCAGGATAATCATAGACCGGATAGAACACTGGAACAGGCACAAACTTGTGCTCGGGCCGTGGATGCGGGTTGCCAAAATGCACCCGGCGATGAGGAGCAGGAGCACCCAAAAAAATGGTGCGATCGTTTCGAGCAGGTGTAGGCGAGGTCACGCTCGATGGAACACCGTGCAGCACCACGCCCCCATTGCCATCGGAGGTCGGAGAAGAGGCCGAGGCCGGTACTCCATGAAGTTGCGCCTGGGCCGCTTGCACCGCAAAAGCCAGCAGGAGAACAGATAAAGTGGATCGCAACACTTAACACCTCCTACAAGTATGATAACCCCGTTGATTCAACGGTTACAAAAAGTTTTGTCAGGGGCCGTCACCCCACCTCTGCTGACCGAGTACAAAGCCGTTCTTACCTCTCCCACCAGACACAAGTCGTCACCTCTGCTGCCCCGGCACACGTAGTTCACTTCTGTTGCCCAAGCACACTAGGTTCACCTCTGCTGCCCAAGCACAAGCAGGCTGGAAACCACCCTGAAACACCCACCACACACAAACAAGAACGCCCAACTCCGTCGGGCTTGCGTTTCCAGTAGGTCTGCGGCAATCCCGCCAAGGAATATGAAAACGAAACTCAAGCCCAGGACTGGATTCCAAAGCCCCGCAGCGGGCACTAGTGTAAACAGCGAAACCGTTAAGAATGAAGTGATTAGAGGCGCAGTGTTGCCGAAATAGCGAGCTCTTGGCCAAGCCCAATAAGCTGCCAGGGCAAGGAACAACAACGCCATGAGCAAATACCCGTCAACCAACACAAACCACAGATTCTGGACCAGTTCCCAAGTCATGCGGGGGGTTATCAGGGCGGCGGTTCCCATCCCTGAATTTCCCCAGAACCATGCAAAAAACCCGGAAACACAGAGTCCAATCGCCGAAGCCCCGCCGAGAATCACCACGACAACACTGCGCCGACCCGGCGTGAGATACAACATGAAGCCAAAGGCCAGCAGCACCAAGGTAAAGCTCCATGGCGCAGTTGAAAGACATATTCCGATGGAGATACCCAACAGAAGTATCCTGGGTATCCACTTGCGGGGGCTGGCATAGACGGTGTGCGCGACGCCGATTGAGGTATAGATCAAACCAAAGCTGCTCCACGCCAGGATGATCTCTGGTCCGACGCGGCTGCTGGCGATTACCATCGAGGGAGAAAAGCAATAGAGAACCAAGGCAACATATCCACCTTCGTCGCCAAACAAACGTCGCGCTACCCACCAGAGAGCCGCTCCCAGCCACACGCCGAAGACTACAAACGGCAGGCGAAACAACCATGGATGCGGAATCGCAAGGGCATCGCCGTTCTGAGAAGTCGTTATCTTGCGGAGAGCTCTTATGAGGCCTTGCGTCAGCGTTGTAATTGCTGTTGTGGCAGGAGAGCTGACACGAAACTCCCTTGCATCGTTGTCTTGCTGAGTGGCAGGCAAATACTGGAATTCGCGATTAAAGAATCTCCATCTCTGCGCCGCCCAAAGACACTGCGCAAGAAATGCCAACAGCAGCAGACCCGCAAAGATTTGTGGTTTGCCAACTTTGAACTCCCGCAGAGACTGCAACATGAGTTCCCATTTGTATCATGTTGGGGTGGGTTGAGCTTGAATTGGGCTCTTGCCACCCTGCGGTCGCTATTTTGAACTAATGACGGCCAGGGGCTGGGTTGCCCTAAACTTTCGCGCCTTGCAGCCGATTAAAGAGGCCAGGGTGTTCTATGGACAATGACAATTCCGCCAGAGAGACTCTTTCAATCCAGGTGCGGCGTGCGCTTGCAGACATGGCAGAAATCCGCCATTCCCTGACCGAGATGCCGGAATTAGAATTAGACCCCGGCAAACAGGAAAGACGGCGAGAAATCCTGGATATTGAACTGGCTGCCGAACTCAAAAGCGCTGTCGATGCGATGCGGCAAATGCTGTGGGCATACGTCCAAGCGCTCTCCGCAAAATCGGGACGGCCCCCGCAAGAGGTGATGGACTGGTACAAGATGGAACTGGCAGTCGAGATGCTCCGATCGGTTCGCTCCCGAAACCGGAGCGCCATGGCCTCGAATGCTGTTCAGGAACCAACCTGGAGTTTCGACAAACTTTGCCATGACGCCATGGAAGTCTTAGAGCAACATCAAAGAAAGACCCAATAAACAACGAGGCGCCAAAGAATCAGATATCCAGGTTCTTCACATCCAAGGCATTTTCTTCGATGAATTTCCGGCGGGCTTCCACATCCTCGCCCATCAGGGTGGTGAAGATCAGTTCGCAAGCCTCGATGTCTTCGGCCTTTACAGCCAGCAAGGTCCGCTTTTCGGGATCCATCGTGGTCTGCCACAACTGCTCGGCAGTCATCTCTCCCAGTCCTTTGTAACGCTGCACGGTATATTCCTTGCGGCCTTCATTGAGCACATAGTCGAACAGCTCTCGCGCGGTCTGCTTCTCGACAACTTCAGCTTCGGCTTTCGCGCGCCGCGGAGCCGGCGGCTTTGCTGACTTCTTCGTCGTGCCGTCGCTATCTTCACCTTCAGCGTTACTTGCGCCGGCCTTGTCGCTACCACCTTTCGCCTGCACTTCCACGATGAAGGGCGGCTGCATAAATTCATCAATCTGTTTGAACTTGGAAATCATCTGCCGGTATTCAGGAGTTGAGACCAAAGCCCAATTGATTTTCCGCTCGGCGCCCTGAGAATCGGTGAAACCCACTCCCCAGAGGTTGTGCTCTTCATCGAAATAACTCTCAACGGACTTGAGTTGATGTTCTTTGGCCACTTTGTGCAGCTCTTTTTCAAGCTGCTGGATTTTTTTGGGAGCAGTCTTTTTATCACCCTCAAAATCCACTCTTTGGGAGAAACCGACTTTCGGAAGAAGTTGGGTAATCGCTTCATTGCGGATGCGTTTGTCGGCTTTGTCAAAGAAGCCCAGGTATTCATTAAGCGTGGTCATGAATTTCGCGAGCTGTGCCCCTTCGAGCTTGGCCGCCCCTTCTCCATAGCGGACCACCATGCCTTCGGCAGCTCGCTTTACCATCACACGTACAAACTCCCTGTCGTCTTTGATGTAAAAGAGCGTCTTGCCTTTCTTGACACCATAGAGCGGCGGCTGCGCAATGAAGACATGGTTGCGATGGATCAGGTCCTTCATGTGACGGAAGAAGAACGTAAGCAACAGCGTGCGAATGTGTGAGCCGTCCACATCGGCATCCGTCATCAAGATCACTTTGCCATAACGGAGCTTCGCGGGCTCAAAATCATCTTTGCCGATGCCTGTCCCCAGAGCGGTGATCATGGCGCGGATTTCTTCATGACTCAACATCTTGTCGTATCGGGCCTTCTCCACGTTCAAGATCTTGCCCTTCAACGGCAAAATCGCCTGGAAGCGACGGTCTCGTCCCTGTTTGGCAGTTCCACCGGCGGATTCGCCCTCGACCAGGAAAAGCTCGCAACGATTGGGATCGCGTTCTGAGCAATCCGCCAACTTGCCGGGAAGTCCTCCACCATCCAAGGCCCCTTTGCGACGAGTGAGGTCACGCGCTTTGCGGGCCGCCTCGCGCGCTCGAGCCGCTTCAATAGCCTTATTGATGATCTTGCGCGCGACGGGAGGGTTCTGCTCGAAGAATGCCCCTAAGCGCTCATTGATAAACGCCTGGACAGTGCCGGCGATATCGGAGTTGAGTTTGCCTTTGGTCTGGCCTTCAAACTGGGGCTGCGATAGCTTAACGCTCACTACGGCAACCAGTCCCTCGCGCACGTCGTCGCCTGTGAGGTTTTCCTTGACATCCTTAAAGAGTCCAAGCTGCTGGCCGGCATAGTTGATGGTGCGAGTCAGCGAGGTGCGAAAGCCCGAGAGATGGCTGCCGCCATCGACGGTGTTGATGTTGTTGGCAAAGCTGAAGACCGTCTCCGAGTAGCCATCGTTGTATTGCAGCGCGATCTCCATCTGAACTGCATCGCGTTCAGCTTCCATGTAGATCGGCCGGTCATGCAAGACGCTCTTTCCCCGATTGAGGTGCTTGATGAATTCGGCAATTCCACCGGTGTATTTGAATTCCAGCCGCTTGGCTTCGCCGGTCTTCGAATCTGTCTGGCGTTCATCGGTCAGCGTGATCTGCAGACCTTTGTTGAGGAATGCAAGCTCGCGCAGACGCTGAGCGAGCGTGTCGAAATTGTATTCGGAAACGGTGAATATCTCTTTATCAGGAAGAAAATGGACCTTGGTTCCACGTTTCTTGGTCGTGCCTGTTTTTTTCAGCTTGCTCTGCGGCTGGCCTTTTGAATACGCCTGCTCCCAGACATGTCCATCACGCCAGATCTCCAGGTCGAGCTGATGGCTGAGCGCGTTCACACAGGAAACACCAACCCCGTGCAAACCTCCTGATACTTTGTAGTTAGAGTTGTCAAACTTTCCACCGGCGTGCAGCTTCGTGAGCACCACCTGCGCGGCCGGAAGTTTCTCGCCATCGACAACCATGTCATCGACGGGAATGCCGCGTCCATCATCAACGACAGTGATGGAATTATCGATGTGGATCGTCACATCGATCTGAGTCGCATATCCCGCGAGAGCTTCATCAACGGAGTTGTCGACCACCTCATAGACCAGATGATGCAACCCCATCTCTCCGTTGGAACCGATGTACATCGCAGGACGCAGACGAACCGCCTCCATGCCCTCAAGAACTTTTATGTCTTCTGCGGTGTAGTTCCCGTTTCCATTGCCAGAGTTTTTTTTGGTGCTCGTTGGTTCTGCCATTTGTTTCGGTGTTGCTACGGATTCCTTAGCTGCCACTCAAAGCTCCCTCTTGCGATCAAGCGCAACTCGGGCATTCGGCCAGCACAATTCAGGAGTTGTCAAGGCGGCCCAAGTTACTGAAAATTCAATTATTTAGTGGAATTTTTGCCACTCCCAATTTTAACATACAGCAGCGCGGTTTCCTAGACAGAAAAGCAGGCAAAATCGGTGACTTGGGGACATCCTAGTCCCTGCCGAATAAGATGCTGGGCTGCATCTGGCTACGCTTTTGAAGATGAACCCCAGTTATCCACACCTGTGGAAAAAGACCGTTTATAAACGGCTGATCCGTTGGTATACTTCCCCGTTCTTAATCAAGGCCTAAGAGGACCTTGCTTAAAGACGAAAACACCACTGAAAGAATTGAGGAGATCCCCTAATGAAAACGCTACTTCGTTCCAGCCTTCTTGCCTTAGTTTGCTTCGCCGGCTATGCCGCTTTCTCCATGGGCACAACAACGCCTACGAGACCGGGCCCGGCACCAGCTCCTGGTACGGGTTTTCCTGCACCGCAATGCATATGTAACTAGTAAGTAAATCCTAATGCTGGCTATGTTGTTAGGATACTGAAACCTACTGATGGCCGGGGATTGGGAACAGTTGGTTACAGGATAGCTAAAGAGTAAATAGAGGGATTATTTGGGGCTGCGGCGCGCTTGTGCTGCACGGAAGGTCGTGGTATGCTTTTCGCCCTCTGGAGGAAAGCCCTATGCACCTGTCCCTAACAAACTTGATAACTGCGGTTTCGTCTATGTGCCTTCAGTTGGGCATTTTGATCGTAATGATGAAACGCCGGTTGCGAGGGAATTTCCCATATTTCTTTAGTTACACGGCATTCTGCATCGCTCAGTCTGTGGTTTTGTTTGCCTCCTTGAGGCTCCCGAGCCAGTCTTATACCTATCTGTACTACGGGCTGATGCTGGTGAACCTGTTGTTCGGCTTCGCCATAATGTATGAAGTCTTCGTCAACATTTTGAAGCCATATTCCGCAGTGATTGACTTGGCCAAAATGCTCTTTTGCTGGGCGGGTCTTTTCCTGATGTTGGTCGGCGTTTTGACCGCATCTATTACAAGTGGTTCTCAGCCCAACAAGGTGTTGGCGGCCATTGGCATTCTGCAGGTCAGCATTCAGCTCATGCAATGTGGCTTGCTTCTGCTGCTTCTGCTTTTTGAAGCGCGTCTTGGACTTTCATGGCGCACTCATGCAATGTCGATTGGACTGGGATTAGGAAGTTTCTCAGCTATTGCGTTAATCCTTTGTTTTGTTCAGAACCACCTACCACCTGCGCAAAGCGCATTAGTACCTTTGATTAGCACTATCTCATCGCTGGCGGTTAGTGCTTTTTGGGGAGTGAGTTTGCTACTGCCTGAGCCACAACGCAGAAACGTCCTTGATTCGCCGGCAAGGCTTATTTTCCAGCGTTGGAATGAAAGCCTGGCGAGTACACCCCTGGTTGCCCCTGCGAACCAGCTAGCGCTGGCACATGCCGATTCATTTATCCCTGGAGTCGAGAAAGCTGTGGAGCGGGTTCTGGCGCGCAAGATGGTGCAATAAACGCAGCCATAAAAGAATTAAAGCCGGGCATTGTGTCCCGGCTTTTTTGTTGCTCGAAGAAATCCATCCTCGGGATTCAAATCCGCATGGGCATGATGATGTAACGATACTTGTATTCACTATCCGGGGGCTCATCAGGACGAAGCTGCCCGGCGGACTGAGAATCTTTGAACTCAAAACGCACGTCGCCGGAGTTCACTACTCTGAGAAAATCAAGCAGATATTGTGAATTGAAGCCGATCATTATTGGGTCGCCGTCATAGCTGGTTTCCAAAGAGTCTTCCGACTCGCCCGTCTCGGTGTTGGACGATGAGATCTTCAACTCATTTTTTTCCACTCTTAAGCGGATCGCATTGGAGCGTTCATCGGCGAACTGGGCCACGCGCTGGATGGCGCCGGAGAGTTCGTCGCAATGCACCGTCAACGATTTATTGTTGTCGCGGGGCAGAACCGCTTCGTAATTCGGGAATTGGCCGGTCAGCTGGCGCGAGGTCAGCAGCCGGGCGCCAATGCGGAAGAAAAGTGTAGATTCGTCCCTGGCGAATTCCACTTCTTCAGTCTCAATATCGCCCAGCAAAGAGAACAATTCGGCCATGGCTTTCTTAGGGACCAAAACTTTCAATTCACCCGAAACAGATGGCTTCGAGTTATTGTGCTCTATATGGGCCAAGCGGTGGCCGTCCGTCGCTACCATGATGATGCTTTCTGGTTTTAACACCATGAGGGCGCCGTTCAGGGTATAGCGCGACTCTTCATTGGAAATGGAGAAGATGGTCTTGGCAATCAGGTTGCGTACGACCCTGGATGGTAGCTTAATCGCCGATTCAGAGGGAAACGGCGGCAGGGCAGGAAAGTTCGCGCGCGCCATACCGACCATCTTGGTGTTGGAACGACCGCTGCGAATCTGCACCCAGTGGTTTTCCAGGAGCTTGATGGTGATGTCGCCATCTCCAAGGAGTTTGACGTAGTCGTGAAGTTTCCGTGCCGGTATGGTACAGGAGCCGTCTTTTTTTACTTTCGCAGGACAGGCTGTCCGCAAGCTTAAATCCAGATCCGTGGCTGTAATCGAGAGCTTGTCCCCGGTGGCTTCAAACAAAAAATTGGCGAGGATCGGGATGGTCGTTTTGCGTTCCACGACGCCCTGCGTAGCCGTAAGTTCCTTCAGGAGATTTGCTTTGCTGACCGTTAATTCCATTGCAGCTCCCGCCTCTATACCCGCGGAAGAAGGCATACTTTGGCCTCCTTGGAGTTCTAAACTCTACCTTATCAAAACAATATAACTAAAAACAGTAGTAACAGCAGATGCCTGCGGAAAAGTGGGAATCGTGGACAAACCCTTGATGCTGACCGCCGTTCTCCACGATTTCCTTTTGCAATTCCGGTACTCAATTCTGTGCGCTGGTCTGAATCTCTGGTCTGAGGTACCAATTCTAAACGCCTTATTGCACGGTATCCACAACCCTTCCACAGATTTTTATCAGGGAATCCCGGCTCTAAGGTGGAAAACTTGTTACCGCAAGACGCCCAAATTTGGCCCAGCCCATTGGACCGTTTAAGTATTCAATGTCTCACTTAATTTATTCAAGAGCCTGTTCAAATCTTTGTCGGCCTGCCTTTGCTCTTCAATTTTTTCAATGGAGTGCATGACCGTCGTGTGGTGCTTTCCGCCAAACTGACGCCCTATCTCCGGCAGAGAAGACTCAGTGAGCTGCTTGGCAAGATACATGGCAATCTGCCGGGGAAACACGATTACACGAGAGTTGCTCTTGACTTTGATTTCGGCGGACCGCAAGCCGAACTCTTCTGCGACCGCCTTCTGAATCGCATCAATCGTAATCTTCCGTGCTTGAGAATCAATGAAGTTTTTGAGCACCTGTTGGGCAGTCGATAGATTCACCTCGGCTCCAGTCAGGGAGCAATACGCCATCAGGCGAATCAGCGCGCCTTCCAATTCACGCACGTTGGTGCGCACATTCGATGCGATATACAGAGCAAGATCGGTGCTGAGCACGACCCGGTCGGTCTCAGCCTTCTTTTGCAGGATGGCCACTTTGGTTTCGAGATCGGGCGGCTGAATGTCGGCAATCAAGCCCCACTCGAAGCGCGAGCGTAACCGGTCTTCGATTTCCGCCAACTCTTTCGGGGGACGATCGCTGGCAATCACAATTTGCTTCATCGACTCATGCAAGGCATTGAAGGTGTGAAAAAATTCCTCCTGGGTCCGTTCCTTCTGCGCCAGGAACTGGATGTCGTCGATGCACAAGACATCGACGTTGCGAAACCTGTCGCGGAAACTGCTCATACGGTCATAGCGCAAGGAGTTGATCATCTCGTTGGTGAATTTTTCGCTGGAGATGTAGCAAATGGAAGCCTGGGCCTGTCGCCGCTTGACTTCATGGCCGATAGCTTGCATCAGGTGGGTCTTCCCCATGCCGACGCCGCCGTAAAGGAACAACGGGTTGTAGGCTTTTGAAGGCCGCTCGGCTACGGCTTGAGCGGCTGCATGCGCAAACTGATTTCCTGCTCCGGCTACAAAGGCTTCAAATGTGTACTTAGGATTGAGCTGAGCGGCTGAGTCCCAGTCGAAGCGCTGTTGTTTCGCAGCTCCGGCCGACGCCAGCGTTGCAGGTACTGACGCAGGAGGTAATTTGCTATCGGGACGAACTGGTGTGCCGGCTGAATCCTCTTCAGCGGTGATGAATTTGACGTCCTGAAATTCCGGCGCAATGGTATCAATCGCCTCCTGGATAAGGTCGCCGAACTTTTCCCCGATGTGGCGGAACTCGGGCGTGGGCACGCGAACAAACAACACGTTGCCCTTGGCATGGCTGAACCGCGTAGGTTTTAGCCATGTATCGTAAGAGTGCCGGCTGATTTTTTTTTCGAGGGCTCCCAGGATGCGGAGCCACGGATTCGCAATACCAGTAACGGTTGAAGTCGATGACAAAGACATTGCTCGAAATTCCAATCGAACTGCTTCGGTCCGATCTTGTGTAGTTAATTTTATGAAATCACTCTGTGAGGGCTTTCACAGAGCACCTGAACACTGCATGACCTCTGAACACTGCATGGTGCAACAACTTTTCTATAGGCTGGTCGGCATACTAGCACAACTCGCTGCCGTGTAAATGCGCTCATGAAATTTTTTTTTGGTCACGGCCAATTCTGCTGCGGATCAAATGCAAATTCGCAACTTGAAGAGAACGAATTGCTGCAAGCGTTGTGCAAACAGCGATTTCCTGCTTACGATAAACAGCGTGGCTCTGTCGTTCGAAAAGATTTTCCATGTGTGAGCCTCACAAAGTTCATCGTTGAGCAAGAGCTGTTTTGGTCTTTTACAGAACTGGATTAGAGGAAACTAAAATAGCTGGTTCGACTGAAATGTTCACCCGATTAAGCCCGTCTTTCGCTGGGGATTGAAAAATGGGAGCTTTACGACGGTTGCGTGTACCTTTTGGCGGACAGCCTCGATGGTGACTTCCATCTCCAGCTTGCTTCCCGGATGCGAGTGCCTGGTTTCGACTGAGGCCAATGCAATCATCTTTTTCAGCAGCGGAGACCAGGTCGTTGAAGTTGCCTTGCCGATCTGGCGGTTGCCGAGATATACCGGCACGTGGGCACGAGAGGCCTGGGCGGGCGCGGCCGGTGTGAGGCCGAATTTTTCGTAGCGTTCTTCGATTTCGGTCCAGTCGAGTTCCAAGCCGACGAGCTGCCGGGGGACACCTTTTTCGTGTTGCTGAACCAAGGCATTTCGTCCGACAAAATTCTGTTTCTCGAGGTGGACCATTCGGCCAAACCCCAGTTCGTAAGGCGAATATTTCTGTGAGGGAACCAACGCCTTTTTGCTGCTGATGTAGTCGATTTCGATCAGCAGCAAACCGGCTTCGATTCGGGCTACGTCGAGCGCCAGCATTCCCGCGGGATGAATGTCAAAGCGCTTACCGGCATCCATGAGTGCGTCCCAGGCTTTGACTGCCTGGTTCCAGTCGACCCATATTTCGTATCCGAGATCACCTGTGTAACCAGTGCGCGAGATGTCAACCGGAACTCCAGCGATCTTGCCCGAGGTAAAGTGAAAGTACTTAAGATTGGCGATATCGGCGTCGGCTACGGCCTTTAACAGCCGGCCCGAGGTTGGCCCTTGAAGCGCAAGCGCTGCAAGCTTTTCAGAAATGTCTTCGACCTCGACTTGCATATTGAGGCCATTCTGCCGGAACCAGCGCAGGCTGGGATCGGCTGCCGTCCAGCGATAAGTGTTTTCGTCGAGGCGGGTGATGGTGCCATCGTCGATCACCATGCCTTGCTCGTCGCACCAGCAGCAATAAATGACCTGTCCGGGTTTGACCTTATGGATGTCGCGGGTGATGATGCGATCCACCAGCCGGGTTGCGTCTTTTCCGGTAATCAGATACTTGTACAGCGGCGTGATGTCGAAGAGAGCGGCGGCATTGCGGATGGCGTTATACTCGTGCTCATGGTGGGTTTCGTAGGCGCTTACAGTGTAGTAGCCCGACCATTCGCGGTAATTCAGGCTCTGGCATAGCGCCAACGTCCGTTCATGCAAGGCAGTTCCGACCGGCAAGTGATGTCTCCCTCTCGTTATCATATTATGGAAGAAGGCACTCAGCATTCAGCAATCAGCACTCAGCCCGCTCGGCTGTTTGGACTGAAGGGAAGCACTATCGTGGGCATGGTTAGAGTTTGAAACCGTTTAGCCACGAATACACGCGAACGAACGCGAATCAGAAAGTGGTCAATGGCTCATAACGGAACGAAATCGAAATACGACGTGATTGTGATTGGCGGAGGTCACAATGGATTGACCAACGCGGCCTATCTGGCGCGCGCCGGCAAAAAAGTGCTGGTGCTGGAGCGCCGTCACGTGCTCGGCGGAGCTGCGGTCACGGAGGAGGTCTTTCCGGGCTTTAAATTTTCGGTGTGCTCGTACGTTGTCTCGCTGCTGCGGCCAGAGATCATTCGCGATCTTGATCTTCCCCGCCACGGCCTGGAGATCCTTCCACTCGATGGCACATTCACGCCCATGCCCAACGGCGATTATCTGTGGCGCGTGAACGATCACGGAAAGACGCGGCGCGAGCTGGCTCGCCATTCCAAGCTAGATGCAGAGGCTTACGAGGAATTCGGTAAAGCCATGCAGGCCATGTGCCGCTTTGTGAAACCCATTCTGGGAATGGTGCCTCCCGATCCCGCCACCTTGAACCCGCGTGAGCTGATGAAGCTGCTCTTCATCGGACGCCGTTTCCAGGGCCTTTCGAGCGAAGACAAATACAACCAGGTGCAACTGATGACCATGAGCGCCATCGACTTTCTCGATCAGTGGTTCGAGACCGATGTCCTCAAGGCCACTATGTCGGCTTCGGGCATCATTGGCACCTTCCTGGGCGTGCGCTCGCCGGGCACAGCGTACGTTTTGCTTCATCACTATATGGGTGAGATCGATGGGGCGTTCCGCTCGTGGGGATTTGCGCGCGGCGGTACCGGAGCCATTTCCAACGCCATCGCCGAAGCCGCTCGCGAAGCCGGGGCGGAGATTCGCACCCAATCGCCGATCGCCAGGCTGATCGTGAAAAACAACCGCGCACAGGGCGTGGTTCTCCAGAATGGTGACGAGATTCATGCCG
>DASZFK010000263.1:0-4493 GCA_035939855.1 Candidatus Angelobacter sp.
GCATCAGCAACTTCAACGACATCAAGAAAGGCGATGTCATTGAAGCCTTCGTCTCTGAGCGGATCGCCGCGGAAATTGGAGTCGCTTAAGAATTTGGTAAATGGGTAAGTTGGTAATTGGGTAATTGATTTGTCTCAGGGCATGGCTTTAGCCGTGCCGTAAGAGGTTAAAAATCAATCGGGCTTCAGCCCCTGCGGGTTGGAGTTTTCGCTGGTTATAGCATTTTGAGATAGCCAGGCTTTTTAGCCCCCTTGCAGATGCTGCTTAAGACAATATTTGGAAACAACAGAGCGTTTTAGCTCACAGAAAATTACCCAATTACCAACTTACCCAATTACTAAATCCTCCTGGTTTCGGTAAACGCTCTGTCCCTTACAGGCTCCGGCCACGAAAACCATGCCGATAGCATATCTCGCTCTGGAACTGCGCATTGAAGCCGCACATTCCCTTAAGGACAAACGCCAGGTCTTGCGTAGCATGAAAGACCGGCTTCGAAACTCCTTCAACATCTCTGTCGCGGAAATTGATCCGACTGACTTGTGGCAGCGGGCCACGTTGGGCATGGTGAGCATATCCGATTCCCGCAGCTATCTTGAAGGCCTGATGCGCAATGTGGAGCGCGAAGCCGTTCGCTTGGCCAACAACACCGGTGCAGAAGTAGTGGATTCTTTTTTGGATTATCTGGAAGACTAAAGCGTTTTGAGGATTACCGTAAACCGTCCACAACGTCCACGCCGTGTCCACATCGTCCATAAAAGCCTTGACTAGATCTACGCCAGCACTTGGGCCAACTCATGCGGTTCATCGATCAAAACATCGGGTGGAGCACTCTCCAAGGTATGCGGAGCGAAACCGTATTTCACGCCGACGCTGTAAATGCCAGCATTGCGGGCTGTAAGAACGTCGATCTCGGAGTCGCCCACGATGACTGTTTCGTCCGCCTGCGCACTGGCTTCCTGAAGCAAGGCTTGCACACCGGCGGGATCTGGTTTTTTGGTGTGGAAGCTGTTTCCGCCATAGACTTGAAAAAAATAGGCGCCCAGTCCCAATGCTTCGACAATCGCGCGCGATGGAAAAACCGGCTTATTGCTCAGGACCGCCATTTTTATGGGGGTGCCATTGCGGCTGTTGTGAATAGCATCCAAGGACTCTTTGATGCCATCGTAAACGTAGGTGTAGTCGAGTTTGTGCGCGCGGTAGTAGATCAGGAAAAATTCCAGTGCGCGGTTCACGTAAGCCTCGTCGTCAGGATCACCCAGGGCGCGGCGGACCAACATAGGAGCTCCATCGCCGATGTAGCTGGCGATTACCTCATTGGGCAATTCCGGCTTTTCAAAATGGCGGAGCATGGCATTCACGGAGTTCGCCAGATCGATGCGTGAGTCGACCAGGGTGCCGTCAAGGTCAAAAATAAGCAATTTCAAATGCTCGGTTGGAATGGAGCGGTTGTTTTGAATCATCCGTTTTCAGTATATCCCGAGCGACCGGTTAGGATTTAAAATGGATAGTACTTCCAGTAACGTCCCAATCAATCTAGATAAATCAACAAGAGGGTACCCGATGGCCGTTCACAAGGCTGATTCCAAGAAAAATGCGACGGCGGTTGCCGATGCTCCAGTGGAAACCGAGAAGACCTACGAGGGGCTGACTCGCCAGCAACTCATCGATGCCTACCGCGTCATGTATCTCTCTCGCCGTCTGGACGACAAGGAAATCAACCTGAAGTTTGATCAGAAGATCTACTTTCAGATATCGGGCGCTGGTCATGAAGCCCTCAGCGTGGCCGTCTCCTGGGTGCTTAAGCCCGGCTATGACTGGTTTCATGCTTATTATCGCGATCGCGCCCTCTGCCTGGCCCTGGGCGCCACACCCTACGAGCAGTTACTGCAGGCTGTGGGAGCGGCAGATGATCCCAGTTCTGGTGGCCGGCAGATGCCATCCCATTGGGGATTCAAAAGGCTCAATGTAGTAACGCGATCTTCGCCTACCGGAACACAGTTCCTCCAGGCGGTCGGTTGCGCCGAGGCGGGCCGGTATTTCAGCCGCCATCCTGAAGCCGCAGCCAAGCATGAAGGCGACTACCGTGCTTATAAAGATGTAATTTTCCACGGCGACGAAATTGTCTACTGCTCGTCTGGCGACGGCACCACCAGCGAGGGCGAGTTCTGGGAAGCCATGAACACAGCCTGCAATGAAAAGCTTCCAGTGTTATTCATGATCGAAGATAACGAATATGCCATCTCGGTTCCTGTGGAAGTGCAGACTGCCGGCGGCAGTGTTTCCAAGCTGGTCAGGAATTTCCCCAATTTGCTGGTCGAAGAATGCGATGGCACGGACCCGGTCGCCAGTTATGTCACTTTGAAACGTGCTGCCGAGCATTGCCGCTCTGGAAAAGGGCCGGCTCTGGTCCATGGCCATGTCATTCGTCCTTATTCGCATTCGCTCTCCGACAACGAGAAGCTTTATCGCCCGGACTCCGAGCGCCAGAAGGATGCGAAGCGAGATCCGATTACTCGCATGCAGTTATTCCTGATCCGCGAGAACATTCTCGACGAGGATGCCATTACCAAGCTGGAAAAATCCGTCGATGAAGAAATCGAAGATGCTACCCAACGCGCCTTGGCTGCTGCGTTGCCCCGGACGGATTCGATTTACACGCATGTCTATTCTGAGGACCTTGATCCAAAGAAAATGGCGTCGGAGCCTCAATTTGAGGGCAACGAAAAAACCATGGCGGAATTGATCAACGCCTGTCTGAAAGACGAGATGAGGCGGGACGACCGTATTGTGATCTTTGGCCAGGACGTTGCCGATTGCAGTCGCGATGAGTATTTGAAGCAAAAAGAGATTAAGGGCAAAGGCGGAGTATTTAAGCTGACCTCCGGCTTGCAGATCGAGTATGGCAGCGACCGCGTATTCAACTCGCCCCTGGCCGAAGCCAACATCGTGGGTCGGGCAGTAGGCATGGCGGAGAGAGGACTCAAGCCGGTAGTCGAGATACAGTTCTTCGATTACATCTGGCCTGCCATGCAGCAGCTCCGCAATGAACTGCCGCTGGTTCGCTGGCGCTCCAACGGCAGCTTTTCGTCTCCTGCGGTCGTGCGTGTAGCCATTGGCGGATATCTCACCGGCGGCGCCATCTATCACTCGCAATGCGGAGAAAGCATTTTCACCCACATTCCCGGCCTGCGCGTCTGCTTTCCTTCGAATGCGCTGGACGCCAATGGATTGCTACGCACCGCCATTCGTTGCGACGATCCCGTGATGTTCCTGGAGCACAAGCGCCTCTACCGCGAACTCTATGGACGCTATCCCTATCCGGGCCCTGACTACATGATCCCATTCGGCAAAGCCAAAATTGTGAAGGAAGGCAAGGACGTCACGGTGATTACCTATGGCGCGGTCGTCCCGCGAGCCTTGCAGGCCGCACAGAAGATCGAGCGCGAACAAGGCGTGAGCGTGGAATTGATCGATCTTCGCACACTCAGCCCCTACGACTGGGATGCCATTGCAACCTCAGTGCGCAAAACCAGCAAAGTGATCGTAGCTCACGAAGATGTCCTGAGTTGGGGCTATGGCGCAGAAATTGCCGCCCGCATCGGCGATGAATTGTTTGACGATCTCGACGCGCCGGTACGCCGCGTAGCTGCAACCGATACTTTTGTGGCCTATCAGCCGGCCTTGGAAGACGTGATCCTGCCGCAAGCCGACGATCTGCTGCGGGCGATGGAAAAGCTGGCGAAATATTGATCAGCTACTGCACAGTCTTCGCCGCCTCGAGAAACTTCTGGGGACCTTCTTCGTTGAGGGTTCTCCACCGCACCGTACCTGAGGGATCGACCAGGAACGCGGCCGTACCTCCAATGTCACGGCCATTTTCGCCAGCGCCCGGTAGGAGCAGATCGTAGCTACGGATAGCTTCCGCCTTGCCATCGGAGAGAACAGGAAAATTAAGACCAGCCTTCTGGATTAGGTTTTCCTGCGATTCTTCAGGAGTATCGGCGCTGATGGCCACCGGCAAAATTCCCAAACCTTGGAGAGAACTTAGAGTTTGTTGTATCCCCCGCAACTCGGAGGTGCAAGACCCTCACCAATAGCCTCGATAGAAGACCAGCAATACTCCCTTGGGTGTCTGTGGGGCGCCCGTGGAACTGGTCAATGAAGTTGACAGTAACTGTGCCAACGTAACCGAATTACCGTGAGCATCAACAGTCGTAAACCCCGGCGCTCTTTGACCCACCTGAGGAGCATGAAGCGCCGACGCAAAGAGCCTCGATGCCATGTAGGCGCCCCAGCCAAAAACTCCCAGGACCAGAACGCCCAGCACGGAAAGCACAATTCCTGCAATTTTTCCTCGATAGACATTGGGCTGGCTAAAGGCACGCTTCAATCCTGAAATCATGAGCACTGCTGAAACCACGAAGAGCGCCAGGCTTCCCCAAAAGATGGAGCGCGTCCGTTGAAGAAGCAACACATAAATCAGGAATGCGAGC
>DASZFK010000264.1:0-3741 GCA_035939855.1 Candidatus Angelobacter sp.
CGCCATCAAGCTGCGAACCAGGAAGAATATTCCAGCAACCGCGACCTTTTCTGAACTGGAGCAGTTTGCCGGCGGCTGCATTTGCCTGACTGGAGATGAAGATGGCCCTCTGGCCCAGGCTTTGCGTCGCGGAGGAAAAGAAGAGGGCCGGCGCCTGTTGGAACGGCTCAAGTTTATTTTCGGAGCAGAGAATATTTATGTAGAGATTCAGCGCCACTTCCGGCCCGAGCAGGAGCAGCGCAATCAAATTGCGGTGGAGCTGGGAGCTGAACTCAAGCTGTCTCTTCTGGCTACCAATGGCGTACTCTACGCTACTCCCGAAGATCGGGAGGTTCTGGATGTCTTTACCGCGCTCCACCACAAGTGCAACCTTGATACTGCCGGACGCCTGCTGAGCGTGAATGCCGAACGCCATATCCGTACTGCCGCGCAGATGGCGGAAATTTTTCGTGATCTTCCCCAGGCCATCGCTAACACGGTAGAGCTTTCTTCGCGCCTGGAATTCACGCTGAAAAATCTGGGCTATGAATTCCCCCCATATCCTGTGCCCGATGGTGGAACCCAGATCGATTTTCTGCGAAGCAAAACTCAGGAAGGCGCGCGTGATCGTTACCGTCCGGTCACGGACCGGGTACGAAGGCAGCTTGAGCGGGAGCTTGCTCTCATTGGCAAACTCAATCTTGCCGGCTACTTCCTGATCGTCTGGGACATCATTCGTTTTTGCCGCGAGAATCACATTCTGGTTCAGGGCCGGGGTTCGGCTGCGAACAGCGCCGTCTGTTATGCGCTGGGCATCACTGCCATCGATCCCATCGCCATGGGGCTTCTCTTCGAGCGCTTTCTTTCTGAAGAGCGCAACGAATGGCCCGACATCGATCTCGATTTGCCCTCCGGGGATGACCGGGAGAAGGTCATTCAGTATGTCTACAAACGGTATGGACAGCGGGGTGCGGCCATGACCGCGAATGTGATCACTTACGGTTCCAGGCTGGCATCCCGTGAAGTAGGCAAGGTGTTGGGATTCGATGCTCGTACTCTCGACCTGATCTCTTCAGTGCTCGGCTCATGGGAGTGGAAAGATCCCGACGAAACTTTGGAGCGCCAAGTGGGCCGTGCCGGCCTCGACATGAATCATCCGCGCATTCGCTGGCTTATCTCGCTCTGCTCGCGTATACGGGGGCTGCCGCGTCATTTGGGGCAGCACTCCGGAGGGATGATTGTCTGCCAGGGAATGCTTGATGCAGTCGTCCCGCTTGAGCCGGCCACCATGCCCGGAAGAGTGGTTTGCCAATGGGACAAAGAAGCGGCCGAGATCACCGGGCTGATCAAAATTGATTTGTTGGGACTGGGTGCGCTGGGAGCAGTAAGGGATTGCATTGATCTGATCGACCATCATTATGAACAAAAAGTCGATCTTGCCCATCTACCCCAAGACCCGGAGGTATATGACGTTATCTGCAAAGCAGATACAGTCGGCCTCTTCCAGATCGAGAGCCGGGCCCAGATGGCCTCGCTGCCGCGCAACAGTCCACGCTGTTTTTACGATCTGGTGACCCAGGTTGCATTAATTCGTCCTGGGCCGATTGTCGGCCAGATGACGAATCCGTATTTGAACCGGCGGCAAGGAAAAGAGCTGGTTACGTATCCGCATCCTTCGCTAGAGCCTGTACTGGAACGTACCTTGGGTGTGCCCCTGTTTCAAGAACAACTGTTGCGGATGGCCATGCTGTGCGCCAACTTCACCGGTGGCGAAGCGGAAGAGTTGCGCCGCGCGCTTGGCCATAAACGCTCTGAGCAGCGCATGGTGGCCATCGAAGCCAAGCTTCGCGCTGGGATGGCGCAGAATGGCATTGTGGGGAAAGGGCAGGATGATATTGTCAAGTTCATCACCTCGTTTGCGCTCTACGGCTTTCCTGAGTCGCACTCCGCCAGCTTTGCCCTGATCGCTTATGCCACAGCTTTTTTGAAGGTCCATTATCTTGCCGCTTACACAGCCGCGCTTCTCAACAATCAGCCGATGGGCTTTTACAGCGCCGCCACCCTGGTGCAAGACGCCCGCCGGCATGGATTGAAGTTTCTCCCGGTTACGGTCACCAAGTCTGACTGGAACTGCACGCTGGAAAAAATAGAAACCGAGCCGGAACAGAAAAACAAAGACCTGGGCCTGCGAGTCGGCCTGCACTATGTGCGCTCGCTCCAACAAAGTACGGCAGAGCACATTGTGGCCGAACGCAAATTACGCTGCTTTACTTCCATCGCCGACCTTTGCCGCCGCGTGCCGGAACTGAATAAAACTGAGCTGAGAATGCTGGCTGTCTGTGGGGCTCTGGCCGATATCTCCGGTCCTAACCCGCATCGCCGTGACGCGCTGTGGCAGGTACAAAAATATGGTGGATGGAAACAGCATCCTCTTTTGGAGAAGGCTTCCGAAGCCGGAGCGGAAGAAGATTTATCTTCTCCGCTAGCCCGCATGAACATCGAAGAACGTCTGGTCGCCGACTATCACTCGACCGGCTTGACGCTTGGTCCGCATCCCATGGCCTACAAAAGAAAAGACCTGCATGGAACAGGCATAAGAACCGCAGCCGAACTTTCCCGAATGCGCCACGGAGAGTTTGCCATTACCGGAGGCCAAGTGGATACCCGCCAGCGCCCAGGAACTGCCAAAGGAATCATGTTCATCAGCCTGCTGGATGAAACCGGGTTTTCCAATGTGGTAGTTATGCCCGATGTTTTAAAAAAATATTGGACGGTTGCCTGTACCAATCGTTTTCTAAAAATCGAGGGGACAGTGGAAAACGTGGATGGAGTGGTTCACCTGAAAGCCCAGCGCATTATGCCGCTGGAGATTAGTGCGGCGCAGATTGAGTCGCATAATTTTCACTAGAATTTTTTAAAGTTGTATAGACCCAGTGCGGACTTTTTTGTGGACGATGTGGACACAGTGGACGGTTTGGACAGTCTACGGTAATCCTAAAAACGCTTTAAACCTCGGCATGTGGCGAAATCCGAACAGCTTAGTCTTTGCTGGAGTGGCAATACCTATATTGGGCATGGGCATCTTGAAAAGTGTATATTTCTCCTCTCCAGATTCCTGGGCAGACTTCATAGCGTCTTCAATAGAAATCCCGTGGCCTACAATGCGGGTTTTATCGCGTGACAAAGCAATCCATTCCCCAGTTGGGGCATCTTTCAATACCTCAGTCAAATCACGCGGCTTCATCGGGATAATTTCAAAGCTCATCTTCAGCTTAACAGCGGAGTAGAAAACCAAAACGTGTCGCCCTTCCGGGGCTCATGGTCATTTATTCCCAGGATTCCGCTGGAGCTTCACCCGAGGGTAACCTTCTGGGCGCCCCTCCGCTCGGGGCTTTGTGACCTCATTCTGAACCTAGCGGGTCTTCCCTGAACGTGAACGAAGGAGCAGCCGCTCAAGTGTCTTTACCCGTGAAGGCGAAATGCCATAAATCTCGGCCATCTCCTCAGGGGTCGCTCCACGGCGAATAACTGCACGTTGTTTCATATACGTTATCTTGTTACCGAAACAGTAACCACAATCCCAAGACCAATCCCAGCAGAAACATCAGCCACAGAGTTCCCTCGCCGGGCTGGTCGCTCTGGCTGCGGATGGCACGCACCATCAAAATGACTGCCGAGATTCCTGACATGGCCAGCAGGAAGACAGTCACAATAGGAATTAAAGTCTGGTTGGACACTGGATTTCTAAGGGCATCATAGCAT
>DASZFK010000265.1:0-5544 GCA_035939855.1 Candidatus Angelobacter sp.
GAAAAACATGGTGGCATAGTGACTGCTCTCCGTGTTTTTAAAAAACAACCGGTTCACAGATGAAAGAAGTTGCGACAAATCCCGGTTGGCTACAGCATACTGGCTGCGCAGGTTGGCCTGTAAGTTGGCCATGAGCAGAGCGCCGGAGATGCCTTTCCCGGCGATATCGGCCAGAACGAAGCCCACTTTGCCGGGGCCAACGTCGAGAAAATCATAATAATCTCCGCCCACGGCTCGCGCCTGAACACATGACCCCGAATAATCCAAGGTCTTAAGCGGTGGCATTTCTTGCGGCAGGAGTTTGCTTTGCACCTCGCGCGCGATTTGCATCTCCTGGGCCGCGCGACGGTCGGATTCGATGCGCCCAGCCATTTCTTGAGCCATTTGTATGCTTTCCAGCGCTATGCCTGCCTGGCTGGCAACTGAACCTAGTAGAAGTTCGTCCTCTTTGGAATATGGTTCTTCTGAGAGACGTGGACCCAGAACAAAGATTCCCATCAACTCCGCAGACCTGCCCAGCACTGGGACCAGGCATTCAGGGTGCAGAGGAAAAAGCTTTGCAATCAGTGGCGACCGGCTCGTGTCAGGGTTGATTTCCAGTGGCTGTCCGTAGCGCGCCAGATCAGTCAGTTCCGTGGAGGCAGGCAGTTCTTTCAACTCCTCGGCAATGGCTGGATCCACAGCCTTCGGTACCAGTGAGCCGTGATCGGACTTGAGATAAATCGCCAGCGAACTGGGATGCAGGGCCAGATGCAAATGCTGTTGCAACAACGCGGCCAGTTCGTCCTTGTTATTGATGCTGCGGACCTTCTGGGCCAGGTCCTGAAGAATCGTCCGCGCATCATACGAACCACGAAAGAAAGCCCGGTCAATGCTCTGGGTTGCATGGCGCAGTCCCGGCGCCGAGACCCAGGCCAGCACCAGGCCAAATCCCATTCCTATTGACATGGCTATTCTGGGATCGGCTTGGAACAGCTTTGAAAATACCACCACAATGATCACATCGACGCCCGATGCCAGCAAAACCACGAGCAGGGCAAAACCTCGCCGCACCAGCACATATCTGGCGCTGCGGCGTAGCAAAACCGGAATCTCCAGCACCCGGTGTTTTACGACCGCATAGGCAAAGCACACCGGAAACAGGCTTACCAGCAATATGCAAAAGAAATCCAACCAGAAGGGAGGTTGGTATCCGCGAAAATCGATTGCCACCTTCTCCAGAGTCGCTGGCGTGATTCCGATGAGCGCACCCCATAGAATCACTCGTATCTTGCGCTTGGCTTCGGCGTTTGGGGCGCGCAACGTGTTAAGCGCCAGTGATGTGAAGCCCAGAAAAACGGTTCCATAAATGAAAGTCAACATCGCGTTCAATGCCATTCTCTCGCCGAGAAAATGCGCCAATGCAGGATCAGGATTCGGATTGCCCACTCGGAGTCCAAACAAACCGAACCACGCACCAGGGACCAGAAGCAGCCATTTGAGCCAGGGAAGCCGGAGGTCTATCGGCGATCGGGTTGGAAAGACCGCGAATAAAAAATAGAAGAGCGGGGCAATCTGGGCCAGAAACACGGCCCGGTAGCTCAGCAGGAAGATCCCAAATCCTCCCTTCAGGGCTACGAAAGCTTCAGGAGCACGAGAGATGCTGATAAATCCTGCAAAGAGCAGCGCAAGCAGCCAGGCATTACGATCGTCGATGCGCATGAAGAGTACGGCTATCCCTACGATCAGGAAAAAGAGAGGATAGGAGCCCATGATCTGCATGGCAGTCTTCCTTACCCCCGAAGTAGGAACCTGGTCGGAATTGGGGCGGACCGCAACTTGGAGATCTAGGTGCTGCTGTTGGCCTGGCCGCTCAACGGCTAAACGAATTCTATCCCCAGGATGACCCATTTCCCGTATAGCAATCAGCAAACGCGGATCGGACTTCAGGCTCCGCCCATTAATAGCAAGAATGCGGTCTCCAACTTTCAGCCCGGCCTTCTCTGCCGGCCCATTGGGATAGAGCGAAGTGATTTCAATGGTGTAATCTGGCAAGTTTTTTACATTGATTCCAAACTCAACCTGCGGCCGCAGGCGGATGTAGTACATCCACGAGAAGCTATACAGCGTGGTGGCCAAGGCAAAAATCACAGCCAGCACAATCAGAAAGGCCCGCCGCTTGGTTCGAGGCTCTCTCTCAGCCGGCAATCCTGAGAGGAGCCTCGCCTGCGGTCCAACTTGTACTTCATCATTCATCGCAAAAATCGCTCTGTCCTTACTTTATAAGACAGCCCGGAACCTTGGGGAAACATTGGATTATAGTCTCATGTTTGTTCGCCCCAATTCGCATTGGTTCGCGGATTCGGGCTAGTGGGTCATCAAATTCCATGTACGTTAGGCGCCACGATGATGTTCCCATTTTCCCAACAGCTTGCCCCCTTGTTCTTATGAGGGCATAAGAGTTGAAAACATTTTCGTTGCTGCGGTTGGTCATTCCGCATCCTTTCTCGTACATTCTGCGTCCTCTGCGGTTAGTGCCTCGTGGTATTTCGTTGCTGTTGCGGTAAAATTTCATATCGTATGTCCAATCATTTCCGTTATTACTTGCGTGTCCGTTACGGGGAGTGCGACGCCCAAAAAGTCGTCTTCAACGCCCGCTACGCCGACTATGTCGATATCGCCGTCATGGAATTCCTGCGCTCTATGGGATACGAGCAAGACCTGGTCACCGGCGACATCGACTATCAGTTAGTCAAGCAGACTCTGGAATGGAAAGCGCCGGCGCGATTTGACCAGGTGCTCGAGGTATCGATGTACGCCAAGCACCTTGGCAACACCTCCTTTACCCTGGCCGCAGATTTTCGCATTGCCGGCGAAGAGCGAGTCATTGTGACCGTGGAGACCGTGTACGTGCTGGTGGAGCACAAGACGCTGGCGAAGAGATCATTGCCAGACCACCTGCGTGCTTCCCTGGAAAATGGAGCCAGGGGAATGATGGTGGACCATGCAGGATACTTAAGCGAACGCCAACTACATCAGACCACAGCCTCTTAATGCCATGAACTTGAATCTTGCACTCACACTTTGCCTGCTTTTGTTTTGCACCGTCCAGGAGAAGACCCACATGACGCAGCACGCCAGCGGACCATTCGATGTGAAATTGGCTCCTCAAAAGCCCGATAACGATGTCTCGCAGGCTGCGAATCTCGGCCGGATGTCCATCGACAAGCAGTTCCACGGTGATCTCGAAGCCACCAGCAAAGGCGAGATGATCGCTACTCAGACCGAGGTCAAAGGGTCAGCCGGCTATGTGGCCATGGAGCGTGTGACCGGAACTCTTAAAGGGCGCAAAGGCAGCTTCGTGCTGCAACACAGCGCGACCATGAACCGAGGTGTTCCTAGCCTGGCGATCGTAGTCGTCCCCGACTCCGGCACCGGAGAGCTAAAAGGCATCGCCGGAAAAATGAACATCATCATCGCGCCGGATGGGAAACATTCGTACGAATTCGATTACTCCATCGAATAAGGTTCATGCATTCGACTGCAAAATCTTTCTTACCTCGGCATTTGGATCATTCACAACCTCACTCTTAAGGTTGAAAATCATGGTTGCGCGAGACGCGGCATCATAAGCGGGCCAATGAGGAATGCTGGCTGCGTCCGGTTTGCCGGTCCGCGCGAATGCTACCCAGGCATCGCTCAATTGGCGAGCCATGCGATCTGGTCCGGTTCCCGGCCCGACAAACGCGCGCACCCGGTTGTAGTTATGCAGCATGAATGGTATCTCCATGGTGTGCGGAGTCTTGAGAGCGCCGCCGTTGACCGGAGTCTCCCAAGTGAGATACCACATGTAAACCGGAGCGCCGCGCTGGGCTGCTTTGCGTTCCGCCAGGGTGATTGAATTACCGAAGGCCGGAGTGCTGATCACCGAGATATATAGATATGTGGGCGAGTAATCAGGATGAATCTTGCGGAAGGCCGCCAGCAACGATTGGCCTCTTGCTCCCATCGGCTTGAGACGCTCTTGAAGATCGGCCTCTGTCATGCTGCCAAACCAAGGTTCGCTGGCTGTGAAGATCGTCCACTCGTCTTTTACTGAGCCAACCAGGATTGGAACATCTGCGGATATTGCCGGCCCGTCGGGATCAAACGGATCGCGCGTAATCGCAACACCATCCAGAATCGGCCCAAAGCCACCAAGTCCGCCTGATCCTGGACCAGTTCCACGAGGTATCCTGGCTGCAAGGGCGTTGGCGGTATCAATAAGTGTCTGGGCGGGGACAGCTTGCAATGCCTTGATGTCACCGGGCGCGATCTTCAATTCATCCAGCAGCGCCTTCGCAATGCGTCCTGCGCCTTCTTTGCGGCCAACCCTGAGTCCTGCGCCGCTCTGGATAGAAGCCTTGTGAAACAGGCTCTTGGCAGACTCCATAGACAACAGGATGGAAACCTTTGCGCCACCGCCGGATTGTCCCATGATCGTTACGTTGCCCGGATCACCTCCAAATTCAGCGATGTTGTCGCGGACCCATTCCAGTGCCAAGACCAGGTCCTGCATGCCCACAGTCCCTGAAGAGGCATAGCCGCTGCCCATCAGATCTCCCAGGTGCATGTAGCCGAAAAGGTTGAGCCGATGGTTTACGGAAATGGCCACTACATCATGACTGCGAGCCAGGTCATCGCCCTGATAGATCGGCTGGGCGCCCGAGCCATAAGCAAAGCCGCCTCCATGAATCCATACCATCACCGGGCGTCGCTTGTTATCCAGGCCCGGAGTCCACACATTGAGAAACCAGGCAATCTTCGTTGTGGATCTTCAATTCCGAAGGCGTGGTAAAGACCTGATGCATCTGCATGCTGAAATCAGAAAGCGACGATACGGTAATGCCGGTCGCCATCTGCATGGCAGGCGCGCCAAAATCGGAGCAGTCCTGAACGGTCGTCCAAGGCGACGGCTTCTGGGGAGGCATCCAACGCAATGGGCCAATCGGAGCTGCGCCATAACGCAAGCCTTTGAACGACTGCACTCCATCGACAACCAAACCTTGTACCGGTCCATTCGCTGTTTTGACGACTTTGGTAACCACCGGAACGCCCAGCCCTTCCTCAGCGCGTCCCCTCCTGCTTGGCACAGCGCCGGTCTGCTGGCCTAACGCCAAACTGGAGGCCGAAGATAAAGTTGCCGCGGTCGCAGCCGCAGCCGTGAGCCGCATCATCTCCCTGCGGCTCATTTCACCATGGGATTTATTCCCTATTGCCCTGTCACGAAAATCCTGTTTCATAGCATTCTCCAAACATCTCGCAAAGATTCTAGTTTGCGTGTCAATATTTTGTTTTGAGTTATGAAACAACCTAAATAAAAAAATGTGGAGCACCGCCGCCCCGTGAACCCACTTCCCCCTTGTCATCCTGAACGTAGCGCGGCAATAAACTTCACAACTACGAATAGGATTGGCGCGGAGTGAAGGACCCCGATAGCGTTTGGGGCTAAATTGCAGATACGAGGTGTTCTACCCGGATTTTTTTCACGAGAATAGTGGAAGAGGATGGCCATGATCCTGCCTA
>DASZFK010000266.1:0-3895 GCA_035939855.1 Candidatus Angelobacter sp.
GAACAGTTGTTGATTTTAAACCTTATCGTGCAGTTGAGTGGAGAGACTCAGCCCGCTCGGGCTTTTTGGTTGAAGGGAAGGAGAATCGTGGGCATAGTTGCTGTGCCAAGCCTCCTTAGCCGTGAATGCCCGCAACTGAACACGAATCAGAAAAGCACGCATGGGCTGTTTTTTGATCAACGTACCCGACGACGGTAGCCTGGGCTATCGTGCTCTGTTGGCATCCTTCTGAACCGCAATCGCCCTCCCACTCCACACCGATCACCCGATCACCCGATCACGTGCGATGACCCGATCACGCGATGTTTCTGCTCTCGTGGCATCCCTGTTTACTGTTGAGTAATCAAACTTCAATAGGCGTGGCAGGGGTGGTTTTATGTCTCTCAGGGTCTTCTTCTCAATATTTTTCCTTACATCTTTGATGGTAGTTGGTCAGACTGCAACCCCGGTAGCGGGAGTGGTGAACAACGGTGGTTACATTGTTGGGCCCCTTGGAAACGGCCAAGTAGCTGCATCGACAGTTGCATTTGCTTCTCCAGCGCCTGCGGCGGGAATCAGCCAAGCTGGATTCGCAGGGATCAGCGACCATACACCGTTGCCGCAGGGCGTACAGAGTACGTTGGGGCCATCGACGGTAGTTTATTCAAGCGTGGCGCCGACGATGATTTACACAAACACCCCTGCTGTGGGCGCGGCAGGAACCTCCGAAGCGACACCTGCCACAGCTTCGACCAGCGATTTCTCCCCATCGGCCTTTGCCGGCGACAATCTATCTGGTCCTCCGCCGAGCACGAATGCTTCGCTGAGCTTGGGAGAAGTGTCGGCGCAAAACAAGGCGCGCAACGGCGCCCAACAAGCCCGCAGTTATACCAACACCGATGTTCAAAACTTGATCAGTCGCAGGGGAGTCGGAAATATCATGGAGGCCGCCAACCGTCCGCCATCCGGAGTGATGGCTTCGGCGCAAAATCCGGCCCAAAACCCAGCCCAAAATCCAACGCCCAGTTCGTCTCAGAGTGCTTCTCAGCCGGCCACTCCTCAAACTGCGCCAGCCCCCGCAGCAAACTCCGCGAACTCGAACCAAGGTCAGCAAAATCCCAGCACCAACGCTCCAAGCTCCACTGAAGTACAACGGAATGCGGGCACCACTCCCCAGATCAGCAAACCACAACCTGCTCAGACCCAGGAAAACACCCAGCAACTTCCAGCGACGTCTACGATTCTGCCTCTGCTGGGCTTGATCGGCTTGGCCACCAGCGGTGTAGGACTGTGGGTGCGGAGAGCGCGGAGGTAGGGATCCCGCCCGTCAGGCTTTTAATTCAGCGACTTTGAATCCGCACATCTCTGCGTAAATCCGCGGTTGGCTCTTGCGGTTTGGTTTCTCTGCGTTTTCTCTGCGCTCCCTGCGGACTCTGCGGTAGATGTTTGGTTTCCTTTGCGGCTTTGGCGTACTCTACGGTGAAATAAGTTTTGGTGCTCGCTAGGTGAATCGGGCGGGATTTGTTATCTTTTTTCGAGCATCCTTCTCCGCCGCGAGGAATGTCTTGATTGCTGAAACCGAATCACCCAAATCGCAGCTTCGGCGCACGATGGGGTTTTGGGATGTCCTTCTCTTTAATATTGCAACCGTCTTAGGACCACGATGGATTGCGGCGGCAGCACACAGTGGCACATCGTCCATCAGCCTGTGGATTTTGGCCGCCACTCTTTTCTTTCTACCTACGGCCCTCATCATTGTCGAGCTTTCAACCCGCTTCCCTTCAGAGGGTGGGTTGTATGTCTGGAGTAAAGAAGCATTTGGCGACTTTCACGGATTTGTGGCGGGCTGGTCTTATTGGACCTATACGGTCTTCTATTTTCCCTCGCTGCTCACGGCCAGCGTGGCCATGTCAGTTTTTATTGGTGGACCGAAATATGCTTGGCTGGCGGGCAATCGCCAATATCTCCTCTGGGCTTCGATTGCCATGCTGGCCACAGCGGTTATTTTCAACATTGTTGGCTTGAACATAGGGAAATGGTTGCAAAATGCGGGTGGCATCGGCACCTACGCCCCTCTATTGATGCTTCTGGGGCTCGGACTGTATCTTGGCATTCACCGGGGCAGCACCACTCAGTTTTCCTGGAAATCATCGTTCCCAGCCGGGCACCTGAACCTCGATACACTCAACTTCTGGTCGAACATCGCCTTTGCGTTTACCGGCATGGAATTGGTGTGCGCCATGAGCGAAGAGGTGCGTGAGCCGCGCAAGACTTTTCCTCGGGCCATCTATGCCTCCTCAGTGCTGATTGCCGCGATTTACGTTATGGGCACGGTGGCCTTGCTGGTGATTCTGCCCGCAGTAGGGGTTGACGTTCGCAATGGCGTCTTTCAAGGCATCTCCTTCGGATCCGCAGCCGTGGGTATTACTTGGTTTGGAATCATTGCAGCGTTGCTGGTGACGGCTGGAAATGCCGGAGGCGTGGGGGCTACCGTGGCTGGTATCGCGCGCGTGCCGTTTGTGGCCGGCATCGATCGTTATCTGCCAGCCGCTTTTGGCAAGATCCATCCGCGCTGGAAGACGCCTTATATTGCGATCCTGGTACAAGCGGCGATCTCGGCAGCAATCCTGATATTTTCACAAATTGATACGACCGTGATGGAAGCGTACCAGTTGTTAGTGGATGCTGCGATCATCCTCTATTTCCTGCCTTTTCTATACATGTACGCTGCAGTCATCAAGCTGGCCTACCGCCCCGACCGGGAAACCAATGAACATGGGGTGCTGGTTCCCGGAGGTAAACCAGGCGTATGGATTTTAGGTCTCATGGCATTCGTCATCACCCTGGGATCAATGATTCTGGCCATGATCCCGCCGGGCGATGTCACCAGCAAATCGGTATTTGAATTGAAACTGATTGGCGTCACGGCCGGAGCCATCGCCATTGGGTTGGTGTTGTACGCCTGGCAAAGAATGTCGCTGGCTTTGCAGGCGGCAATAGCGTATGGAGCGTTAGGGTTTATTTTGTGCGTTTTTTGGCATTGGATATTGAAGATGCCATACTTCGCGACCGGGTCTTCGCCGCTAAGCAGGTTCCTGGAGGGAATTGCCTCGATCACCTGCCCGGCTACCTTCCTGAAACTACCGGCGTTCCTGACTCCCTTTGCCAATGCCGTGTTTTGGGGGTTGGTGGCGAGCGCCATCTCAAAGAAACGTGGGACAAGGGGCCAAGGCTGAGTAAAACTTACACTCTTTTGGGAAGTGTTCAGGCAACCAAAGTTGTCCAAAAGGGTTCAATTACTGTTCAGTGTATTTGAGAGTACCAGCAGTGCAACGACAGAGAACCTCCGCCGCATCCTAAAGGACAAGCGAATTGACACAAGCAAAAAAGATCATTGCATCCGGGCTGTCGGAAGCAGAGGCGATTGACAGGGCCAAAGGTGGAGATGCTGAGTCTTTTGAAGGCCTATACGGTCTCCATAAGCGGCGCGTCTATTCGCTCTGCCTGCGTATGACGGGCAATACGGCGGAAGCGGAAGACCTTACGCAGGAAGCTTTTTTGCAGCTTTACCGCAAGATTGCTACCTTCCGGGGGGAGTCGGCGTTTTCCACGTGGCTGCACCGTTTGGCGGTCAACGTAGTGTTGATGCATCTGCGCAAGAAAGGCTTGCCGGAAGTTTCACTGGATGAGGCACTAGAACCGCAGCACGAGGATGGTCCCAGAAAAGACATTGGCGCGCGCGACAACATGTTGGCAGGGTCAATTGACCGGGTCAACCTGGAAAGGGCCATTGAAAGTCTGCCACCGGGTTACCGGATTATCTTTGTGTTGCACGATATCGAAGGCTACGATCATAACGAGATAGCCGAAATGATGGGCTGTTCGATTGGCAACAGCAAATCACAACTTCATAAGG
>DASZFK010000267.1:0-6315 GCA_035939855.1 Candidatus Angelobacter sp.
TCGACATTGACGCCGGCAAACAGCTAAAGACCTATACGGACGCTCCTTCTTATACCGTGAAGGACGGGCAGCTTGTGTTTGATCGTCCTTTGGGCATCAAGCGCAACGTGGTTTTGTTACCGCCAGGATGGGAACTGGTGGGATCAGCGTCGCCTGCAATTGTCAGTACCGATCCCGATGGCCGCATCCGGCTGAGTTTCTTGAATGACCGCGACGACCAGTTGCCGGTCAAAATCATTGCGCGGAGGCTGCCATGAAGAGATTGTTCTTGTCTTCCGTTTTGCTGCTGGTTGCGCTGGGACTGTTGTGTCCCATCTTGCTTGCTGTGCAAGATGAGGCGTTTCATCGCGCTGAGCAGGACCGCGAAATCAGTTATTGGCTGCTTGAGCCGTCTACTCACCAGTTCCACATTTCACATGACTTCACCGTTACCAAGGTTGGGCAGAAATCCGTCCATAGTTTTGTGCGCAAAGGAAGCACCGTCTCTCCCGACGCAAAGATGATCGACATTGACGCCGGCAAACAGCTAAAGACCTATACCGTGAGCGGAAAAGAAGTGAACGCTCTTGGATACTATCCTCAGCCCACCGATCCTGATTCCGTGGTGGTTCAGGGTGATCTCCTGCATCCCATTGCCGAAGGGCAATCAGCACGAATCCGCGTGGAAGAGACTTATACCGATCCGGTGGGCTACATAGTAAAGGATGGCGAATTGGTGTGGACGCGCACCCTGGGACGACCTCTCAACCGCGTAACACTCCCCGCAGGATGGATGCTGACCGCAGTTAACACCCCCGCCATCATCTCTCTCGACAACGAAGGTCGCGTGAGCCTGCGATTTACCAATACCCGCAACGGAGACTTGTCGATCGTGATCAAGGCGCGGAAACGAACCAAGTAAAATTGCCATAATTTCAAATTGCCATAATTTTGATGAAACTCGACACGAGGCGACTGCTCCTCAAATTATGGCGATTTTGGCATTTCTTCTGGCTGACTGCTGACTGCTGACTGCTGACTGCTATTTCGCCTCTGACGCGCAATCTCATACATCACCACCGCGGCAGCGACCGATACATTCAAAGAAGAGACCTTGCCCATCATAGGGATCGACACTAGAAAATCGCATTTCTTGCGTACCTGTTCATGCAGGCCGTGGCCTTCAGAGCCTAATACCAGCGCGCAATCCATGTTGTAGTCGAGCGTGTCGTAGACTTGGCCGCCACGTTCGTCCAGGCCCACGGTCCAAATATTTTTTGACTTGATGTGTTCAATGGCACGTCCGATATTGGTTACCCTGGCCATCGGCAAATGTTCCAAAGCACCGGCCGAGGTTTTTGCCACTGTCCCCGTAACGCCTGCCGCGCGCCGGGTCGGAATCACAATGCCATCACCGCCACTGGCTTCCGCAGTGCGAATGATGGCCCCCAGGTTGCGCGGGTCCTGAATGCCATCGAGGACAAGGAGGAATGAATGGCTCCCGCGCTTGGCCGCCACGACTTCATCCAGTTCTTCAAATTTCTTTTCTGCAATGACGGCGATCACGCCTTGGTGCCGATCAGTCTTCGCCAGGCGGGTCAGATGCTCCCTGGAATGATTGCGTACCTCGACACCAGTATTCCAGCAAAGCTGGATAATCTTGAGGATACGCGGGTCAGTTCGGCTGCCTGCGATATCGACATACTCAAAAGGCCGCTCACGGGCAACCAAGGCCTCTGCAACTGCGTGGATACCGTAAATGATCTGCATAGAAACTTTAGAGCTTAACAGTTCTTGACACAGCCCTCCATCCAGAGTATAAATTGCGCCAATTTGCTGCGCGGCAGTTTGGGTTTTCCGGGCTCAAGACCGCCGGAGAGCATCGTTGGGGTTATATGCGTCCGATTTTCATTATCTCTCAATACGACATTTGTATTTGATTAACGAAATTGTAATTCGCCGTCTCGTTTTTGGAAGCTGGGAACGAACCCTCGGTGTCATTCAAAAGGCCTATTAGTAAATCGCTTCGCTAAGGATGAAATAAAGATGTCCCTACACCTACGCTTCTCGGCAGGATTGCTCCTCTTCATAGCGCTGCTCTCAACAGCGTTTGCCCAAACAAGCCGTGGTAGCCTTTCTGGCACCGTGGCTGACAGCCAAGGCGCCTTGGTTTCCAATGCCAGCGTAACCATTACGCAGCACGGCACCAACGTCACTCGTCAAACAACCACCAATTCGGCCGGCATCTATCGCTTTGATGCCGTGGATCTGGGGACCTATGACGTATCGGTGAAAGCCTCGGGGTTTGCAAGCGAAAACAAGACTGGCGTGCAAATCGAGTCGGCCCGCAATGCCAGTATTGATTTTGCGTTGAAGGTTGGCACCGCTTCCGAAATTGTCAACGTGGAAGCCAGCGGCCTCGAAGTCCAGTTGGACACCACCGAACAGACCCGCGGACAACATTTTGAAAGCCAGAGCATCAACAATTTGCCATTGGTGGGAGGGGACTCCCTCACCCTGGCGCAATTGACCCCTGGGGTAGCGCTGGCGGCGGGAGGTTCAATTAACCAGAATGGAACCTTCGCCTATTCTGTGAATGGCCAGCGGCCGCGCGGCAATAACTTCCTGATTGACGGCGTCGAGAACAACGACATCTCCGTCACCGGGCCAGCGTTCACCATTGCCAATCCCGATGCGGTTCAGGAAGTAAGTATTCAAACTTCCAATTTCTCTGCTGAGTTTGGACGAGCCGGAGGCGCAGTTTTCAATCAGATTACCAAGTCGGGCACCAATGCAATCCATGGCACCGCAAACTGGGCCTATACCGGCAGTGCCTTCCAAGCCTTGTCCCACAATGATAAGATTTTTCACCGCTTCGATCCTGCCCGGCAGGTTGAGAATGTTCCTTATTTCTCGATCGGCGGACCCATCATGATTCCTCACCTTTACGATGGGCATAATAAGACTTTTTTCTTTGGCGCTGCGCAATGGGACCGTCTTTATGGATCAACCAGGGGAGGGGTCGTGGTGCCGGATGCCGCCGGTATCGCAGTGCTGCAGTCGCTGGCAGGATCATGCCCGAATGCTGCCTTGTATTTGAAAGCCGTGGGTCCGCTGGTGGGCGACCCGACCGTAACTCCCGCCTCCATTCCTCTCAACGTACCTAGCGCTGCCGGCACCTGCAACGGCTCAACCCGCGCCGGTATGAAGTTGACTGTTGGCGGTATAACCCGTAATGAGAATTTTGCGCAACTCGACAAGAACCACCAGATCCGTATTGATCACGTCGCCTCCGACAAGCAAAACCTCAGCTTTCGTTGGCTCTACGATCACTCTACGCAAAGTCCAGGATTAAACAACCTGCCTGGCTTTGATAACGATTTTGTAGGGACCACCCTGGGTGGCACGTTCGCGGACACTTATGTCATCAGCTCCAGGTGGACGAATGAGTTCCGCTTCAACTATGGCCGCATTGGATTTAATTTTCCTGGCACCAATAACGATGCATTTCACAAGAATCTGGCCAACTATTCAATCACAGGCGTGACTGGATTCGGCGTTGCCACCAATATCCCGCAATTCAGGTTCGCGAATAACTGGCAATATCAAGATACGCAGACTTTTGTGACCGGTAAGCATACTTTGCGCTACGGCGTGGATTTCCTCAGGCAATTGGCCCGCCAGCATCCGCCCTTCAATGAACGCGGTTCGTTTGCATATCAGGGCAGCCCCGGAAACGTTTCTGCTTTTGCTAATTTCCTTGATGATTTCGGAGGAACATCAGGCAATCTCCAGCGCCAATTCGGTAGCTCGATTTATCATCCCAACCTCTTCAGCCAATCCTATTTCTTCCAGGATTCGTGGAAGACAACCTCGAACCTGACCCTCAATTTGGGGTTGCGTTATGAGTATTTCGGCAATCCTGTGAATACCTTCACCGTGGCCGCCTTCACCAATTACGATCCAGTCAATTTTGCTGCTCCCAGCAAAGTAAATCCGAACCGGCACAATTTTGCTCCGAGTGTTGGATTTGCCTGGAACCCCAAAGGCTCTAACTGGTTGAACCGGATGTTGGGCGGGGAAAAGATGGTTTGGCGTGGCGGTTTCCAGCAAAGCTACGACAGCTCCTTCAACAACCTGCTATCGAACATTGCCGGCTCTTCGCCTAACACGCTGGGGGGCAATATAACGTCTACAACCTCTGCTGGAGCGCCACGCGGTTTTGCCAATTTCAGTAGTTTGTTTGCCGGCATTGCCCCGACTCCGGCCACTGCTCAATCGCCACAGAACAATCTCTTTTTGCAGAACGAACCCAATCCAGTGACCGATCGCTGGTCTTTTGGATTTGAGCGCGAGTTGCCTTACGATCTGTTTTGGGATGCTTCCTATGTGGGCTCAGTTTCCCATCATCTCTACCGTACGATTGACATGAACCCGCTTCTTCCTTCGGGCGTTCGATTCCAACCGCAGGTGGGCCCGCGGACGGTACGCGCGGCCTCAGCGAATTCTAATTATGAGTCGCTGCAACTCAATCTTCGACGACGCTTCAAGGAGACGCCTTTGGGAGCAGTGCAATTCCAAGGGTCGTATACCTACGCTAAGTACCTGGATGATGTCAGTGACGTGTTTGGCTTTAACTCCACTCCAAGCTCGTTCCAATCCGTTTCACAGGTGCTCGGCGCAAGCCCGCACATTGATTACGGCCCATCGGACTTCGACCGGCGGCACGTTGCTGCTATGGCTATTCAGTGGGACCCCCGGGCACCCAAAACTGGACTGCTGGGAACATTCTTCGGTGGTTGGACCCTCTCCGCCATTCCCCACTGGGAGAGCGGCCAGCCCTACACCATGCTCAATGGCAAGGACCGCAATCTTGACGGCCAGATCACATCGGACCGTCCGGATATTAGCAACCCCGCAGCTCCGCTCAACACCCGGGCTGTCCGCAACTCAACCTGTGCGACCGGCTTTTCCAATCCAGACCTGAATGGCGCCTGCGTCGATCCGTCAACTGTCCATTTCATTGAAGGCATAGGCCTCCCCAATGCGAACACGCTCGGCCGCAACAGTCAGAGAGCGCTGGCGACGAACAACATTGATGTATCCATTGCGAAGCGCTTCAGAATCAACGAACGAAGCGCTTTTGAATACCGCGTTGATATGTTCAACGCGTTCAACACCATCAATCTCAGTGCGGTGCCGTCACGCACTATCGCCGGCACTGCTAACGTATTGCCAGGACAGTCGGTTACGTTCCTGAATCCTCTGTTCAGCAACTCCGTCGGACGTTCGATGCTGATGCGGTTGAGATTGACCTGGTAAATCAATAGCCAGTCTTTGACAACAAGGCCGCGCTGGATTTTTTTCGGCGCGGCTTTTTATTATTCGTATCTTCAGGAATTTTTGGATTTTTCTTGTGCCTGATGAAAATTGCGGCTCATGTGTTCGAAGCGACCCCTTTCCAACTCGCCCTCGTTGGCTTTGAGGTGGAATTTGGAGATATATCCTCGGAGAAGCTGAGGCTAACTGGCATTCCAAAACAGCGATCGGAGGGTTTTCTTTGGCGGGTCGACCAACAACTCCGATGGTATCCTGCGACTCCGTCGATCTCTTCTGAATAATCTTTACAATTCTTGACAGCCACACTCGCCCGGCGTATAAATTCGCTCATGCGCGCGGCACGGCATTCTGCGCAGGATTAGATCAACCCTCTCTCCGGCAGTCAGAATCAGCCGCAGCACGATTGGAGGGGTCTATGCGCAAGAACCGTCTCTTCATAGCGGTACTCACCTCATTTCTCATGCTAACGTTCTCCGCCCTCGCCTGGGCCCAGAGTGGCAGCATTGCTGGTACAGTCAGTGACAGCAGCGGCGCGGTAATTCCTGCTGCTCAAGTGGCCGTACGCGACGTTGCAACCGGCATCAGCCGCACCACCGCCACCAATTCACAGGGGTTTTACGAATTCCTGAATGTAAAGCCTTCCACTTATGAGTTGACAGTCGAAATGAAAGGCTTTGAAAAGGCCATCAAGCGCGATATCAGCGTTATTGTCGGCCATGAGGCCCACCTCGATATCGCCCTTGTTCCCGGCAATGTGAGCGAGACCATCGAAGTGAAGACGGAAGTGCCGTTGATCGAGCCGGATAAAACCAACGTTGCTTACTCGATTGACAAACAGCAAATCGAGAACCTGCCATTGCAAGGCCGCCAGTTTCTGGATTTGGCCCTGCTGACTCCCGGCGTGACACCGCAGGCCCCGGGCACTCAGGCTGGCGGAATCAATGTTTCCGGCATGAGAAGCCAATCCAACAATTTCACTCTCGATGGCGTCAGCAA
>DASZFK010000268.1:0-5668 GCA_035939855.1 Candidatus Angelobacter sp.
TGTCATTCTGAGGCCGTTCTGTGGCCGAAGAATCCCATCCCGCCCGTAAACCATGGGATGCGCTCGTAGGACGTTTCTGCCTTTGACGGTCTAGTGAAATGTTTTCGCCAATCTCGGTCGAGCACCGATGACATTGGGAATTGGCCAGGCCGCTGGATTGGAATCATTCTCTTTGAACGAGGTCTCATAGCTGCCAAACATTTCCTGCTCGATCTTCCCCACGTGAATATAAAGCTGAGCTTCCGGACCACCTTCCAAGTGCTGTGCCGTTACCAGGCCGATACCTGAAGAGAGAAGCTCGCGATTGAGATCGTGCATGGAAAATGGCGATCTCGAAAAGATGAACAGGACACGGCCACTGCTGTCCTCTCCCAAGGCTGCCTCGCTCCATTTCTTTGCTTGTTGTCCCCATTGACTCAGGCCCGGCCTTTTGATCAATCTGAGATTCTGCGCGACCGAGGTGTAGTCCTTGAGAATTCCTTGCAGCGAAACTCCGGGAGCGTCGAGGTCAAAGATACGAAAGCGTGGAAGGGAAGCATTCCGTGGCTCTAAAGCGGCGACGGATTGATAGTTGGAGGCGTGGCCGCTGTTGACATGTTCACCGATCTTAAAATATCCGACATGGGTTTTCGAGTCGGTGTGATACATCCCGGCATTAATGGCTACGGCGAATTTGTTCCGCTCACACCACTCCCGCGCTGTATGGCCGCTTGCTTCTCCCGTCCGGCTGATGCCTGCGAATTCGAGTTCCCATGATCCCGGATCAATACGCAAGACTGTGATCTTGTCAGCTACCACAGTGAGATCCATTCCCGGGGCCAAGGATTGCCATTGGGGAGCAGTACCGATGGGACGTGCAGAGATTCCGATTAAAACAACGAAGATCAATAAATTGCGCATGATCGCCTGGGAATAAAGTATATCCAAACGACGTTGCTGAAGTGCTTGAGCCTAGCAATATCCACTGGTTCCCTATATCAGAAGCCGGATTTCGGAGACCCGTAATGTCGTTCGGTGTACCCGTAATGACATTACGGCAACAATTACCGAGGTGGCTACAAAACGAAAAATCAGACCGCTCCGGGAACGTTTCGGTAAGAGGCTTCGCAGTCTGCGCATTGCTGCGGGATTGACACAAGAACAGCTTGCCGAAAAATCAGACATTTCAGTGGACTTTTTGAGTCTCATTGAAAGGGGCCGCAACTCACCGTCATTCGACAATTTGGACAGCCTGGCTAGCGCTCTTCAGCTTCCTGCGTCAGATCTCTTTATCTTTGAGGAGGACGGAAAGTGAAGCTGAATAACACGTTTGTAATTTTTGATTCTGGAAGCATTGTTAACGACGGAGAATGGAGGCATACGCATGAGATTATCAGTGTTTGCATTAACGCCATGAGATGGCCTAACAAGCCTCGTGTTAGATCGTTCAAGATTCCAAGCATTATCTCAATCCCGGCTGGAGGACTTTACGTTGATGAACGAGGGCGGCAGCAAATGGCAGAACAGAAAAAGACCCTCCGAAATGGCGTCCGCCCCATGAGAGATCAATTTCGTAGTTGGATGGGAAAATATAAGTGCAGGCCCGAGGAACCAATAAGTCTGGTCCCATTTTTTAAGAATCTGCGGGAAAAAAGTTCGACTGTGTTTACAAAATATCCCCAAACAAACGAAATAGAAAAAGTTGCTCTCAATGAGAGTGTTGGCGATATTGATTTTTCGTTTAGGACTAAAGACGGCTTTAGAGCAATAGTTGAATGGGAAACTGGGAATATCTCCTCTTCGCATCGCTCGCTCAATAAGATGTGTTTAGGTCTAATGGGTGGTCTCGCTGAAGCGGCTGTTTTGGTTGTGCCGTCAAAAAATTTATACCCTCATTTAACTGATCGAATCGGCAACATCAGAGAGCTTGAGCCCTATTTCTATTTCTGGAACCAATTTGGAAGACTCATAGACCGCGGTCTACTCGCCGTTATTGAAGTGGAGCACGATGAGCTATTTAAGAGTACTGATTTGAGGGAATTTATTCCCAGCGGTGCTGATGGAAATAGCAAGAGAGCTTCAACGGAACAGCGGTAAGTTATTAATGATATCGCCTGATTCAGGACGCACGGCAGCTGAACTCTTCCACAGGGGATGAACTCCGTTTTCTAGGTCTGACAAACGCCGTATAGCGGCAGACACGGTATTGAGATCAGCACACGTCCATTTTCTGCCAAGACGTTCAGCCACATAAGCAGTTGTTCCACCTCCAACGAATGGATCGCAAACTAAATCTCCTATTCGCGTGGTAAGGAGAATAACGCGTTCAACAATCTGAGGTGCAAGTTCATTAGGCGTGCGGTATTTATATTTACGATGCCGTACAGGCGGAATATCGTCCCACACATCAGTTAGATTCAGCCCCTTAGGGTTCAAGTATTTCTTGTGGCCGCCATAATCCTTAATGTCCTTTTTGCAATGCCGGCACACGGCAATCGGTATGCGCACAGCATCGCGATCAAAAACCCTCGGTTTGGCTCCCTTAATGTAATACAGCATACCGTAGTGGCTAGGAGACAAGCGGCCAGGAATTGGGAGACTGTGGGCCTTGTCTATGGCTACCCAATGCTTGAATGTTAGATCTCGTTGGCTGTTTAGAAATGCGCCGTAAGCGATTAGCCATTTCGGAAGGTTATAAACGAACAGGGCGCCGCCTGGGGCAAGAATGCGCACGGCTTCTTCCAGCCACGAAAAACTCCATTTGAGATACTCGCTCTCTGCACGCGCATCGGAACCTTTCTTGCCGTACTGCTTGCCAAGATTGAATGGCGGATCAGCGAAAAAAGTGTGCACAGATCCGGAAGGGATCGTTTGTAAAAAGTCAGTACAGTCGGCCTCATAAAGCTGCCCTAATCGCGTTTCAAAAGCCAGTCGCATGCTCGTAATAAGATTACGGGAATTGACAGGAACGTGCAATGAGTTTTGCGCAATGAGTTTTGCGCAATGTACGCTATGCACGCGTTACAATCAAATTGTCATTTAGCGCCGGGAACGCCTAATACATTGTCTGAAAGCTCCCTCAATTCCATCTTCCATCCCCGGACGGTTGCGGTGATCGGAGCAACCGAAAAGCCGGCGAGCGTGGGACGGACGGTCTTGCGCAACCTGCTTGAACAACCCTTTGGCGCGACGATATTTCCCATCAATCCCAGCCGCAACAATGTGCTGGGCATCAGGTGCTATCCCAATATAGCTGCGGTGGGCGAACCGGTGGATTTGGCCGTGGTGATCACTCCCGCAGAAACGGTGCCGGGAGTATTGAAGGAGTGCGTCAATTCAGGCGTTGGGGGCGCAATTGTGATCTCCGCGGGATTTGCCGAGCATGGCGCTGAAGGCCTCGAACGCGAGAAGAGAGTTAAGCACGTATTGGCGTCTGCCAAGTTGCGCGTCATTGGGCCGAACTGCCTGGGTGTGATGAATCCACGCACAGGGCTGAATGCCACCTTCGCGCAATCCAATGCCCTGCCTGGAAGCCTGGCGTTTTTGAGCCAGAGTGGCGCTCTCTGTACTGCGATTCTTGACTGGAGCCGCAGGGAGAATGTTGGATTCAGCGGCTTTGTTTCCGTAGGCTCCATGCTTGATGTCGGCTGGGGAGACCTGATCTATCACTACGGCGATGATCCTTACACTACCAGCATCCTCATTTATATGGAGTCGATCGGCGATGCCCGAAGTTTTCTTTCGGCGGCCCGCGAGGTCGCCCTCAAAAAACCGATCATTGTCATCAAGCCTGGACGCACGGAAGCGGCCCGCAAAGCTGCGTCTTCTCATACCGGAGCGATGACCGGCGCAGACGAGGTGATCGAAGCGGCCTTCCGGCGCTGCGGAATTCTGCGGGTAGCGACTATTGCCGAACTATTCGACATGGCGGAGGTGCTAGGGAAGCAGCCGCGTCCGAGAGGTCCTCGCTTGGCGATTGTGACCAATGCCGGGGGCGCCGGCGTCTTGGCGACAGATGCCTTGCTGGCCAGCGGAGGACAACTCGCCCAATTCTCGGCGGAGACCCACGAAGCCCTCAACAAGTTTCTTCCTGAAGCATGGAGCCACGCCAACCCTGTAGACACTTTGGGTGATTCCACGCCGGAAGTTTATACGAAGGCATTGGAGGTCGTATCTCGCGATCCAGGGTGCGATGCAGTGCTCTCCATTCTGGCACCCCAGGGAATGACCGAACCCGAACGTGCGGCCGGACTGCTTACCAAGGCGGCAGAGTCGATCACCAAGCCATTGTTGGCCAGTTGGATGGGTGGCAGCCGCATGCAACTTGCGGCCAATGTCTTGAACGAGCGCCATATTCCCACATTTGAATATCCCGATGGCGCAGCCCGCAGTTTTGCCTACATGTGGCGCTATACGTTGAACCTGCAGGCACTTTATGAAACGCCGGTGTTTGCCGATGCATTTCACCGGAACGGTCCGCAACAGATTCAACCGATCATCGCCGTCGCGCAGCGTGAAAAGCGGACAATTCTCAGCGAGCAGGAATCGAAGCAGATATTGGCCGCTTACGATCTGCCAGTCACGGCCACGCACATCGCACATTCGGCTGATGAGGCGGTGAAGGCAGCAGCGGCGCTTGGATATCCAGTGGTCCTCAAGCTGCATTCAGAGACCGTCGCCCATAAATCCGATAAGGGCGGCGTCAAGCTCAAGCTGGAAGATACCGCTCAAGTTCGTGCTGCATTTGAGGAAATTCGCTCAAACTTTGCCGAGCAAGGCGCTTTCCAGGGCGTGACGGTTCAGCCCATGGTAAGCAATTTCGGATACGAATTGATTCTGGGCAGCTCCACTGATCCACAATTTGGCCCGGTGCTGATCTTTGGTTTGGGCGGACAACTGGTTGAGGTCATGCAAGATCGAGCCCACGCGTTTCCTCCGCTGACCACAACGTTGGCCCGCAGGCTGATGGAGAATACCCGCGTCTTCCAGGCATTGAAGGGCGTGAGGGGGCACAAGCCTATGGATCTTGGCAAACTCGAAGAACTACTGGTGCGATTCAGCCAGTTAGTAATAGAGAATCCGCGCATCGCCGACATCGAAATCAATCCGCTGCTGGCCGGTCCCGATGTTATGGTTGCGCTGGATGCCCGGGTAATCCTGCACGATGACACGATTCAGGACGAGGAGCTGCCTCGGTCAGCGATCCGGCCCTATCCTTCCCAATACATTTCCACGTGGAAGGCCGCGGACGGAATGGAATTCACTCTGCGTCCCATACGACCGGAAGATGAACCGCTGGTCATTGAGTTTAACCATGAGCTCTCGGACCGCAGCGTCTACTTGCGTTATTTTCTTCCATTGAAGCTGAATGTGAGGGTCTCGCATGAACGGCTGATTACCAAGGTCTTCATCGACTACAACCGCGAGATTGCCCTGGCGGCAGAATACGTCGATGAACAAGGAGCAAAACATATTGCCGGAATCGCCCGCCTGGTGAGAAACCATTCGGACAACGGAGCGGAAGTGGCTTTCATTGTTGCGGACAAATATCAGAATCGCGGATTGGGAAGCCATCTGCTGGAATCGATGATTGCAATCGCGCGCGCCGAAGGCGTCTCTCGCCTCGACGGCACGGTGCTGTCGGAAAATATCAATATGAAGGATTTGCTGATGCGCGCGGGCTTCCACT
>DASZFK010000269.1:0-1513 GCA_035939855.1 Candidatus Angelobacter sp.
CCCGGCAATTTAATCGCGAGCGTCAGGTTCGGAAACGCGCCCTCGAGGTTGCGCTCGACCTCGGGTTCGCCGCCATCCCAACCCGCGGAAGCCACCAGAGGCGTGGCTTCGTGTTTAGCATGCAGCATCATTACAACGTGATTCCTCTCACCTTTTTCATCCTGGTGGCTCAACAGGGTGTCCAGCATTTCGGGAAAGAACTGATCGCGCAGGTATTCAGCATCGAACACCATCCCGCCGATCGCCTTGTTTCCGTTCGGGCCGTCGGACATCAAAAACATCGCTGCCGATTGGTACAAGTGCTTTTCGCCTCGCATCGGCCAGTTATCAAAGAAATAGTAGCGATGGCCCGCCTTTGCTTTCTCCTCGAAACTCTTCACCTCGTCCTTGAATTCCATCTTTAACCATCCGCCGGTCATGGAGGACAGGTCGTCGGCTTCGGTGCGGAACGCAGGATCCTTGAGCCGGGATGGCTGGGAGCGGAAGGTCAAACCGCCGTTGGGCTCGTAAACAAAGACATGAGCCATGTAAGGATGGGTTGCAAGAATCCTGTCCAGAGTTTCCACGCAGGTGTTGCCGGGGCCGGCAAATTGGCCGCGCACCTCATCGGCCATGCCTTCAGCTTTCTCGTTGATCTGCTTTTCGGAAATCGCAAGGACCTGGTTGAAATCACGCTGGAAGGCGGCTTCCACGCCCCGATCGCGCTGGATTTCGTTCAAGTGCCACGCGCTCAGGATGACCAGGGCAGCGGCGGGCAACACTACGGCGAGCTCCAGCGTCAGCATCAACCGGGTTCGCTCGTTCCATCGCCGCTTCATCTTCATCATTGGTCTCCTGATCCGGGAGGCTACTGGATCAAGCCCGCACCAGATCAGCCCGGAAACAAACATAGTTGAACAGGCTGATGGATGTGTCAATCCAGAGTAAAAACAAGTAAAAAGTTGTGAACTGAATGATTTTCAATGCACCGGGCTGGTGGCTTAAGACTGGAGTGGCGGAGAGCCAGGGAAAGCCACTAAGGCAATCTGAAATTCACTGTGACATAGGTCTCAGCTTCGACGGCTACACCATTCCGCACGTAGGGTTTGTACCGCCATTGCTTAACCGCCTTGACGGCAGCCTGGCCAAGAAGCAGGGAGCCATCCACGAGTTTCAGGTCGCGGATGCTACCGTCTTTGTCAATCCAGGCCTGCAGAACTACGGCGCCTTGGAGACCGGCTTTCAAAGCTTGCTCTGGATAGCTGGGCGCGACTTTCTGCAACAGCAGCCCCTGAGACAAATCTTCGGGCAGGCTTACCGGTTCCATCTGGCTGAGTAGAGATGGCGGCCGCTTGACACTCACAGTTCGAACCGTAGCCACCCCCGGCGGTGGCAATTTTAAGCTGTCCGGGATTAGCATCGGTGACGTGGCCGTCGGGTAATGATCCTGATTTAAGCGGGCATCGGCGTCCAGGACTTCTTCAGCGGGAGCCGGAACTTCGTCTGACGGGAGCATCGTTTGAAGCGGGACCGC
>DASZFK010000270.1:0-4962 GCA_035939855.1 Candidatus Angelobacter sp.
ATCAGTGCGAAGGCAATACAACTTCGGTTGGATTTGCCTTTGCGCATGTCGCGAAGGACTCCAGGGCCATTTCGGATTGCGCAATCCACCAAGACACTGTCGTACTTGCGCCTCTTAAGAACATTACCGGCTTCTTCTGCACTGTGGCAGACCTGCAGGTCAATGTTGACCGCGTCGAGCACGCGACGAATGGTTCTCTGTACTTCGGGATCAGTGCTGAGGAGGAGTGCTTGGAGGGCCATAGGGAATACTCAACTTAACCGACAATGGAGATATCGCCAAGTGACCAACGTAATAAATCTCCCAACAGCTTTAGTCATTAGTGGAATTTAATTTTGCAAACTCTGCCAGTTACCGCTTATTTGTCCTTGGGGTCAAACCTCGATGATCGCGCCGCCAATATTGAAATGGCAGTCCAACAGTTGGTAGCTTTTGGAAGAGTCGCGGCAAGATCATCACTCTACGAGACCGAACCGATGGAAATGAAGGAGCAACCCTGGTTCTTGAATTGCGCAATTGCCCTCGAAACCAGCGTGACGCCCCAACAGCTTCTCAACGCAGCTTTATTAATTGAGCAAAACATGGGACGTAAACGGCTCGTACCCAAGGGGCCGCGGATTATCGACATTGACTTACTTTTCTTTGGCGAATTGGTTGAAAGCAGCGCTGATTTGACACTTCCCCATCCCGCTCTTCATCGACGCCGGTTCGTTCTGGAACCGCTGGCCGAGATCGCTCCCAACTTCAGGCATCCTGTGCTGAACAAAACAGTACGGCAGTTGCTGGAAAGCTTGCCTCCTGATGGCGCAGTACACAACTACCAACCAAGCCCATCCTGAGTGCAGCGTTCCGGAAAGGCCTGTCATCCTTGAGGGCAAAGCTTGCGAAGCCGAAGGATTGATTTACGATTCACGAGTGCAGACTGATGAGCTTGCCACGCTGCTGAGTCCTTTCATTGAACTCAACGACCAACAACTAGCCGGCACGTCGACTTATCTCGACCTCCTGCAGAAATGGAATTCCCGGATCAACTTGACCGCAGTGCGCAAGCCCCAAGAAATCGTGACCCGTCATTTTGGGGAATCGTTTTTTGTCGCCCAAACATTGCTAAGCGCAGATTACACGGGCACGATCATTGATCTCGGTTCGGGGGCTGGCTTTCCGGGCATCCCCATGGCAATGTTGGCTCCGCTGGCTCAAGTGACGTTGATCGAGTCAAACCGAAAGAAGACTGCATTTCTGAACGAGATTGTCCGCACTCTGGGCCTGAAAAACGTGACCGTGTTCGGCCGTCGAGCCGAGGAATACCCATCCCAGGCGAGCTTAGTGTCGATGAGAGCTGTCGAAAAATTCGAAGCGGCGCTGGGCGTAGCGGCTGCGTTAGTCGAACGAGAAGGACGGCTGGCTGTGATGATCGGCAATGCCCAGGTGGATCAGGCTCGATCGCTCCAACCAAGATGGAAATGGCATGATCCGATAGCTCTGCCCCTCAGCCGTGGGCGGGTCCTTTTGGTGGGAACGTTTGAGGGATTGCCAAAATTGCCATAAATGCCAGAATTGCCAAAATTGAAACCGCCAAATGCACAAAAGAGGAAGTGCACAAAATGCACGTTGCACAACACTATTCCCTCTGAGCCGATCAATCGAGTTCCACGTGGAACAAAAATGTAAAACTGCCGCTACACGCGCTACAGGTGCAGGTTTTCCGATGACCCGATCACCAGATGACCCGATCACCCGATCTAAAGAGGTTCCACGTGGAACATAAAAGCGATTGCATACTGACTGCGCTTTCCGCTACAGTCGAAACTAGCTTTCATGGGACGCATCATTGCGGTAGCCAATCAAAAAGGCGGTGTAGGCAAGACCACAACTGCGATCAACTTGGCGGCTTCCTTTGCCGCTGCCGAGGTCAGGTCCTTGTTGGTGGATTGCGACCCTCAATCCAATTCGACCAGCGGATTGGGATTTCCTCGAGATCCCGACAGGATCAACACCTATCATCTACTCCTTGAAGACGCAACGGCGGAACAGGCCATTCAGACTACAGAACTGGAAGGCCTGAGCTTGATTCCTGCTCACAAGAACCTGATTGGAGCAAACATTGAGCTGGTAGCGGCACAGAATCGGGAATTCCGGCTGCGCCATGCCCTGCAAAGTATTCGGGATAGTTTTGATTTCATCGTTCTCGATTGTCCGCCGGCTTTGGATCTTCTCACTCTAAACGCTCTGGTGGCGGCTGATTCGGTGTTGATTCCTATGCAAGCTGAATACTTCGCCATGGAAGGGATCAGCGAATTGTTGGATACCGTAGACCGGCTTCGACAGAGCTTCAACCCGGCGTTGGAAATCGAGGGAGTCGTAATGACCATGTATGACGATCGAACCCACCTCGCCCAACAGGTCACTAACGAGCTGCGGAGCTTTTTCAAAGACAAACTTCTGGAGACAATGATTCCCCGCAATATCCGCTTGGCGGAAGCTCCTAGTTATGGCAAACCCGCCTTGCTCTATGATGTACGCTCCCGGGGTGCGGAAAGCTATATCCGGCTGGCCAAAGAGTTGATGGGGAAAATCCCCGCTTCCGAACTAGGGGCCACGCTTGCGCACAAAAGGACTTGACGTGAATGAATGACAAACGAAAAGCATTAGGACGTGGGCTCGATTCTCTCTTGCCTGTTAGACCCAGCGCTCCCCTTGTTCCGGCTTCTGCGCCCAACGAGATTCCTGTTGACTTAATTCATCCCAATCCGTTTCAAACCCGGAAAAACATCAACCAGGAAACGCTCAAGGAACTCGCCGAGTCTATTCGGATCAGCGGTGTGGTCCAGCCCGTCGTAGTGCGGCCTATTGCCAGCGGGAGGTACCAATTGGTCGCTGGCGAGCGCCGCTGGTTGGCATCGAAGAGCGCCGGAAGGACCACAATTCCGGCAATTGTGCGAGAGATTCAAGATGCCCAAGCCATGGAGATCACGATCATCGAGAATCTCCAACGCGAAGACCTCAATCCATTGGAGCAAGCGAGGGCATTCGATAGATTAAGCCGCGACTTTGGATTGACGCAGGAGCAGATAGCCCAGCGCACGGGAAAGGATCGGGCCTCAATCGCAAATTTCATCCGCCTGCTCAAACTTCCGAAGGATGTGCAAGAACACCTGGAAAACGGCGTTCTGAGTTTCGGGCACGGCAAGGTTCTTTGTGCTTTGAACGGATTCCCTGCCGAACTAGCTCGAGTCACCCAAGATGTGGTTTCCAAGAGTCTTTCGGTTCGGCAAACAGAAGAACTGGTTGCTCACATCCTCAATCCCGAAGGCGGCCAAAAGAAACAGAAAGTCCAGCGGACTCTCGATCCAAATGTGCGGGAGGCGGCGCGCAACCTGGAGCGCTCTCTCGGCGTAAAGGTCGAGATACAAGATCGCAAAGGCAAGGGCAAGATTATTTTGAGCTATGCGTCGCTCGAAGACTTTGATCGCATCGTGGAATCTCTTACGGCTCGGTAGAAGCAAGAATTCAGAATCACACAAGAGCCTCGGCGGAGATTGCCAAAGTGCCCAACTTTGAAAACCTCCTTGTGTACTCGTCCCGGTTCTTTTCCGCGTTCTTCTTGTGTCGTTCCTGCAACTTTGCAGAATTAAAATATTCGTGTAATATTCGCCTCGACAGAATCGACGAAAAAACCCTTGGGGAGAATTGCCATCCCCAGAGTTAAGAACGCCCCTTGGATTCAACATCAGTTCCGGGTTGAACGATGCTCCCTCCAACAGGTGGCGTTGGTTAAGGTTTTAATTGGTAGTTAGGTCTGGCAGTGGAGCGTTTTCAGTGTCGAATGCCGGTCCAGTTTTCCGCGATCACGATGGAATTGCCGGGATTCGTAGGATCGTATTTGATTGAGGCCGGCAATCCAATGCGGCAGGAGTGCAGGTCCACCATGTGCCTGAGGTGGGTGATGTCCTGCGATGCTTCGTAACTGACCCCTGCTACGTCATATTGATAGATCAACAACTGCATTTCGCCCGATCCATTGACGTTGAGGTGGCTAACGTCGATGATGGTCCCATCGGTAATGCGGCCGAACTCGCTGATTCGAACCCGGCGTTCGCGCTCGCGCTGCTCTGGAGTCTTGCGGCGGCGACGCGTCCACACACCAGCCGCAATCGTAAATGCCGCGGCTGCGATGGCAATGTAAGGATAAAGGCGAAGTGCTGCGTTCATAGTTACGCCTCAACGTTCGAGACGCTCAATTAAGCGGTAGATTCAGGATAGAACAGTTTCATCGATTTCGGAAATCCAAAGGAAACCTTACGTCGGTAATCAAGCAGCAAGGCCCACTTCGACCACTTCCCCGAGTTGAATGGATTCGAGCGCAAGCAGGCATGCCGCAGCGTGAGGTTTCAAAATAGCCAGACTGTTCCCATGAGCCCGAATGATGAGCACGGCAATTTGCCGATCCTTCATATTCTGTTGATACCGGAGACTCTTGTCCACCGTGAGGAACACGTCAAATCTACCTTCGGCTAGCGCCAGTAGTTCTCCATTTTTCTTGCCAGCAAATCCCGCTTCACGCACACTGACGCATAAGTGCGGAATCAGGCTGAATTGAAATTTTTTGGGTACACATTCATCCAGCAAGATTGTTTTCATTTAAGGTGAGCAACGAGAGCCGTCCGCGCTTGCTCAAGGGCGGCAATTGCCGCGTCTTGGCTAACAGTGGGGAAGTCATCCAAGAATTCCGCCAAAGGCTCTCCAGCCTCGAGGTAGTCAAACAGTGCGGTAAAAGGAACCCGAGTCCCGCGAAATACTGGCTCGCCTCCAAGGATGTCAGGATCTTGGACGATAACATTCATGGATGAACCTCTTTTGTGCACAATTCTCAGAACTTCTTGAACTGTGCCAGTACCAGATTCTTAGCCTCTTCAAGCGCAGCAACGGCAGCTTCCCGGCTCACGTTCGGATAGTCAGCGA
>DASZFK010000271.1:0-5321 GCA_035939855.1 Candidatus Angelobacter sp.
CTTTCTCCTCGCGCTGCGTTCAGGATGACATTATTAATAGGGCGAATGGGTCGCAGAGAGAAGACATTTTCTTACAAAGTAAGTGACCTTAAGCCAGCAGCCGGCAGCTCTCACGCCATCACTTTGCTGAAGAGAAAATCGTGGGGCCAGTCTTGTTTGTATCCTTGCTGGCGCAGATAGGTGGCCAGTTGCCCCCAATGTCTTACTCCATGCAAAAGTGCATGGACAAAAATTTTCCGGCGGCTGGCGCGCAGGACTCCTGCCGTGCGGGTGGGGAAGGTCAGGACCTCCTGCCATTGCTGGTCATCGTTCTGGGCTTTGGCCAGGAATTCACGAAAAAGCCGCTCACTGGTTGTGGCGGTAGAAAAAAGCTCATCGACTGATCCAATAGGCAGCTCGTTGTAGTCCGTAACCGGATCCTTGCCCAATAATCGCTCAGAATAGCGCAACTCTACAGCCAAAATGTGCAACACGACCTCACGCACATTTTTGGTGCCGGCGATGTCGCTCTGCAAGTCGAGCGCCTTGGGGCTCGCCTTGAACCATTCATGCCAGCGGCGATTTTCTTCGCAGCAATAGTCGAGAAGTTCTTGAGCAGCTAATACCAAAGCTCCTCCAGTTGTAAATCAGCCGAAGGTTCACTTCCAAACATACGCACTCATGTTCCCGGCTGAATTTATTTCTTGGGTTCCGCTTTCGTAATCCGGTACCCCGGAACCTCTTCGCCATTGTCGCTGTTCACGCTTTCAGGTGTGAACGTCCAGCCATCGGTAGCAGCATTGGCTTTTAGCTTCTCCGGCACAGGTTTGAGCAAGTCGGCAGTGACTTTGGCGTTTGGTCCAGGCGTAAATACAGCCACATCCGTTGCTGCGGGACCATCGAAATAGACCACGACTCTCTGGCCGTCGGGACCGCTGTAGAAAAAAACGAGTCTACGCTCTGCCTTCTGCTCTTTCAGTTTTAAGAACGGACCGAGATCACTATCTTTGGAAAGCGCCGTCCAATTCTTATCATCGACAAATACGGCTACATAGCCTTCCAGGCTCTGATGTTCAACTGCGTTGGACGCATTGAAGGCCATCCGCGCAAAGCGAAGCCCGGGATCCTCTTTCGCAGACTGGTTCTGGGCCACAGCAAACGAAGCAAACAGCAAAACTAGGAATGGAAGTTTCATAAAAATCACCTCGCGGGATTGCCATAATTGCCATAACTGCCAAAATTGCCAAAATTGAAAATCAGTTTGCAGCTCTCAAATCAATTATGGCAATTATGGCACTTTTGACAATTATGGCAATTTCTTCACCATCTCCACATCCAGCGTGATCTGGACTTCATCGCCGATCATCGCCGGCAGGGCGCTTACTCCAAAGTCTTTGCGGCTGATGGTTGTGGTGGCGGAAGCCCCTATATGAGTGTTGCCACGCGGGTCTTTGATCGGGCCGGCAGGACCATCGACATCGAGCACCACTTCTTTGGCTACGCCATGAATGGTCAGATCGCCGGTGATCTTCATTTTGCCTTTGCCGGCTGCTTCCGCGCGTTTCGATTTGAACGTGATCGTGGGATATTTCGCAACATCGAAGAATTTATCGCTACGCAGGTCGTTGTCGCGCATTTCCACCCGGGTGTTCAAAGAAGTTGTATCAATGGTTACATCGATCGTGGTCTTCGACACATCCGCGGGATCATATTGAACTGTGCCGCTGGTTTTTGTGAACGCTCCCCGGACCGTAGAAATTCCCATGTGCCGGACCGCAAACTGGCTGGCCGAATGGGCTGGATCAATCTGCCAGGTTTCCACTTGGGCCGAGGTTGAAATCGCTAGAAGCAGCGAGGTAATCAGAACTGACGCAAATCTGAACATGTTTTCACCCTCTCGATCTGTTGATACCGTCAAAGTTGATTCTATGTGTCAACCGGCGATGTGATCAACCATCCCGGCATTACGTTACGCCTCAAAAACGGTAAGTCTTGCAAATTTGGATCGCCCGCGAAAGCCCTGAAATTCTCTGAGCAAGTCTGGGATCTCTGCGGTTGGCTATGTCTTTTTCAAACTGGAAACAAATCTTCTCCGCGTCTCAGAGCCTCCGCGGTAATTTTCTCTGTGTTTTCTCTGCGCTCTCTGCGGCCTCTGCCGTGGAGTATGTCTCCCTGATTTTCCAAATTCGTGTGTATTCGCGTTCATTCGCGGCTAAATGGTTTTTGGTTGGGGCTCCGCTACAGCAAGATCATTGAGCCCTACTTGCATTCTGCAGCGTCGAGCAATATCTTGCCATCCCGAAAGAAAAGCTGTTGCCCGCTCTTCAACACGGTGGCATCGGAACATCCATTCAATTCTGTGGAAGCCTTTTTGCCAACATCGTATATCAACAAATGCTTCTTGAACGCATTGGTGATGACCACCAGGTCGGACTGCGCCGTCGGTGTGAGGCTGTCTTCATCCTCGACATGCAACAGCAACTGCAGTTGGCCGCCGGAAAACTCATACAAGCCTTTGGCTTCTCCTTGACCGCCAAAAACGAAGATTCGATCGCCGCTTTGAACGATGGAGTTGCAGCCCTCCAATAATGGGGTCACGGCGCCAGTGCGTATATTGAAACTCTTGAGATGGTTGTCATCTTCTTCATCGTAGGTCCTGGCAAGAACGGTGTTGCCATCAGGCGCAAATACCATGTCCCACCCGGAAGATTCGGTCTTCAGACGGTAGGGTCTTTTCCATCGCCGCATCACACGCCGATCCGAGACACGCAACGCCACCAGGGTATCGATCTTGCTCGAGAACTGCCAAAAAGCCAGGAACGCCCCGTCTTTTGAGGCAGCCAATCCGGCAGGCTTGCCGAGATATATTTTCTGGGGCGCCGCCCCTGGTCGCAGCCGGAAGATTCCGTTCGTTGCGGTTGCGAAGGCGTTTCCCTTGGCCCAGGCGATATTTGCGCTATCCATATCGGCAGCGATAGGCCTCACCTTTCTGACTCGCCATGAATCTCCAGTTTTGGAGACGGAAACAAGTGGTCCGGAAACATAAGCAGCAGACTCGCCTTCGACTTCCTTCTCCAGGCTGAAAAGCAAGAACTGGTCCTCCCAAGGTGAAGGACGAACCGAAAAGGTGTCCTTCGCCCTGGGGATGATGGGGCCTTTTTCTGCGCCCAGAGAAGCAGACGCCAGCAGCATTCCGCTGATACAACTGGCAAAGAATATTTTGGCAAACATGTTTATTTTAGCGGCGACGCGTCCAGTGTATATGGTCTTGGTGCTGCGTTGCCAGAGTGGAATTGCTGATCGGTCTGCCGTCGCGGTAAAGCTGACTGCCGGGAGCATACGCCTCATGGCCACGACGGTCACGAAGCCGGTTGACGATGGCATCCACCCACGACTTGACCTCCGGATCTTTGTTGTAAGTATTCACCGGCCGGCCGTTGATCATGTCGATATCGGCGGCCAGTCCTCGATAATGATTTGAATTCTTGCTATGAGTTCCGTTAGTGGTGTAGCCGATTCGGATGCTTTTTATTCCTGGGGCCGCTATGTCATCCAGAAATTCTCTCTCTACATCATTATTCAATCGAGGCGCAGGCTTGCCATGAGCATCGATATACTCCAGCGCAATATCAGGTGGCGGTTGTATACGGGATGGCATGAAGACCTGCCTGGTCATATCCACAATTCGGGGCCCAATGGGCCGTCGCGATTGCTTCTGACCGGTTCTTGGAGGCATTGATGTTGCCGGCCCCGTTACAGTTGATGGCGCATTTGGCGGCACATTGGGATTCTGCCCAGCAGAGGCGACGGGCCGCGATGCTGGCGAAGCCGGCATCTTTTGCAAATTAAGCTGTTCATCAAACATGGTTTGTTTCTCCTTTGAAATGGGTAAATGGATCAGTAAAATGTTTTGGCAAAACCGGCTCTCAGCAGTACAATCTGTTCAGACCCTAATGAGGAAATCGAAGTCACAAAAAGAACCTGATCTCTCCCAGGAGATGTGGATCAACCCCAAATCCAACATCAAAGGCGACCGTGGCAACCGGGCTTTTGATGATCGTTTGGGCGTCCCCAGCAGTGCGCGTTACCTCGAGCTAGCCGACTATGCCCTGGGACTTAAGAAAGCTGCGCCCAAGAAAAAAAAGGCAACAGCCTCAGGGACTCATCAAAAATCCGAAAAGACCGAACCGTATTCGAGCTAGTGCTTTAACGGGGCGAAAATCCACAAGACGTTTAGAATCAATTGGCTTTAGCCACTTCGGGCATCTTGGATTCGCGCAAGAGATGAGGCGCGACCCATCATTAATATTCCTTAATCAGTTCCTTTTGCGGAATTCATCTGGGTACGATTGCGTCAGATGACGCATCTTGACGCATTCCGCAAACGTTTTGGTAAGAATTCTCTTGAGCCACCGCGTAATCTGGATTAAAGTTTGACTAAACGTTCCCCGAATTCCCAGGTCTAAAGAACCAAGCCAAAGTCGGAGTGGGTTTATGTCTACTTCTTTTCGCATCGATACCAGCCTTGGGGTGATTTTCACTGCCTCTCGTGAACGCGTGGATGACTCGGAGGTGCTGAATTATTTTCGTGCAGTGGCCCAGCATCCCCAATACGATCCCAGGTTCAAACATTTGATCGACTGCACCCAGATCGCCTCGTTTGAGGTTTCTGCGGATTTGACCAGATCAGTTGCCCAGAGAAAGCTGTTTTCGTCTTCTTCACGATGCGCGATCGTAGCGCCACAAGACCATATTTATGGCATGGCACGCATGTTCGAGCTCCAACATGGAGGAAGCGTGCAAGTCTTCCGCGATTTGCCCTCGGCAGAAAAATGGCTAGGTCTTGACGCGCCAGCCTATCGGCCCTCTGCAGAACATGCTGATCTCGTGAATCGGGCGCAATGCGGATAATTTGTAATTTTTGAAACTCAGGTGCTGTTGCCATGTATGTGGCGAGCTTGTTGTTGTGTTTTTGGTTTTCAAAATTACAAATTTGAAATTACAAATTAGAAATCTTTCTCATGTCCTCCGATTTGAAGAAACTCCAGGGTACCTGGCACATCAATTCTCTTGAGACTGATGGCCAAGAGATGCCGCCGGAAGCCTTCCGAGGCTCGCAGATCATCGTCCACGAAAACAAATTCACCTCGACTGGCATGGGCTTCAGGTATGAAGGCATCATGGAGATCGACGAATCCAAAAAGCCCAAAGCCTTTGATTTAGTCTTTACCGCTGGCCCACAAAAGGACACTCGCAATCTGGGCATCTACACGCTTACTGGAGATTCCTGGACGATCTGCCTCGCGATGCAAGGCGGCAAGCGTCCACGTAAATTTGCGACC
>DASZFK010000272.1:0-4819 GCA_035939855.1 Candidatus Angelobacter sp.
CCACCTTCACCGGCTCACGGCCTGCCATGTCGAAATGGCCCTGGGTAACCGCGACACTCCAATATTCCTTTCGGGCATCGACCTTCGCGCCTCTACCAAAATATTGGGCTGCAATGGGACGGAGTGTGTATGCGTTGTAGCCTGTGCCTTTGCCTACGCGCCCGGTCTTCTGTTGACCGTATCCAAGAAACAAGGTGATGGCGTTGTCAGGATGGCCCGGCTGGGGCCAGTAAGGAGCTTTGACAGTTTTACCCTGAAATTCGATTTCCAGTACATTCTGGGAATCGGATTGATGATCGTTATCATCTTTGAGCTGGTTCAACTGCATTCGTGCGGTCATCGCCGGGCTGATCATGGCTACGTTGTCCCAGGTGACGCGCGTGAGCGGCTTGGGCGTCTCCTGCAGCCAGCCATTGTTGATGAACCTGCCATCGTAAATTGTCGGGTCAGGGCGAAAGATGATTTCGATATCATCGCCACTTTCTGCCCATGGAGGCAGTGTAAGCGCCTTGGGTGAAACCGATCGCACAGGGAAAGCGCTGTTGGCGACAAACCCATCGTGAACCTGCCGTCTCCACCATTGTTCAAAGTCATCGCCGGTGTGCTGGGTTTGCCAATAGGCCCGCACGCGATCATAAGCAGCAGCTCCCGTTTGGTCTTCAAATGGAGCCAGCAGTTCATGAGCGCTTTTGCCATCGTAAAGAGGCAAGATCAGCGGCTGGATGATGGTGGCCGTGCCGTCATAAGCACGAGCATCGCTCCACGATTCAAGGTAATGAGCTTCGGGGATGTGCCAGTGACAGAAATCAGTGGTGTCATCATGGTACGGCGAGAGTTGCACGATCATGGTGCGGGAGCTTGCAACAGCTTTGCGAAGCACATCTTTGAAGTTCAGGTCGGCGGGAGCGTTATAGGCAGGGTTGGCTCCCATCATGATCAGAAGATCGACTTTACCGGCATTGAGGTCTTCTGCAAGCTCCTGAATTGACTGTGTATGATCAACCGGGTCGATTTCGACTGGGTCGATGTATTTGACCGTCTGTCCGGAATTGCCGAGGGCGGCATTCATGGCATGGGCAAGAGCATGTACAGCCGGAGATGAGAATTCGCCAGGAACAACCAGGCACTTTCTCCGCGACTTCGATAAGTCTGCAGCCACCACATCCACCCATTTTTGCCGTTCAGGAATGAGTTGCCCTGCGCTTGCCCCAGCTACGCCTAATTTGGAAGCCAGGGCACGTGCGATCTTCTCGATTTCTGAGGGACGCAACACCAATCGATGGTCCGCCTTGGCCCCGGTGGTGCTGGGAGAACTTTCTGCGACATAGAGCCGGTTCATCGCCGCTCCGTTGACGAGCTTACGGCGGCTCATGAAGTCTCGTGAATAACGCAGAAATCCAGGGAACCAGGAACCGGAGAGGAAGTCTGCATCGAGAGAAACTACAACATCGGCAGAGCTAAAGTCGTAAATCGCGTCGTAAGGCGCGCCGAAGGCCATTTTCGATCCGGCTCGGACGCTATCGCGATGCAGAGGATCGTAGCGGTGCCACTTGGCCTGCGGAAACTGCTGGAGAATGGACTTCATCTGCCAGCCTAGAGTGGGTGAGCTAACCGCGCCGGTCAGGAAACGCAATCCTGCTCCCTGAATTGGCTTTTGTACCCTGATCTGAGCGCCCAAATTGCTCAAGAAATCGCCCCAGGACTTGGGTTCGCTCATGTGAGTTACCGCAGTGGAGCGGTCCGGGTCATAGAGGTCCAAAATGGAAGCCTGGGCAAAGAGATCGGTTGCACCCAGGCTGGCCCCGTGCTGGGTGTTCCCTTCTATCTTGGTGGGCCGGTATTCATGGCTGGTTACCAACAGGGGCAGCGCATGTCCGGCAAAAGGCATGGCCGTGGCGTAGTAGAGAGGCTTGCCCAGGACCAGCTCTTCCGGCTGGCGCACATAAGGAACAATGGATTCGGGCGGCTGCTTGGTGCAACCGCTGAGTCCCGCCAATGCCAGAGAGGCTCCTGCCAGCTTCAGGAAAGCCCGGCGGGAAACGGGGTCCACCCATTCGGAGGCTTGGCGCGGAAACTCGCGTTCCAGTAGCTCCCCAAATGCTTTGTCATTGGCAAGCTCTTCCAGGCTTCGCCAAAACCGGGGGCCTTTGGCATCTGCAAGTTTCTTACGAAAAGCCTCAAGGTCCAAGCTTGCCGGCTTGATATCACTGGGGGAAAGCAGATTCAGTTTTTGATCGTTCTCGTTAGGCATTCGCTTCCAGACATTAATTCAAGTTTTCTTGCCGTCTTACCGATGGCAAGTCGAGCAACTCGTAATATCCCGGGTTGTGCGAAGATGATATTCCTTCGCCAATGCCGTGCCCAACTCTGCTTGGTTCAAGTATGACTTTCCTTTCCAGGTCACAGCGTTCTTCTGCAAGCCGTCAGGCGCCTGATAGGTCATGTCGAACACCTTTTCTTTAGGCCTGAGGAACTTTTCCGGCTCGCGATGGCAGTTCAGGCACCACTCCATTTGCAGGGAATTTTCCTGGTACATGAGCGGCATCTGGTCAACCGGGCCATGGCAACTGTAGCAGCCAACACCCTTGTTAACGTGAATGCTGTGATTGAAAAACACGAAGTCCGGTAGATCATGGACTCGTGTCCATTGCAGAGATTGGCCTGTGCGGAAGCTGGCGCGAACCGGCTCCAGCAGGGCGGCATTTGTCCATATCTGGGCATGACAATTCATGCAGGTTTTAGTTGGTGGGATCCCAGCGAAACTAGACTCTTCGACCGTGGTATGACAATAACGGCAATCCAGGCCCAATCCAGCCACATGGTGCTGATGGCTGAACGGGACCGGTTGGTCAGGCGCGATACGTTGATTCGTAACGTAAGGAGAGCGCTGTAATTGCATCAGCGCCGCTCCTACCGCAGTAAGAAGCAGAACGATTCCTAAGATGCTTGCACGAGCTAAAGTATTCGCACTGCGGTTAAAAATTTGTGCCATGAGTCACTTTCACGGGGACCGTCATGCAATCTGTACCTGGAACAGACACGACCAGCAGTCCCGCATTTTCATAGTCACTCGCGGTTGCAATTGCGAGTCACCCATGAAAACTCATGATTATAGCAAGAGTGGGCAGATCATCCAAAATTCCGCAAAACAATCTGCGCACTTTTGTACTATTGCCGGTCATTGTCATTTCTGGTTAATGGCGCCGACTGGAATTCTTCTCCCTAATTAGAACAGCATCCTAGAACCATTAAAGATGTTGAGAAAAGGTAAGCAGGTTTGCTTATCAGCTTATGCAGGAGCGAAAATCAGCCGTCAAGCCGGCAAAGCTGGGGACTATATCTGCAGCCCCAGCGCAAGCTGTGGGTAAGTCTTGGCCTATGCGGAAACAGCAGCCTGATGCCCGGCATCCTAATTAACAACCTGGTATATATCGCGTCAAGATATTCGTGGATGGCAATTTAGGGACTGGACCGGGGTTTGGAACCGGCGGCCAGCATCGCTTCCGTTGCTGCGATTTTGTTATGCTATGCAGGGATTTCGCAAAATCTTAAGGTAAATCCAATGCCAATTCCGTCGAAAGACCGTTTGACCCAGCCGTTGGTCCGCGAGAATGGCGCTCATCGTCCGGCAACTTGGGATGAGGCTCTTGACCGAGTGGTTCACGGATTTCGCAAGCAAGTCGAGTTGCATGGCCCGAACACCTTCGGGATGTTCAGTTGTTCCAAGACCACCAACGAACTGAACTATGTTGCCCAAAAGTTCGTTCGCTCGGTGATCGGGACTAACAACATTGATAGTTGCAACCGTACTTGACACGCCCCCAGCGTCGCCGGTCTGGCGAAGGTATTCGGGGCGGGTGGTGGTACGAGTTCGTACCGCGAAATTGAAGAGAGCAACGTGATCCTGCTATGGGGATCGAATGCGCGAGAGACGCACCCTATCTTCTTTCATCATGTGCTGAAGGGGTTGCGGAACGGGGCGCGTCTCTATGTAGTGGACCCACGGCGCACTAGTACGGCGCAATGGGCCGACGTGTGGCTGGGACTCGATGTAGGCGCTGACATCTCGCTTGCTAATGCCATGGGCCGCGAGATCATTGCTGCTGGCTTGGCCAACCAGGAATTTATCGAGCACTCTACGAGTGGATTTGAGGCTTACAAGACTTGCGTCGAAAAATATACCCTGGAGCGGGCTGAGCGCGAGACAGGAGTGCCGGCAGAAATCATCCGCCGGACAGCTCATGCTTATGCCAAGGCCCCGCGTGCGCAGCTCTGTTGGACACTTGGAATTACCGAACACCACAACGCAGTGGATAACGTTTGTGCGCTGATCAACCTCGCTCTTTTGACCGGTCATGTAGGCCGCTATGGCAGTGGCGTCAATCCGTTGCGCGGCCAGAACAATGTCCAGGGCGGCGGAGACATGGGGGCGATTCCTGACCGCCTGCCTGGCTTCCAGCATATTGAGAACGATGAGTTACGAGCGAAATATGAGCGTGCTTGGGGCAAGAAGCTCCCCTCGAAACGTGGCTGGCATTTGAGCGACATGTTCAATGCCATGGAACGCGGCGAGTTGACTGCGCTCTATGTGCTGGGAGAAAACCCTGCTGACTCTGAAGCTGATCGACATCGCGCGCTCAAGCTCCTCAGCGGTTTGAAATTCATGGCAGTGCAGGACCTGTTTTATACCAAGACTGCGGAGTTGGCCGATGTGATACTTCCGGCCGCCGCCGGTTGGTGCGAAACCGAGGGAACCGTTACCTCCAGCGAGCGTCGCGTGCAGCGAGTTCGCCGCGCAGTGCCTCCACCTCCGGGAGTT
>DASZFK010000273.1:0-5117 GCA_035939855.1 Candidatus Angelobacter sp.
AGATTGGCTTTTCCGGTCCAGACAAACGGCACAAGGCGGTGACCGGCAGGGTCCCACTTGACCAGGATGGTTGACTTAGCTTCAGATGACTCAACCTTCGCACCAAGTGCAAAATCGAGGCGTGGCAGGCTAGCGACAGGCTCAACTTTGACCTTACCCTCCATATCGAGATCGACTCCACCGTGGGGCCAAATGAGTTCCTCCGTCTCTATACGAAGCTTTATCGTCTTTACTCGTCCATGCTCTGTTTGGCGTTCTATAATGGGAGACGTAGCCTTTACGCCGATTTCCATCTGTACAATGCCAGGCACTTGCTTGGGTAGATCAATTTCAGCTCCTCCCGCTTGAGCCAAATCTATTTGCCAGCCCCTCTGCTTTATCCAATTGGCGATCGCCATGACCTTAAGACATTCCCGAATCTCATGAAAAATTGGAAACTGTTCGGCCAGCTCGTCAAAATGGCTTGTGAGCAGATTCGCATAGCTGGAGAGTAGTGGATGAGGGGCCGTGCTGCGGCTGTTCTTCTCACGGGCTGGGCCTATATATTTTTCAAGATTGAATTTAACAGGTGAGCTGACAAACTGAATAGCTCTCCCGTCCGTCGATTCTTTAATGGTGAACTGCTCGGGAGCGATCCATATCCATATCTCTGGTATTTCCTCCTCAACTTGGTTACCGCCATGCAATCGGAACCACTCGGGTAAAGTTACATAGCCAGGGATCTTTTTCTTAAGGTCCGAGTTATGAACCAGAGACTTGAGCTGTTGGTCAGCTTTTAATGCTTTTTGCGCTAGAAGCGAACGTGGCGGCATACCTTCGACTTCCACATCTGAAATAGAATTCCAGTCGAACAGTAAAGGAATAATCTCAGGAGGCACCACGATATGCTCCTTGCCTTGAAACATCTTTTCCAGCCCCCCCAACTTAACAACTCTTGTCGCTAGCTCCTGAAAGCTGGTTCCCGGCGGCACCGAGAGGCCGCCCTGTCGAAAAAACCAGGAACCGAGATCAGTGACATTGTCCGCTTGGTCCCAAATCTTCAATGTCCTAACTTTGTTCTCCTTGCTCCACTGCTCCATTTCTTGGCGAGTGCGGGCTGTTCGGTTAAGTGATAAAGTCGGCGACGTGCTATGTAGAGCAGCCCAAAGGTGGTCGAAATACGAAATGCTCAAAGGTTTAAAAGGACCAGTTCGTTTTCCAAAAAGCACGAGGGTGTTCGTTTCGGGACTGAACTGGGCTCCTTGGAGATTGTCAAAACCGATATATTTCTGAATATCATATATTGTCAATAGTGAATGCGAAGGGGAGTCGGGCGATAACTCAACCAAATCGCTAGAAACCAAGGCGTCCCGCTTCTCGGCCACCGACGTGAGAGTGAGCGCAGCGACGATCATGCCGATATATAACCACATCATCACGCTTTTATTCATAATTGTTGCCTCTTCTTCTCGAACAGACTTAGTTAGTAGGCGATGCAACATAGCTAAAAACGTCATCAGTCGATTTCGAATGGGTTCAAGTTTCTTTGTACAACGCCAAATGCTTAGGGATAAACAATTGCATTTCGTGGGCTGTGGTGTCAGGAGCCATCCACTTAATTAAAAGCTCCTTAGCTACCCGCGCTGATTCTTGAGAAAGACTCAAATTAATAACCAACTCTTCGTGAGGCAAGTCGGAGTACTCTTTCTCATAAGTCTTTAGCCAAGCTACAATCTCGAGTCCGTTTCCGACAGAGGGATGCTGTAAGATTTTAAAAGCACGATTGAGCTTCTTAGAGCGCCCGTCGAAGATTGGATTTCCGTCCAACTCAAAAGGAGTTCCATCCGCATAATGCCTGGGAATCCATGGCTGCCACTCGCCGTCCTGGCCGACAGATAGTTCGGCGTCGTGTACTAGATTTTTCCAATATTGCTCAACGAAAGCGTAGCAATCAGGATTATCTAGGAAGTCTTCAAATAATCGATGAACCATCATAGTCATTGGGAAAAATTGATGCCACGTAGAATCTCAACGTCAACCCGTTTGTTACTGTTCGGTAAGCTAAAGCTCTTACCTGGTGGACCAACTCCTCCCCCCGCTAGAGCGTTGTGTATGAACCTTTCAGCTTTACGAAAAAGTTCAGCGCGTTCCTCTAATTGACTGCGAGTTAGTTTCGCTTTTAGAACCTCTAGGGCGGCGATTCCTTGCGCGGCGCTGATGGGTACAGGGCCCGCAAGTGGAACGCTCTGCTGAACTCCTCCTCCTTGTGCTTGCAAGCGCACCGAATAGTATCTCTGGTCCTCGCCCGAAACGTTGATTGCCCTTCTCGCGGAAGTACTAATGGTTATCGTGTCAAATTTTTTATTTTGGTCGATAAGAGAACTTACGCGAACTCGCGCGTTTGCATTCGACTCACTTCCACGAGAAATCGTCACTGAAGGATCTGTTCCAATGATATCGTCTAGCTTAAAGTCATTGTTATTTCGTGGAAACGGGGAAAGTGCGACGCCGCCCGTGGGCAGAGTGAATCCTCGCATATTCGCCGAGACACCGACAACGTGTGGTTGCACATAAAAATATACAAATCCGGGCAACAGGTGTGGGCCAGACCATAAGACCTGTCCCTCTTTTGGTAGTTGCAAATCTGGACTTTGCGAGTGAATCCATTCAGCAACCAGCGAGAGTTTGGAAGCTTCACTCAACTCGTGCAAGACCGGGTATTCCGTGGATAAGTCGTCATACAGCGAAGTCAACAGGTTCTCGTATCCGCCTCGCAGTCGCGCCAAATCTTTGCCATTGGCGCCTGTGTCGCGCATATTGAAGCGCATCTTGATACTGCGAATCACGAGCGTGGAATGATCGGAAGATTGGGATGCATCGATGTAATGGGCGGAGATCCAGACATGGGATTCGCCCTCTGGGCGTGCCGTTTCAGGATGAATTGCCTCAAAGTCCTGTTCGGTCTGATAACTTGGAAACTTTCTCACCAACTCTTGCTTGTTGACGATCGTCTTTGCAATGTAGTCTGAGTCCTCCATCACTTTGGCGAGCAAGGAATCGGAGCGCAACCGGATGAATTTGGGAACGACTTCAAAATGGAAGTTGGCCGCGGCCGGGACCAGTTCCTGCGGGATCTGCACGCCACCCGGTCTGCCGAGGTGAGCCAAAGCCTGTTGCTCCTGCAAACCTGCGACCTGCGCCAAAAGACTGAAGGCAGCATTGAAAGCGCTGGAAGGGCCGCCGCCCTTCGAGATGTTCTTGTCAAATGCACCGACGAGTTGGCCATGGGCGTCGAAGGCGGCCTCCATCCGCTCACATAGGGAGCGCAGCATTTGTTGCAATGCGGCAGCCCGATCAAGGTTGCCGGCGAGTACCGCAGCCTCGGTCGCTTCGTGTTCCGCGTGGGCGCCAAAAACTTCATACATTCCGCGTATTGCCGCTTCTAGTCCCGACGCACGGTATGAGAGGGAGACCGCGTCCATCGCCTGAGCGGCATTTCTTTTTCCCGCGACACGAAATATTTCGGCAGAGACATCATGCATGCCCATGTGGCTCCACGAGTCGCCAGATGCAGCAGCTAACACCGGCTTGTAGCAATCGTTCCTGCCTTGGACGCATATGGGAAAAGTGGAGCCAGCACCGGAGAATCGTATGCTGTGTTCAACTACAGGCAATTCAAGCAAAGGAGCTCCAGGCATGGCGGTAATGATCTGCCCGGGCTGCATTCCGACTGAGGCCGCCGGTGATCCCGAATCTATCGAGGCAATCTGCAAGGTATTGCTTCCTGGAGATCCCGCCTGCATCTGCAACCCCAGATAGCCGGGCGCTTGATGATTCCGGGTTGAATAGACGCCCAAGGATTGGAATAGATACGCGCCTAGCCGGGTTACATGGTCATGTCCATCGAACGTCTGCATCCAGTCTGCAGAGCGGGTGCGACGAAATAGGGTATTGACTCTTTGATGGGTTTCGGCAGTCCATTCCAGAGAAAACTCCGGGCGAGGTTCATCCAGCAACACTGCCAGGTGCTGGAGATATGGAATGACAGGTCCGGGGTAGCGTGAGCTAAAATGGCCAAACAGCGTAATACTGCCATTTACCGGATCAAAAGAAGCGCCATCGAGAACATTGAACTTAATCTCGTTCTCCTGCAAGTACGCTCCTCCGTTTTGAACGGAACTCCTTGGCGGGCTCTGATCGTAATCTTTTGCAGAGCCAGCGGTCAGACAAAACAGCAAAAGCAGCCAGCACATAGCGGTAGAAATACCCAACCTCTTCAAAGACATAAACCTCCAAGAACAGCCCCAAAACAGTTCTTCCGGACCAGCGCCAGCACTTGTAATGAAATGTTGAGATCGAAGTATAGAATAGCCGACGAATCGTCGAACAGTTATTTTTTATGGAATTCCGTTTTGGAAATAAACCCATTAAAGATTTCTAACAACCCAACTCAAAGTATTGACACACGCGATACAATTAGTGCCAACAAGTCCGAATACGGAAACAGATTGTCACGGAAACACGTTCTGCGGTCGCTGATTTTAGTCAGGAAGCGAGAAATTTCTTTCTCTCAGGAAGCATGATGCAACCAAAAAGGAGAACCCTCTTAGCGCTGACTATTGTGTGGTCCTCGCTGGTGGGCACTCCGATCCATGCCCAGAACAGCACCAAGGCAGATGTTGTAGTGGTGGTTGACACCTCAACGAGCATGCAACAACCCGACATGGACCCGCATCGCGCCGCACTGCTAGTAACGAAGCTGTTTGCCGATATCGTTCCTGGAGACTTGGCTGTTGTACGTCTACTGGACATTGGGCGCGATCAGAATCTGATTCCAAGCCGGGACACGGGGCAGATGGAAAAATGCTCAGAAGATCCGTCGAAGCAGTGCCATCGTGTAGAACCCACAAATGATTGGTACAAAAACGCCCGGGCGGAAAAATTTGGAGCCTTGGTTCGTCCAACTCTTGGCGACAGCGGGTTTAAGGCAAGACTGGATCAGCATCTGGTTCAGGTGATCAACAATTCTATGTTTGGGCTGGCATTTCGCAGCGCGCAGGGAGTTTTTGATTCTCATGGCAATACCAATGGATCACGAATGGTAGTCTGGCTATCCGACGGCAACACAGACGATCCCG
>DASZFK010000274.1:0-11600 GCA_035939855.1 Candidatus Angelobacter sp.
GAGCCGCCCCGTTTGCAGCGGATTAGCAGAAGAGCTTGCAGGTGATCTCGTAATACCGAGCATCAAGATCAGAACGCACGTGATGATAACCTTGTCATACTTCATATTTCTTAGCTCCGGCGGAGTTGGCTAAGTGCAATCGGTACAACATCCTAATGACACTTTTGACAACACTCCGCGATAGTAAAAGCAGCTGCCGGAAGACACATTCTGCTGCGCATACACGCCTCCCAAAGCTTTTTAGAGAAAGTCTCTTCAAAACTTGGGCTGAAACCTCAGCAGATCAGCGTTGAAAATCGCGATAAACTGTCGCACGGAACCCTAGAGACAAAAATCTCTCGCAAAATCTGTCGGGTCGTGTCTAGTTGAATGAAGGCTAGATGATGGGTGGACCACGATCGGTGTGGGAAGAAAACCCTGTGGACTCAAATACAACGGGAAAGAACTGAAAAGGGGTATCAGGTACAGACTTAGGCGAATCAACGATGACTTCGGCTGCCATGACTCCTGTAGTAGATCTGGATTGAAAGCAGCAATCCATAGGGCACTTTCCAGTCAGGTCGCCGCCTGAAATGGCAACGTCGCCGGTTTCCTCATCGCTCTCCCGGATCATTTCCATTCCAGCACAATGATGCGGTATGGCTCTATGGCAAATCTGCCTTCCACTACTTGTTCCACACAGTGATGTGAGTTGGGGCAACACCAGCGTCGCCAACAACGCCACCAAGACCGCAATGGAACAAAATCGTCGCATGATTTGACCGCGCGAGACTATATCCTCACTTCTCTGCGTAAGTCAACATTAAGTCAACATAAATATTAAAACTTATTAATTGTCATAATTGGATGCAATCTTCCACTGATTTCAAGTTTCGGCCGCGAGCTGTCAAAGCTTGCGAACCCATTCAAGATATTTATCTTTCGTTTCATTTTGGGACCTGGCCGGAGGGTATATTGTTAATTGCCCATTTATGAGGCTGAAGGAGATTCAACTGAAAGGAACAAATTATGTCGAGCCGAGTATTGAGTCGCACAAACGCACGCGAAATCTCGAAAGAAGAACTGGAGCAAATTGAAGGTGGCCATGGCTGCCTGATCACCGCCTGTGGTCAAGTTCCACATTTTATTGCCGACGATACACGATGCTTTTGAGCTTTGAACAAAGAACACAACTAATTCGGGTGGCAGGTCCAATGTGCCACCCGACAATGAACTCCTGCACTACTTGGTGAAACGAGACCTGAACTCCGCGCTCTACTCTCAAGGTGTTTGTTTACAGGTTAGTCACTTTCCCTGGGGCGTGCATCTTGGATCGGCGATCTCAACCCGCCGGTTCTTCATGCGGCCTTCATCGCTGTTGTTATCGGCGACAGGCTTCGTCTTGCCATAGCCTTTCGCTGTCATCCGCCCCGCGGCGACGCCATGTTGCGTCAGCCATGTCATGACCGAGTTGGCCCGCGCATCAGAGAGCTTTTGGTTGTAATCATCCCCACCTACGTTGTCGGTGTGGCCCTGGACTTCGATCTTCAGCGATGGATCTGCCGCCATCACTGCGGCCACCTGCCCCAGCGGGCCATCCGACGCTGGCTGCAATGTCGCTTTGTTGAAGTCGAACAGCACGCCGTACAGCGCCACATGGCATTGCGTCGTATGGCATCTTTTAGTTTTGAACTGTTCCAAAACTGAGAAAGCAACGAACTCAAGCTCTGACCTTTGCTAACTGAGTGAAAGCGTCACGCTTGATACAAGCTCATAGAACTATGGAGAAACGGCCTCGGGTAACTTCGCTGTGGCCTTGTCAAACGTGGCAAAGGGCAGATGCCCCTCTGCGCGGGCCATTTCCAGAGCCAAACAATCGGAGAAATCAGCTTTGCTGGACGCATAAAGATGGATCGCTGCTCGCACCGGCTCCACCGCTTGGAAAGCAAAATCGCGGCTGTTGGTGGCAGTGTGCAACAATGCCAGAATCTGTGCCTTAGACCAAAGATAGACTGTCGTCAGTACCCATACGGTCTCTACAAGCACGACAGTGCATATCCAAACCGGTCGATGGGCCTCTAAAAAGGCCGATGCCCGTTTGGTCTGAGCCGGGTCATCGGCCACCAATAAGCGCACCAGGACGTTGGTATCAACTGCGCCCATGCTTGCTCCGCATCGCAGCGGCAATGCCTGACTTCATATCTTCTACGGTGACACCTTTCGGCGTATGGATACGTCCAGCAGCGGCCACGGCTGCTCGAACATCAGCCAGCGAATTGGAACGACCACCAGAAACCACGAGTTGACCTTGTTCGTCCAAACTCCACACAAGGCTATCGCCGGCATGAACATCCAGTAACTGGCGCACTACTTTGGGGACAGTAAGCTGCTCTTTACTGGTCAAGGTGCTTTCTGCGAGGATTTTCATGGACGCATTCCTCCTTACCATAGTAAGGAATATAGTTTACCACTGTAAGGAAAGACGAACAATGCCGGAATCTTTTGCCGGCATTTCAGTCGCGATCCGATCGAGGATCCCGGTCTCTGCGGATCTTCTTCTTTGCCCGCTTCCGCGCCAAAGCCTGCTTAACCCGGCGCTTTTCTCCCGGCTTGAGATAGTATGAGTGCCGCTTGACCTCTTTAATGATGTCCTCCGCCAGAACTTTGCGTTTGAACCTTCGTAGCGCATTGTCCAGCGACTCGCCTTCGTGTAGTCGGATTTCTGCCAAATTATTCCCCCTTTTATTCCATCGCAGATCGCGCAGTTACAGCTTACATCCCATTATGCCGTGTGCCGATTTCAATTTTGGCAATTTTGGCAATCCCCGCTGAGTCCACAGATTGTTCAAGGGCAGACGGTGGCGGGCTGGCCTGTCAATTGCTTCCTCTCGTCCTGTTTTGTCCGTGATCGTCATCGCCTGCAAACGCCCGCAGCTTGCGCGAGCGGGAAGGATGACGCAGTTTACGCAATGCCTTGGCTTCAATCTGGCGTATGCGTTCGCGCGTAACCTGGAAGCTTTGTCCGACCTCTTCCAGAGTGTGTTCAGACCCGTCTTCAAGCCCAAACCTCATTTTGATGATGCGCTCTTCCCGCGGGCTCAGCGTGCGTAGAACCTGGGCCGTCTGGCTCTTCAGATCTACGCTGATCACGGCATCAGCAGGCGACACGCCGGCCGTATCTTGAAGGAAATCGCCCAGGCGTGAATCTTCTTCCTCGCCTATGGGGGTTTCCAGCGAGATCGGCTGTTGCGCGATCTTCCACGCTTTCCGAACTTTCACGGCCGGAATATCCAGGCGGTGGGCGAGCTCTTCCGAGGTCGGCTCACGGCCAAGCTCCTGTACCATCTGCCGCGATGCCCGGAGTAATTTATTGATGATCTCGATCATGTGGACCGGGACACGAATCGTGCGTGCCTGGTCGGAAATGGCGCGAGTGACCGCCTGGCGTATCCACCACGTGGCATAGGTCGAAAATTTATAGCCGCGACGATACTCGAACTTGTCTACAGCCTTCATCAAACCCATGTTGCCCTCCTGGATCAGGTCCAGGAATTGCATCCCGCGATTGGTGTACTTTTTGGCAATTGAAACCACCAGACGCAAATTCGCTTCCACCAGTTCTCGTTTGGCATGTTCGGCATCGACATTGCCTTGAATGATCTCGCGATGCGTTCGGTTCAGTTCCTGAAGAGTGACTCCGGCCTCTTGCTCGAGGTTTTTCAGGTCTACCCGGCAAGCGCGCTGTTGCCGCTTGTACTCGGCAATCAACTCTTCACTGCGTGTTTTATCAAGCTTCCTCTGCAAATGATGGAATTGGCGGTCCAGCGAACGCATGGCGTCTGACGTTGTTGTGACCTTCGCGATCAGTTGCCTGCGCTGCGGCAGAGTGAATCGCAGCGCGCGAATGATGCGCGAAACCGCAACTTTCTCCCGGCCGGCCCTCCATTGATAGCGGCGATACTGCTTTGAGTTCTTTCGGGGATCGATGTCGGCCAGTTTCTCCTCAAGGGCTCGCGCCTTTGTGTAGTGCCCCGTCAACTCGGTAATCTTAAGGAGAGTTTCCCGTGCGCGGGCGTCAACGATATCGTCCGTCATCTCTTCTTCATCAAAGACTACAAAGTCTTTGATTGAGCGGCGTCCGCTTTCTATCTCTGCCCCGATCGCCATCACTTCTTGGATCACAATAGGAGAGCGCGAAATCGCCTTGAGGACCCGCAGGTGTCCACGTTCGAAACGCTTTGCAATTTCGATCTCTCCCTGGCGTGTCAGAAGGGGGACGGTTCCCATTTCCCGGAGATAAAGACGGATGGGATCGTTGGTCTTGTCCAGTACCTCGGGAGCAAGCCGGAAATCCAGTTCGTCCCCATTCTCGTCTTCCTCAAATTCTGATCTCTTCCTCAGCCGCTGTGAGGGCAGCGACCCTTCCTGAAGATCGATACCCTCCTGATCCACCGTCATGGCGATGTCATCCAGGTCTTCATCAAAAGCGGACTCTTCGCCGGAAAGACCACGAGCCTTGATCACCTTCGGGTAATCCTGTTCTCCCGGCTTGGTGTCCATCGACTTTCTGATACGTTCGAATTTTTTGTCGATTCCCAAGGCTTCCTTTCATTACATTATGATGCAGAGCGCGTCAAACCTGCACTTCGGCCCCGCCGAAGCGGTCACCCGCTTGATTGCCCCACAACGGAGATTCGCTCCACTTATGGCAACGCGAGCCCCGGCGTCAGAGCGCAGTGCGGGAACGCATCAATCTTTTTGCCAAAAGCCAAGACTAGCCTGTATTCTGGCGGTCTTCGCCCTGTTCCGGTCACGAGGGGGGAAAATCAGTTCTTACAGAACAGGTTTGAGTTTCAGGGAGTCGATTTCCTGAAGAATCGCCTGGAGCCTTAACTCCAGTTGCTTTTTCGTCCTTGGCTTTCGTTCCGTTTTTACGAATTGAGGATAATTGGCGATGGAGCGACGATAGAACTCGGCAGTCTTACCCAACAATTCGGCCTTTTGCTCGTTTTGTGTTGACATACTCTAATTCTATAGGAATGTTGCCGCCAATTGTTTACAAATGTGCCTAACGGTAACCCTCCCAGGAAATGAGTCCAGGGCTGGGGCTGATTCTTCTTCAACCTGCCCCATTCCTAATGACAGCTAGCCTTGATATCGTTGAAGAATTTCTCCCGGTAAACACATCATGCGGGCGCCCGGTTTGGCAGGTACCGGAGCCAGGCACGAGACATCTACAGGCTTGGTGCGTTCTTCCCGGTCCAGGTCCCCATCAACGCGTCCCCGCCGCATTTTCAACTGCAGAGTACGCTCCAGTCTGGCCAGGTCCGGGCGCTCAATCCCGGAAAAGAAAATCGAGGCGCTGCCCTTGGCTCCGGCCCTTCCCGTTCGTCCTACGCGGTGAATAAAATCCTCCGGAATTGCCGGCAGATCGTAGTTGATGACCTGGGAGATATCGTCTACATGAATGCCACGAGAGGCGACATCGGTAGCTACAAGGATGCGTGACCTTCCGTGCTGGAATGCGGTCAAAGCGCTGTTCCGCTGCGATTGGCTCCGATCACCGTGTAGCACGCCGACATTCATCCCATGCCGCTTTAGCTTGTCGGCCAGGCGGTCAGTCGCACGCTTGGTCCGGACGAAAACCAATGTTCTCCCGCCTTCATCTTTCAGCAGACGCTTCAAGAGCGCGAGCTTTTGGTCCGTCTGGACTTCATAGGCCGTCAAGTTCACGGATTCTGATGCTTTGGTGGTCGAGCCAAACGAAAGCCGAATGGGTGAGCGAACATAGTCGTGGATCAGATGGGCAACCGATGTTTCCAGGGTAGCGGAAAAGCAGAGCGTCTGCCGCGAACGGGTCAGTTGACCGACGATCCGCCGGATAGCCGGGATGAATCCCATATCCAGCATTCTGTCCACTTCGTCCAGGACCAGAATATTCACGCTGTCAACGGCAATCAGTTTTCTGTCGAGCAGGTCTTCAAACCTGCCCGGAGTGGCAATGATGAGCTTTGCGCCCGCACGAACTGCCTGCAACTGTCCGCGTTCGGATGTGCCGCCAATCAGGAGCGCCGCGCCTGGGAGCTTTTTGCCCCGCAGTTGTTCATATTGCTTGCCGATTTGAAGCGCCAGTTCGCGCGTAGGAACAAGCACGAGCGCTCCGGGCCGCGACGTTGGTTGCTGAAGCAGCTTGTCCATGATTGGAACAAGAAAAGCCAGTGTTTTGCCGGTACCGGTCTGGGCCGTGGCAATCACGTCTTTGCCGAGCACAGCATGGGGAATGGCCGCAGCCTGGATGTCAGTTGGGGTTACAAAACCGGCTGCAAGCAGGCGGTCCTGTAGGTAGGTAGATATTGGAAGTTCAGTAAATGTGGACAACGAGTTTAGTTTTCCTATGTCGGCGGCGGGTGCTGGCAGGGCGCTTATCGAAGCGACCGGGCAGAGTGATCTCATGCCGATGATTTTCAAATTTTCGCTATAGACAATCGGAGGTACGAATACAGAGGTGGGAATCTGGACCAGATCTCGATCTGAAGATACCCTGCAACCGCAGATCTAAAGCACCTTTAGTGTAGCACAATCGCCGCTGCCGCAGAATTGAATTGACTTAGCCGGAAATTAGAACCACTACTCTGGTCCAAGTTCGTCACTTTAAAACTACTACTGTGGCCCGGAAAGTTAAAAATACTACTATTTTACACAGATTATTTTCTATACTGCTGAAAATAAAGCAAATATATCTCTCATTTCCCGTTGACAAACCAGGATCGAAGAACTATTTTCAAGGGGCCGTATATTCGCCTTATATTCGTATAGGAGGCGAGATCTCTGGCTAGGAACCCGTCCTGAGGCGTCAGCCGAAGGAAGCCAGCAGCTAAAGGCTAACTACTAATTACTGACAACTGGAGTTCTCATGAAAACCGATCAAACGGCCCTGATCAGCCAGATCACCGATTTCTACCGTCAATACCTCTCTTGCTCCTCCGAGCAGCTCGACCTGCTCGCCCTCTGGACCCTTCACACCCACGCCTTCCTCGCCGCTCCTTTCTCTCCTTCTCTCTATATCCACTCTCGTGAAAAGCAGTCCGGCAAAACGCTCTGCCTTCAACTCCTCAGCCTGCTCTGCGACGATTCCTGGATGCATACAGCCGTCGCTCCCTCTCTCCTCCTCCGCCAACTCACCAACGATGAACCCAATTCCTTTACTGGCACTCTCCTGCTCGATGACTGCCACGCTACCTTCGGTTCGTCCCGTATGAACGTCAAACTTCAGGGTCTACTCACCGCCCGCTTCCAGCAAGACGCGCGCTTCACCGTCACCTTTAAAGATGGCGACGAGACGAATTTCGATGAGGTGCCGGTCTACTTCGCCGCCGCCTTTGCCGGCAACGGACGCCTGCACGCCTGCCTCGCCGAGCGTTCTATCCCTATTACTCTCGAACCAAAGCCCCCTGGCTCGCCCTATCAACCGTTCCGCTTCTTCGCTGCCCAAAAACAATCTCGCTCGTTGCTGGAAAGCTTGCGTCAATGGGGAGCCGATAATCACGAAGCTTTTGAAGCCATCACACCCTATAAAGAAGATCAGTTTCCGCCGGAACTTTCTTGGCGTCAGCGCGACTGCGCCGAACCGCTGCTGCACATCGCCGACTTTATCGGCGGAGAATGGCCACAGCGAGCCCGTCAAGCCCTGGTCAACACTTTCGCTTTCGCGGCCTTTGAAGATTTCCATAGCTCCAGGCAAGTCCTCTCCGATCTCCGCGATGCCTTCTCAGCCCAAGGCAATCCCGAATGGATATCCAGCGCCGACCTCCTGAAGTTCCTCCACACCTTGGACGACCGGACATGGCATGAATGGAACAAAGGCAAACCAATGGTCCCCAAACAGTTGGCCGGCCTACTCGAACCCTTCGGTATCCGCCCCAGAAATCGCCGAATCGGCCCAGACAACGACACAGTAATCAGAGGCTATAAACTGGAAGACTTGGAGCCAATCTGGGCGCGGCATCTCCCATCCCGTAGCTCTGTAGCGGCAAATTTGCAAAATCTTTCGACCAACGATCCTGGGCCAGACCCTGTCCTGAGGTATCAGCCGAAGGAAACTAGGAGCCAGAAGCTAAGCGCCGCCGCTGTAGCGGCAAATTTGCAAAATTCAATTCACAGCAATCCTGAATCAGCCTCTGCAAGCCAGAAGCCAGGCCCAGCAGGAAGGTGGTGGCCGGAAGCAGCGAGTCATCGCTCCGGAAACGATCCAAACGTCACCGCTGTAGCGGCAAATCTGCAAAAAGCACCAAGCCCGCCCGATCAACATGTCCAGCTAACTGGCAGCTAGTAGACAGAAGCCTTTGACTAGTTTGCTTGCGAAGACTTCATGAAGTCAGGTTTGGGAGGTGTACATACTGATTCAAACCAACGGCTGATATATATCTGCGCATGAGCCTCACCGCAAAAGTGCCTTGCTCCTTTGACCTGGGCTGCTTGGGAGGTCCATTTGATTACCGTGAGTTCTGAGTTTCCACACTGGATTACAAACCAGTGAATCGGATCGCGGCTGGTGATTCCGCAAATTTCACACGTGAATTCCTGAATCGATGTCATAGGCTTGTATTGTAAAACCTCCACGAATTCGGCTCAGCGAAATGGATTTAAGCTTTTTGGGCTGCTGCTAGCGGGAGGTACACCTGAAAACGCGTGTCTCCCGGCTTGGAACTGACCTGAATGTTGCCTTTGTGTTTTTTCACGATGCGTTGGACCGTATCCAGGCCGAGGCCGGTTCCTTCTCCCACTCCCTTGGTGGTGAAAAACGGCTCGAAGATGTGGGGCTGAATCTCGGGTGGAATGCCTGGACCATTGTCGGCAATCTCGACGACAACACAACCGTCGTCGCGATAGGTCCGCACTTGAAGTTTGCCTCTGCCATGCATCGCGTGAATTGCGTTATCGATGATATTGGTCCAAACCTGGTTAAGTTCGCTGCCGAACGAATCGACGAGAAGAGGAATCCGCTGATAGTCGCGTTCGACCGCCACGCCGTGCTTGAGTTTGTGGTTCATGATCGTGAGCGTGGTTTCCAGGCTCTTTACGATATCGACGTTCTGCACCGGGGACTGGTCCATGAATGTGTATTCCTTGATGGCGCTAACCAGGTCGGAGATGCGGGAAACGGCGCTTTCGATTTCATTCACGATGCCAAAAACTTCCAGTGAGGCGCAGAGTCTCACCAGGGCGGCGCGCGCAGTTTCTGCATCGAGAGAGGCAAACAGCGAATCCAGCACGTCCGGCTTGGCGCCTTTGCGCGCGAGGCTGGCTGAAAGCTGCCACAAATCATTGAGGCCGTGACTGCGCAGCAATGCGTCCAACTCATCTTCCAGGGTGGCAACGGTCAGCGTATCCGGTGGTGGTCCGTCGTGCTGAAGGAGAGCGGCTTCCAGGTTATCGATCTGGGATTTCTGTGCAGCAGCAAGCTCGCGCGCGCCCAATGAATGGCTTGCCTCCTTGATCGCTGTGAGCATTCCGCGCAGTTGACTGGCGGCACGTTTCGCCGCGGAGGCTGGGTTATTCAGTTCATGGGCCAGTCCGGCGGAAAGCTTTCCCAGGGCAACCAGGCGATCGCGCTGTTGCTCGATCCTGGTGGCTTCGCGAATCCGGTCCGACATGAGCCCGACAAGACGGCCTGTGAGTTCCGGCATCCTCTGTACCAAATCGGGAAACAGAGTGGCGGGAAATTTCAGGATGCGACTGGCTGTAAGTGCGCGACCGGTTAAGGGAAACTGCTTCATGCGCGAGTAAGGCAAGGTCCCGGTGATGTCGCCTACCTTGTGGGAAAGGATGATGACTTCGCCGGCCAGTTCGCCACGCGCCTGAAGTTGCCCGTCGAGGATGATGTACATGGCATCCGCAGCATCACCTTGATGGATATAAAGGTCGTCAGGCTTGAGTACCAATTCTTGCGACTGGCTCAAGAACCAGGAAATCTGGTCGTCAGGCAAATCGGCGAAGACCGGAATTCGCATCAATTCGGATTTTTCGGCCATGCTATACCTTGCTCAAATATTGGTGGATGAACTGCACAGCGACCGAACCTTCGCCGACGCCGGAGGCCACGCGCTTGACGGAGCCGTGACGAACATCACCCACGGCAAACAGCCCGGGAATATTCGTCTCTAGCAGGAAAGGATCCCGTTCCAGCGTCCAACCTTTTGGACGAGCACCATTCCACAGCAGATCGGGCCCGGTAAGAATGAATCCGCGCTCATCGCGCTCGACAACATCCGCCAGCCAATTTGTGCCAGGCAGCGCGCCGATGAAGATGAACATGGCATTGGCAGGCACGCGCTCGATCTTATTGGTATCTGAACAAAGAACCGAAATTTCCTCCAGATGCCTCTCACCGTGCACTTCGGCGATGGATGCGTGTCTCCATAATTGGATGTTGGGTGTCTTCTCAATCTGATCAATCAGATATTGCGACATGGTGCTGGAAAGAGAGTCGCCGCGAACCAGCATGACCACTCGTTCAGCAAACCTGGCAAAGTTCATTGCCGCCTGTCCCGCCGAGTTGGCCCCACCCACTACATAGATCGTTTCATCTTTGCAGGAGAGCGCCTCGGTCGCGCCGCCGCCGTAATAGACGCCGGCGCCCTGAAGGCGGTCGATCCCCGGAGCTTCCAGACGCCGCCACTCCACGCCGGTGGCAATCATGAGCGCATGGCAGGAGATTTCGCTGCCGTCAACCAACTTGATGATGCGATACGATCCCTCGGTGCGGATGCCGACGGCTTCCTGGGGAGAAAGAATCTCGACCCCGAAACGCTGCGCCTGGACAACAGCTCGCCGAGCCAGGTCCCCACCGCTAAGGCCTGCGGGAAAGCCAAGATAATTCTCAATGCGCGAGCTCATTCCGGCCTGGCCACCCGGCGCTTCGCGTTCCACCATCACCGTATGCAAACCTTCGGATGCGGCGTAAACTGCGGCCGCCAGCCCTGCCGGTCCGCCACCCACGATGGCCAGATCATAGAAGCTGGTTTGCGCGCGCGTTCGCAATCCAACCTTTTGCGCGACTTGCGCAGGGACGCTTTCCAGGAGTTTCGTGCCATCCGGAAAGAGCACGACCGGAAGGCTTGCTGCTTCTGGTCCCAGGGCTTCCAGAAGGCGCTTAGTTTCCGGATCGTTGGCGGAAAGTTCAACGTCAATCCATTGATAGGGCACATGGTTTCGAGCAAGAAAATCGCGCAACTCATAGGAGCGCGGCGACCACCGTGTACCCAAAACCCTGATGCCCTCAAAGGCTGGCCGATACGATGCCTGCCAGTCGTCCAGCAGGTCATCCAATTGTGGATACAGGTGCTGCTCAGGCGGGTCCCAGGGCTTAAGGAAGAAATAATTGATCTTGGCTTCATTGATAGCGCTGATGGCTGCGTTGGTGTCCGCATAAGCTGTGAGCAATGCCCGCTTTGCTTCAGGGAAGACCTCTCGGGCCTCCTGAAGAAAATGGACGCCATCCATCTTCGGCATCCGCTGGTCTACGAGAAACAAAGCAACGCTGTTGTTGTGGGTCTTTAACTGGTTGAGAAGATCGAGCGCAGCCTCAGGAGAATCGCTGGCCAACACCCGGTACTGCGAGC
>DASZFK010000275.1:0-5073 GCA_035939855.1 Candidatus Angelobacter sp.
GGACCGCCTTGACCTGACGGGCCGTCCCTTGCGCATCGAGTTGGAAGACCTTCCGCTGTTGAAGACGCCCTGTGTCCTGCACTGGGACATGAGCCACTTTGTAGTTCTGAAGTCCGCAACCAGCAAGCATGTTGTGGTGCATGATCCCGCGCTGGGCCGGCGAAAGATGAGCTATGCCGAGGCCAGCCACCATTTCACCGGCGTTGCGCTGGAGTTGACGCCCACGCCGAATTTCACTTCTCAGGATGCATCACCGCGGCTGAAGCTGAAGGACCTCACCGGCCGTGTTGTGGGATTGAAGCGGGCCTTAGGACAGATCTTTGCCCTGGCCGTCGGCCTGGAAATCTTCGCCATCATCAGCCCTTTGTTTCTGCAACTGACGATCGACAAAGTCGTCGCCACCTCGGACCGCGACCTGCTGGTGACGCTGGGCATCGGCTTCATGCTGCTGATTATTCTCCAGGCTGTGCTGGGCGGCATCCGAAGCTGGACGACCCTGTACTTCGGCACGACTCTTAAGCTTCAATGGTACGCCAACATTTTTTCCCACTTGGTCCGCCTCCCGGTATCGTTTTTTGAGAAACGCTACTTCGGCGACATCATGTCGAGGTTCGACAGCGCTGAAGCCATCCAAAGAACGCTCACCAACAACTTCATCGAAGCGCTGCTGGACGGCATCATCTCCATTTTCGTCCTGGCCGTGATGTTTTTCTACAGCGTGAAGCTGGCCCTGGTGGTAGTGATCAGCGTCTTGCTCTATGCCTTCTTACGAAACATTGCCTACCGGCCGTTGCGCGGCTCCATGGAAGACCAGATCATCCGCATGGCCAAGCAGCAGAGCTTTTTCATCGAGACCTTGCGGGGCATCCGCACCATCAAGACTTTTGGCCGTGAAGACAACCGCAAAACCAAATGGATGAACCTGCTGGTGGATACCACCAATGCCCAGGTTGCTACCGAGAAGCTGAACATCCTGTTCCACTCCGCCAACATCCTCATCTTCGGTCTGCAGACGGTTGCCATCGTGTGGCTGGGAGCGGTGCTGGTCTTGCGGGGCGGATTCACCGTCGGCATGTTGTTCGCCTTTGTGGCCTACCAGGAGTTGTTCAAAGCGCGCATTACCGCGCTGGTAGACCGCATGTTTGAGTTCCGGATGCTCTCCTTGCCGGCCCAGCGGCTGGCCGACGTACTGTTTGAAAAGCCTGAAGCCAATCTCTTGGATATGCCCTCCACCGATCCGGCCGATAGTTTTATCGAAGTCAAGTCGCTCTTCTTCCGCTATTCGGAGATTGATTCCTGGCTGTTGGAGAACGTTGATTTGCGAATAGAACCAGGAGAGTGCGTGGCCATTGTAGGCCCTTCAGGAGCGGGAAAATCAACGCTCCTCAAGCTCATGGCCGGCCTGCTGATTCCACAGGCGGGGGACGTTGTGATCAGCGGACATTCAGTATGCGCCAGCCGTGCCGCGGTTCTGGGACGGGTTGGCTTTGTCTTGCAGGATGACTCCTTGTTCAACGGCACCATCAGCGAAAACATCTCCTTCGCTGCGGACGTTCCCGATATGGATCGAGTTGAGGAGTGTGCCCGACTGGCCTGCCTGGATGACGATATTCGCGCCATGCCCATGGGCTACAACACGCTGATTGGTGACATGGGAGGAGCGCTTTCCGGAGGACAACAGCAGCGTCTGCTGCTGGCGCGTGCACTTTATCCCCAACCCTCCATCTTGATTCTGGATGAGGCCACTAGTCACTTGGATGTACCTACCGAGCAACGCATTGCCGCCATGCTGGCCGATCTGCGTATGACTCGGGTTTTCGCGGCGCACCGGCCGGAAACTATCGCCATAGCCAACCGGATCATCTCTTTGCATGGGCCCGCGAAAGTTGCCGGCCAGGCGGATTTGGATCAGCGATCCAGCAAGTTTGGTTCCAGCAATGGAACCATGAGCGAGAAAGGAGCGAAGTATGCCGAATCATGAAAACAACAGAGTACTCAGCCGTACCGGTGCTCGCGAATTAACGACCGAGGAAGTTCGGTATGTGAGCGGCTCAGGGCAGTTCCACACTAACGTCTGCACCATCGACCTTAATACAGGAGCCAAAGATGGCGATGCCTGTCACTAGGGCACCCGACTATAAAGGAGAAATCTAGCCCATAGGGCCAGTGGTATCTGAAAGCGCCATTTGCCCTGAACCATTCAGCACAGGTCTCATCTGGGCTGGATCTATTACACCCGTTCGATGGAAAGAAAAACCAAAGGAGGAAATCGAAAATCATGTCGAATCCCAACAACAGAGTCCTTGGCCGCATCGGAGCCCGTGATCTGGCGCCGGAAGAGATCGAATCTGTATCTGGCGGCACGTTCCACACCAACGTTTGCACTGCCATCAGGTCAACTGTCTCAGGAGATGGTGATGCCTGTCTTGATCGCGATGTCTATTAGACTGCGGCCAAGAAACTGGAAGTCATCTCAGAAATGGGTTTTGAAGGGGCACGGCTTCAGCCGTGCCGTTAATGTCCAATAAAACTCACGGCTTTAGCCGCCGAGGTAGCGCTTCATGCCGGTTATAGCATTTATGAGATGGCTTCTAATGCCCTGACCGCATGATTCTTGGATACCACCAGCCGGCGAAGCTGGCTACATTCTTCTAGCCCACAACGCAAGTTGTGGGTAAAGGAGACGGATTAGAAGCAGAGCTGGCGAAGCCAGCGACATGGCTGTGCGTATTCCTATCTTCACACGGTCACAGTACCAGAGCCGGGGGCGCCGCAAAGTGGCGCCGCTCGGCGTTTTGCCAAAAAATCAAAAGGAGAAACAAATGTCGAACCAGATAGACAATCGAGTGCTTGGCCGCAGGGGTGCTCGCCTGTTGACCGGGGAAGAACTCAATAGCGTAAGTGGTGCCGCAGGCACAACTACGAAATGCAGTTTTGATCCACGCACCGGCCAACATGATGGAGACATTGGAGAGTGCTAAACCTTTTTAAATCTTGCTTTATCTCGTCTCTGCGATGCTCCGAGCGCCGGAGGCGCGGCCAGAGGTTAGCCCACCGCGAGAGCGGTGGGTAAGCGGTAGAAGAAAAGCTGAGCCCTGGAGGGGCGACACCAACTGAGGGATACAGTGATCCTTAAAATGGTTTAGCTCTTGGATGTCGCTGATGAATCGAGAAAACAACGTCAAAAGCTTGGGCCCGGCAATCGGCCCAAAAATCGAAAGGAGGAAACGTAATGTCAAGTCAAAACAACAGAGCGCTTGGCCGCATCGGCGCTCGTCACTTAACGCCTGAAGAAGAAGCAATGGTGACTGGTGGAGTAGGCCGGGGAACAACTACCCTTTGCAGCGTTCCTACTCCCACCCGTCCGGCCGACGGAGACCCGGGCGAGTGCTAACGAGTGTTGTATAAAAAATAAAAGGAGAACAATATGGCAAATCAAGACAATCGAGTGCTCATCCGCAAGGGTGCCCGTGAACTATCTGAGGAGGAAGTGGAGCGCGTGCAAGGCGGCCGCGCCGGAACACAGACCGTGTGCACCTTTCCCGGTGTAAGAATGTCTGCTGCTGATGGCGACCCCGGAGAGTGCGGCGCTCTATAAATTGGCGGAGGACTGAAAATCGCAGCCGCGTGAGTCACCCCGCTCCTGGTCTGCTCCAGGTCGATTGAAGGTCCCCCTAATTTGTTTCAACAATCCCTAACATCTTGGGCCTGGCAACGGGCCCAAGAATAAAAAAGCGTCCCGCTCAATCTTTGCGGAAAGCATTCCAATTGTGGAGAGAGATGAAAATGAAGATCGTAGTTTTGGCCCATGAAAATGATAACCACACCGCCCCCATCAAGTGGGCTGCGGAGCAAGCCGGATACAAAGTGGCCTGTTGGGGCGGTTTGGCATCGTCTGAGAAACAGCAGGCATCGGCATCTTTCAACGGCGGTACCTCCATGACTCTGGGACCACACTCCGTAGATCCTGGTGATGTAGTGTGGGTCCGCAGGCCCCAGCCCTCTGAAATCAATCCCAAGGTGTCCGAATCGGACAAAAAATTCGCCGAAGGGGAATACCGCTGGTTTCAATACTCCCTGATTTACCTGATCGAAGCCCTGCCGGTCAGGATAGTCAACAGGTACTCCGCTTCCCGCTTCATCAATAACAAGTCGGTACAGCTCTTGTTGGCGAAAAAATGCGGAATGCGCGTGCCCGAAACCCTCATGTCAAATTCTCCTGCGGAGGTAAGGCGATTCTTGCAACGGAGCCGCAACCGGACAATCTGCAAGGCCTTCTTTCCGCACGTCTGGAAAAAGGATAGTGGCGGAGTGGCGGTGACTGAGACTTTTGAAATCAATGCGGCCAGCCTGCCTGGCGACGACGAAGTGCTAACCTATGCCCCGGCCATTTACCAGCAGATGGTGGTCAAGAAGTTTGATGTGCGAATGGTTGTCTTGGGCACAACCGTTTACTCTTACGCTCTTCACAATCCCAAGGGCGCGCTCGATTGGCGGCAGGACGCCGGTCAGGGACTGGTCGAAGTCGAGATCATCGACACGCCTCCGGAGGTCGAGCAGGCCATGCTGGCATTCGCACGGGAGGCGGGAATTACCTTTGGCTCGGCGGACTTTGCCATCGACAATGAGGGCAAATGGTGGTTCCTGGAGATTAATGAGCAAGGTCAGTTCTTGTGGTTGGACCAATTCAATCCGAAAGTAAACATGCAGCAAAAGTTTCTCGCGTTTCTTACCTTGCCCGAAGGCGCATCGCGGCAGGCGATTGAAGAGCGCCAATCAATCTTCCCGTCGATGGGCGACTACGATAAGACCGGACTTCAAGACCAGCTTGAGCCCGAGGTCCAGGCAGGAGCCGGATTCGTCTCCACCGAGCCATGATATTAGAAGCCATCTCAGAAATGGGTTTTGAAGGGGCACGGCTTCAGCCGTGCCGTTAATGTCCAATAAAACTCACGGCTTTAGCCGCCGAGGTAGCGCTTCATGCCACTAGGAAGAGGATAGGCGCGAAGTGAAGAGCTTGTCCTGAACGAAGAGAAGGAACCCCGGTAAGATTTCGGGGTGAGCATCAATTTC
>DASZFK010000276.1:0-7674 GCA_035939855.1 Candidatus Angelobacter sp.
TGTTGTTGGCTGTGTTTACCTTGAATTCCGAGGTTGCTTCCACTGAGGGAAACAGATCTTTGTTGGGACCATTGAAGCGGACATTCGCAGTCGTGATTCCATCAATCGAGAAAGACGTGAAGTAAGGCAGGCCGCCAGCGACGGAAATGTTACCGCCGCGATCAGGCTGAACGCCGGGAGTCAGGTTGGCCACGTTAATAGGGCTGGTATTGTTGGTAGCGCGAAAGTTCAAGGCCAACGAGTTGATCTGGTCTCCAGTCTTGGAATCCGAGATGGTAAGTTGGTCATTAAGATTCGGCAGAGCTTGCACCTCAACCGTTTCGCCTGCCGCGCTCACAATCAGCTTAAAGTCCAAACGCGCCGATTGGCGCGCTAACAGAGCAAAATCGGAACGCTTGGCGATATCGAAGCCCTTGGCGCTGACTTCCAGACGATATGTGCCCGGATCAAGATTTACGACCCGGAAGACTCCTTCAGCATCAGTCGTGGAGGTGTGGACGCTCTTGGTATCCAGATTGGTCACCGTGATCGTGGCCCCTGGAACCACAGCTCCCGATGGATCGGTAATCGTCCCACTGATGTCGCCAAAAGTGGATTGTGCTGTTGCCAAAATTGGAAAGATGAAAATACCAGCTAGAAGAAACAAAGATAGATTTCGCCACCGAGACATGTTTCCCTCCCCTAAATGCGATTTCACTGAATAAAGAAAAGGAAGAAGGTAACTGGCGAACGTTGAAGATTGATTAAGTTCGTGTGAATTTTCTAAGAAGCGGGAGAAGTTTTATCGGCGCTAACGAATTTTTTGGCGTTGATGATGGACACGATATCCCGATTCCGCTTACGTCTCTTCCGGCAAGAAACGTTGTGTAATCGCATCGCATCTTGGCCCGAGCTTCGGGGTCTGGCTCCCCAGTTGGCGCAGTTCCCGCCGCAAGATGCTCTTCAAATCCTGGCTCCGCGAGAGACACATGGTGAATGTTGTGCGTATCGCATCGGCAGCCTCGTTTTCCGCGCCCTGCAAGAACCTCGTAACGCTCAATTCGAGGCTGGCATAGCATTCCTTGTCTTCGATCCGGCCCAGCCTCGCATGTTCGATCGGGCTAACCTCAAAACTCCATGCGGCAGGCGCTTCTACGCTCTGAACTGCCGGGTCCTTGAGCCAGCGAACTGCATCCATCTCGTGCTCTCGCGCATCTTCCAGCTTGCCTTGGAGGCGTAAAATTTTTGCCGATTCCAGCGCAGCTAGCGGTGACTGGCCGCCCCGGCCATATTCGGCAAGTGCTTTGTCGTAGTCTTCGTGCCGGAAATAAGAATCAGCGAGGTTGTTGTGATAACGGGCTGTGCCAGGAGAAAGCCGCGCCGCTATTTCATATTGCTTCAGCGCGGAATCGGCATCACCTTGCAGATCGAAAATACGTCCGATGTCGAAATATGCTTCGGCCAACTGCGGTTCGCGCTGAACTGCGGACTGAAACTCGGCGAGCGCTCCATCTCGGTCTCCTGCAAGGTACTTAGCCTCTCCTTGCAGCAAAGCGAGATAAGCGCAACGCGGCGACTCGATGCGGGCCTGGTTCAACCGCTGCTCGAAAGTCGCTTGGTTTGATAATCGGACGGCATCCATCTCCACCGCCGCCAGTCCGCAGTCGGCTGTTGCGCTTAGAGGGTTCAGCTTTTTTGCTTGTCGTATGGGCGGACCAGCATCGGCATACAGACCAACGTTGAGCAGCGCTGTGCCTTGCCGCAAATAGCGACGGCTTTCCGACCACAGCCAGCAACCTGCCAACAGCAAAAGAGCGAGTAGGCAGCCCATGGCCCACCGCCAGGGATGGCGTTGAACCGAGGCTTGTATGACCTGCATCCGCACTGGTGCAGGGCTGCACAACTCGAGGATCAGGCGGCGCAGCCCTTTCAGTACATTGTCAAAGCCGTGATCAAGGGTTGGCCAATCGACAATCGGCTTGGCGTCTTTGGGCAAAGCCTGGAACCTGGCAAAGCGTGAAGTCTGCCAATCGCAAGGTTTCAGGATCACCGGCACAATCCGGGTTTCTCCCGCGTCGCTGCGTTCGATGGCCCGCGTCATCTCCACATCGTTGCAGTAATCGGAAGCCAGAAAGTCGGCGCTGACCAGGAATATCGTGATGTGAGCTGACTCCAGGTGTTTGTGGATGTCCCCAGCCCAATCGCCGCTGGGCGAGATGCGGCGATCGTGCCATGCATCGATCAGGCCTTCGCGCCTGATCCCGCTCAAATGAGCCAGGAACTTCTCTCGAAGCTGGTCGTCCTGATGCGAGTAGGAAATGAAAACCTGAAGCGGCGGAGTGGGTCGATTGGCAGCCATGTTCAGTTGGCAGTCTTGGCGGACTTGCGGGCGATCGGGAACAGTTCACCCTCCATCTTCCAAAGCGGCAGTTGCCGGTAGTTCCACTTTTTTTCGGTAACCTCGGGGACATGGCTCAGCACGAATTCCGCCAAACGGTGGATCAGAATCTCGCCGTTGGCATTGCTCTCCGCTTCCTGCAATCCTTGCAGCAGAACGTAGGTGAACACGCCGTGGTCCTGGTAGCCCTCCAGCGCCATTTCTTTGCTATTCGACGCGGCCAGCACCGCGCGTCCCGACATCAGCGCTACCCTTTCGAGCGCCGCCTTCTCCGCTGGGCCTTCCCGGCCATCCAGGAAAGACCCGGCATTGCAGGTGTCAAGAATGACCAGGCTCTTGTTGGTGGAAATCTGCTTGAGCAGGGCCTGGATCGCCTCCCGGTTCAGGCTCTTTTTCAGCCAGTCTTCGCGGTTGGTGTATTCGGCCTCCCAAGGCACGAAGTAATATTCGCCCTGCTCGGCAACGCCATGCCCGGCCAGATATAGAACAAAGGTATCACCGGGCTTAACCACTTTGGCCACCCGCGCCACCTGGGCCGTGATATTGGCGATGGTGGCCTCCCGGTCGCGTAAGGCGATGGCGTTCACTTGCCGATAGAGTCCCCGTCCTTCCTGCTCTTTGAACCGCGCCGCCACCAGATCAGCGTCAGCCGCGGCGAATTTCACGCCGCCCGACAGCGAATTGTCGGAGTAGTAGGAGATACCTGCGGCAATCACATACAGGCTCGGGACAGCCGCGGCCTGAAGCCGTCTGATCTGGATGGTCTTCGGCGGGCTCTCGATCTTGCCGTTGGCGCTGTAGGCTGTGACCGTCAACGTATGTGCCCCGCTTCCGATGGGAATCGTGCGACTGACAGTGTCGCCTCCACTGCCACGAATGTCCACTCCGCCCCGGCCCTCAAGGCCCTCGATCTCGGCGCCGTCAAGCCGGTAGACGAATTTGCCATGGCCCCGTCCTTTGTCATTAACGCGGAACTGGAGCAGATATGCTTCTGTAACGTCGGCCTGAGCGGGCGAGAGCAACTCGATCTCGGGTGGCTGGCCGCCCGCCAGAATGCCGGCAACGTCTCCGATACGCCGGCGCGCTACCGCCAGCGCCTGTTCGCCGCCGGGCGTGAGAATCTGGGAGATCAGATCGGGCTGATAGAAAACCTCGCGAAGCTGGTCGACCTTGACGAAGTCACCCTCGCGTCCTGGGCCACGATTGATGTGATAGCCGATCAAGGCATCGCCGCCACCTTCAGAGGTGAAGAAGCCATCGGGGGTCCAGGCCACCCAGCGCTTCAGATCGCGATCCACAAACAGGGCCAGGATCTCCTGCCCTGTATCGAACGTATACCAGCGGAGGGTGCCGTCGCCCAAGGCCGCCACAACAAAACGTCCGTCGCCGCTGATATTCACGCGCCAAGCAACATCTGAAGTTGAAGTTTCCCAGATCTGTTTGCCTTGCCGGTCAAACCTGCGTATGTACCAGTCACTTCCCAACACGAAACTATTTTTCTCGGGCGAGATTGCCAGGCTCCGCGACATTTCACCCTGATTCAGTACGAGGGCCTTGCCATTGAGTGTCGGATTGTAGGTGTCTTCCCAGTTGTCAATTGGGAGGCCATCGAAAACGGGGCGCATCAACAAGGACTTAGTCTTGGGGTCGGTCTCCAGCTTTCGTTCTGCAACCGAGAAGCGGATGTTGTGGTGCGTCCATTGGCTTGGTTCGAAATAGCTGGCTCCGGTCTCGACGATTTGGCCATCCGAAGAGACCGCCAAAAACGAGCTAAATCCGCTAACACTGGTTCTGAAATCTAATGAACCCGCTGACGTTCGCCACCTGAAAGCCCCGCTTCGCTCCAAAACCCCAACCGAGCCATCACCTGTGCAGAACGCGAGTGCCCCCTCCTTAAGCGACAAGAGATCCATGAGTATATCGCCCGCAATTGGAAAGACAGTTGGGACCCTTTGCTTTCGATCAGCCCAGCAGATCACAGGCGAGTTTTCAGTTGGGCCGTAGCTGCCTGCACCGCAAATCGTTGCTGTAGACCAAGCTGTCGATGATAAGCCAAGTTCTGCAGATGGGGCGTGTAGACTGTATTGGAACGAGAGATCGTCAGCAGATAAAATATCTATGGCTGCAGCATCATTGAAGCCAACAGCCAGCAGCTTTCCGTCAGGTGAGAAGCGAGCCGAGAATGGCTCCACGCCGCTATGGGCCTTCACTTTCCGCAGCAAGCGGAATTGTGGGGTATATAGCCGGATAAATCCATCATAACTCGTTGTGACCAACCTGCCTGAGCTGTCAAACTCGACGTCATAAGAGTCGCCGCCGTATTCCGTATCCTTGGCAACCTCGGAGTAGCCTCGGGTTTCGAATACGCGTAGTCCACCTCCTCCGCCGAGAGCTGCTGCCAGATAGCGGCCGTCTTTAGAGTATGCGAGATGATTCGTATTGTATGGAATACCGGAGATTCCATTGTGGATCACGCCACTTTCCCGGTCGAAAACATAGATAGGATAATTTCCGGAGCGATCCGCGCCCATGAATCCGCCGACTGCCACAGTAGTGCCGTCGGGAGAAATAGCCACCGCGTAGGCTTTTCCCTCCTCGAAATCGCCGATCGGTGGGCGCAATATTTCCAGCAGGGTTCCACGGCGCAGGTCCCAGACCCTGGCTGTTTTGTCGTCCGAGGCGCTGACCAGGAAGCGCTCGGACGCGTCCACACTGATCCGATCTACTTTTGCTGTGTGCCTTCCGGTTTCAATCCGCAGATAGGGCTTCACCGGCGCCTGGGCTTGAACATACGCTCCGCTCAGAACGGCCAGCAGCACCAACTTTAATGTTGTTTTCATTCCTCTTCCGCGCGTTTTTTGTGCGCCTACGATAAGCCCATTTTTCCTGCTGCGTCAATCAAGCTTCAGAAAGCACCAGGTCCATTTTAGTTCCCAGATTGGATCCTCTTACGTCTAGAGCTGTTCATCCTTATCCTCTCTAGATAGTGAAAAGGATCGCAAAAACGTTTCAAAGTTTATTTGCTTGTGAATCATAGGGTTGAGAAGGTTAGGTTGACGTTGCCCCAGTCATTTTTTTGGGGGAACTCAAAATGGAAATTTGCTAAGGCAAAATCAATTCTATTTTGGCCCCTCGCAAACATAAGAAAATAAACAGAAAGTTATTTTTCTGACGCAGCCTATTGCGAATTCTCCGCACCTATGGTAAAAATAAATTTGCTTTTTGTTCGTCCGTATTGACGAAAAGATTCAATCTTGCCCGGCGGCTTGTGCCCGGGCTCGATCACAAACCGAGTCATTCGCGATGACTATAACTATCGTGGCTTATATCTTTAGGGTTGGCGTAGCCCTACCCAAAATCCTTTAAAAATTAAACACGCTCCAAGTCCCCCCCTATGGGTACCTTTTAACCACCCTGCAACCACCTTTTAAGGAGAATTCTTTGCTGTACAACCCCCGAATTCGCCGTGAGGTGCCTTGGTTTTCGATCGCCCGATTATCCGATGGCCCGATCACCCCGATCCCGGCAAAGTAATTTGCATCAACACATCAGACGGTAGTACAAATGACTGACATCGGCGCATGGCCAAATCAACATCTTTTCAATTAACCCGCCCTATTCAGTGGAGCGACTTGTACGGCGAGGCCGAGCTTTATAAGGCAGCGCTTCGCGTTTACACCAAGCCTTTGTTTCACTGGCGCAAGGCGCTATCCACTTCAGTGGATGGACGCACGCTCTATGATTTTGCCGGACGTGGCCTCCGCAGCCTCGATTCGCTTCACCAGGCTCTGCAGCGCCAGACATTCTGCTTCAGGCCCGCCGTTGCGCTGCATTACAACTTCAACGGAAAGCATCGCACGATTTACCTTGCACCTTGGGAAGAACGAATCGTTGACCTGCTGTTGTATCGAGTCTTGAACCATAGGCTTCACGAATGGTTCTCGCCGGATTCCTATGCCTATCGCGAAGGCAGCTTTGGCCTGGACCTTTGCCAGACGCGGATTGCCGCGGTTTTGCGCGCCAGGAGGCCGCTCTACGTCATCAAGCGAGACATTGCCGACTACTTTGCCACGGTTGACCATGATGTTTTGTTGAGCAAGCTGGCCGGGTTGGTGAAGACAGACGACTTTCTGTTCCGCCTGCTGGAGCAGCGCATACGCTTTCTGTATCAGGAGAACGGCCTGACGCGGCATGCCACCCTGGGAATACCTTTCGGAACTGCAATCGCCTGCTTGTTCGCCAACATCTACCTGACTGAGTTGGACCGCGAGATTCAACGTATCGGATGCGTCAGCTATTTTCGCTATGCAGATGACATCCTGTTGCTGGCACGTGAACGCGATGCCACCATGCAGGCTGCGAAGATTTTGGAAGAACAGCTTTCTGGGCTTCGATTAAGCCTAAAGGCAAGCCGCGAAGCTAATCTTCTGCTATCCGGTGACAGTCCAGCGGATTCTGTTTTTACTTCGGCTGCCGAATTTCGTCATCTGGGTTTGTTGTTTCGCGCCGGAGGGTCGATCGCGCTCTCGCGTGACAAGCTGCGCAAGGTGCAGAACTTGTTTAGCTTTGCTTTCCGCCGGGCAAGGCGCCGCTGGAAGAAGGTTGCCGACCCTGTCGGGCGAGCGCAGCTCCTGGTTACGATTGCTGCCGAGACCATCGATCATGGCCTGAGAAATGTGGCCATCATCGATTATTATCTTAAGCATGTAGACGATGAAGACCAGTTGCAGATTCTCGATCGCTGGCTGGCCGAAGAAATCCTGAGCCTGGTATTTGGGGGACATAAAAAGAATCATTTTCGAAGGATCAGTTTCGGGCAACTGCGGCAGATGGGCTTGCCGTCATTGTTGCATCGTCGACGGCTGATCCTGCGCGGCAAGATCGAAAGCGCGTTTTTTATCTGGCAAAGGCAAAAAGCTACGCGAACGTTGAGGGGGACGGTTGCCAGGCTGCCGCACAGCAAGAGCGCAGCAGCTTTCTCTCCTTGTCCCAGAAGCAGCAGCCAATAAGCGCCCGTGAGAGAGGGTGGCTGTCTGTAAATGGGGGTTATGGAAGAGATGGGCGCTGAAGCGCTATCTCGTTTTCGCCAACCGTCCCCCTGAGCGTTCTTGAATTTGGTAATTGGGTAAATTGGTAATTGGGTAATCTTAAGACCGAAGCGAATCTTGCAGCAGGAAAGGCGTCTGGAAGGTGTAAGCACCTGGCTATTATTTTGGCATCTTAAATCTAGGAGCAACGGCATGGGATTTCTGGATTCTCTTTTGGGCAAGAGCAAGTGCCCCAACTGCGGCACGCCC
>DASZFK010000277.1:0-19924 GCA_035939855.1 Candidatus Angelobacter sp.
GTTTTGCCATTGCGGGCCTCCAGAAAACCACCTGTAAAAAATATTTTTATACCACGCGCGCTCCACAATTCTCAGAAGCAGGCAGGTAATGTTGTCATCGCCACCGTTATTTTTAGCAGTCTCCACCAAGGTGGCGCAGCCCTGTTCAAGGCTTCGCGAGGAGGAAACGATCTTGAGAATCTCTTCATCATGCACATGCCTGGTCAACCCATCGGAACTCAATATCAACGTGTCTCCCGGCAAAACCACCAGGTCTTCTACGTCAGGCTCTACGCTTTCTTCCGATCCCAGCGCCCGCAAAATAATATTTTGCATTTCTGAGCGCTCCGCCTGCTCTTTCGTAATATAGCCTCTCCGCACCTGCTCCATCACCAGGGAATGGTCCTGGGTGAGTTGCTGAATCGAATTCTGCCGGATGAGGTAAATGCGGCTGTCCCCCACATGGCCTACAGAAAGCGCATTCCCCCGGATGAGCGCGGCCACAATCGTTGACCCCATGCCCGACTTCGACTGTTGCTTCTGGCCAGTTTCAAAGATGGTCCGGTTGGCGAGTTGGATCGCGCTCGCCAGGGCCCTGGCGCCCTGGGAAACATCCGGAAGAGGTTCTCCTATTTGCCGGTAATTCCCGTCTTTGCCCGCCTCCCGGAAATAATCCAGAAAGATGTCTACGGCCATCTTGCTGGCCACTTCTCCCGCGGCCTGCCCTCCCATTCCGTCACAAACCACAAATATGCCGCAGCGCGAATCGTACCCGAAGTTATCTTCGTTGTTCGAGCGCACGCAACCTACGTCACTCTTTCCGGCAACCTCAACCGTAAGCGCCATTGTCCCTGTGTCGGAATCCTATCGTAGTTCGTCCATTCTCTAATAGTAATTATCTAACTTCCCAATGTGTGGCCGAGAAACCATCGGTGCCGGAAGAAATTGAATCGCGGGGAGAATTGTGGGATTGTACTGAGAATAGTTACTACTTTGCAACTAAAATCAGCCTCCAATATGGACCATACTGCGCGAAGGTTTTACGAAACCGGCCTCGCCGATGTGATGGCGAGCCTCTTTTTGGTCGACCACGGTGCAAATGTAATCGCTCAGTTGGGCATCGTTGGCGCCTGCCTGCATCCGGCCTGCGAGATCGTGATCGAGCAGGGAAAAAAGACAGGTTCGGATCTTGCCGTCGGAGGTCAACCGCACACGCGAACAGTGGCCACAGAATGGATTGGAGACCGGCGCGATGATGCCGATCTCGCCAATTCCGTCGTCGAAAGTAAATCGACGTGCAGTTTCACTGAGCGTATTGGGAAGCTGGCGCACCGGGCGGAAACGATTCAACGTTTCCAGAATCTCGGCCATTGTTACAACCACTTCCGGCGACCATACCCGGTCTTCCTCCAAGGGCATGAACTCGATGAAACGCAGCACCACGCCCTCTGACCGCGAAAACTTCGCAAACTCAATGATCTGGTCATCGTTGAAGCCATGCATCAGGACGCAGTTGACCTTCACCGGCTCCAATCCCACTCGCTTCGCTGCTCGAATGCCGGCCAGCACTTTTTCGAACCCGTTGGGAACTCGGGTAATTTGCGCAAATTTCTCCGGGTCGACGGCATCCATGCTTACGGTGATCCGGCTAAGCCCGGCATCTTTTAAAGATTGCGCCATATCAGCGAGCAGATGTCCATTGGTGGTGATAGCCAGATCGAGGGGCTGACCATCCAGAGTTCTCAGCTTCGCCAGGTCACGAACAAATTCTGCGAGACCACGGCGCAGTAGCGGTTCACCGCCGGTGATCCTCACCTTCTCGATCCCTAATCCCACGAAGATGCGGACCATCCGCAGATAATCATTCAGCGGAAGCTCCGAGTAAATGGCGCCCTCGTTTCCGGTACGGCAGTAGACGCAGCGATAATTGCAATGATCGGTGACGCTGACCCGCAGGTCAGTGATATAGCGTCCGTGCTTATCGCGCAGGCGGTGCATGAGGCTCGCAGAAGATTTAGCTGAGAAGGCAGGAACGAAGGGATTTGCAACAATCCGGTTCCCTTTCCAAACACGGGAGGCCCAAACGTTTCCACTTGAGCCCTCGTCCTTGCCATTCCGCAAGGAACCGCCGCCACAGCCAGAGTATGCCCGAAGGCTGATGCGGTCGGAAACCTGAGACGATTATAGACTGAATTTACATCCCATCATAGTTTGGCCCGCCACCGCCCTCGGGTGGGACCCAAGTGATGATCTCGTAGGGATCCATGATGTCGCAAGTCTTGCAGTGCACGCAATTCGACGGATTCAAGTGGATGGTCTTGCCCTTCGGAGCGCCGGCATCTTCCACCATTTCGTAGACATTGGCCGGGCAGAAATTCTGGCAGGGATTGCCAAACTCCACCACGCATCGGGTGTTGCAGATGTCGGTGTTGTGAATCACCAGGTGTGACGGCTGGTCTTCCTCATGCTTGGTGCCTGAGTGATAGAGATCGGTGAGCTTGTCAAAGGTCAGTTTTCCATCGCCTTTGGCCTTGCCCAGCAGGTGAGAGCGATTGCCGCCGTCCGGGGGCAATTCATTAAGATGTTTCATGCGGGTGTGGCCAGGATGGCTTTCGTAAACCTGGCGCACGCCCCGTCCACCGGTCAGCATTTGCAGAGTTGTGTGGAACAAGCCTTGTAACAATCCGTTGGCATAGCCTTGGTGGAAGTTGCGGACCTCGTAAAGTTCGTCACGAATCCAACTGGCATCGACCCGGTATTTGTATTGCTTGAGTTTCTCTTCTCCGAAGTTATTTTCCAGCAAACCTTCAAACGCAGTCTCGGCCGCCAACATTCCGCTCTTAATGGCCAAGTGGATACCCTTGAGGCGCTGCGAATTCACAAATCCGGCAGAATCGCCCACAATCATCCATCCATTACCAGCAAGGCGCGGGATGGCATACCAACCGCCATACGGCATAGTTTTCGCGCCGTAGCGCACCATCTTTCCGCCTTCGAGCAGATGGGAGATCAACCGATGCTTCTTGAATTGCTGCAAGACGCGCTGAGGATCGACGCGTGGGTCGGCATATTCCAGACTCGTGACATAACCTAAGGAAACCAAGTTATCTTTGGAGCCATACATCCAGGAGCCACCGAACTCTTTGGTGGTAAGCGGCCATCCCAGCGTGAGAATCACCTCGCCTTTACGGATGCGCCCCGATGGCACCTCCCATAACTCTTTGACGCCGACACCATACGTTTGGGGATTGCTGTCTTTGTCGAGATCAAAAAGCTTGATCAAGTCCTTGGTAAGCGAACCACGTGTGCCCTCAGCCAGAATCGTGACCTTCGATCTCAGATCATAGCCAGGCTCAAAGTTGGATTTTCGCTGATTGAGCTTGTCCACGCCTTTGTCGTCGGTGCGGATGCCAAGTACGCGATCCTTGTCAACCAGCAGCTCTGATCCGGCAAAGCCGGTGAATACCGTAATGCCTGTTTCTTCAACCTTTTGTCCTAACCATTTCACAAACCGGTTGATCGAAATAACGTAGTTGCCATGGTCCCTCATGGGAGGAGGCATCATCGGAGCACGATATTCGCTGTGCTCTCCCAAAAAATAAAAGCTTTCGTTCTCCACTCGGGCGTCGAGGGGAGCACTCTTTCGCCAGCCCGGAAGCAGTTCGTCCATAGAGCGGGGATCGAGGACCGCGCCGGAGAGGCAATGCTGGCCGATTTCGCGGGCCTTCTCGAGGACGTAAATATTTTCTTTGGTAAGCTGATTGTCAGGGTGACGCTGATTGTGTTCGTCAATCAACTGCGAGAGGCGCAAGGCGCACGCCATGCCCGCGGGGCCGCCGCCCACGATGACCACGTCCGCTTCCATCTGCGGACGCTCGATTCCTTCAACAGGTTTGCGGAAATGGATCATAAGAGCAGCTTGTAGCTACTGGCCACTAGCCTTTAGCCCTTAGCCGTTAGTATTTAGCTGTTCGCCTTTGGTATTTCTCCAAACAACAGATTGTGCTTGTACGTCAGTGTATTAAGCGTAGGATCACCCGATCACCCGATCACCCGATCACCCGATCACCCGATCACCCGATCACCCGATCACCCGATCACCCGATTCTTCTACGCTCTTGCTTTCTTCACCTCTTCCGTCAGCACTGGAAGAATGTCAAACAGATTGCCTACTACGCCAAAGTCGGCGATCTCGAAGATCGGGGCCTCCGCGTCTTTGTTGATGGCCACAATGCTGCGCGCGCCTTTCATGCCAACAATATGTTGAATGGCCCCGCTTATGCCTACCGCCAAATAGAGTTTGGGTGCAACGGTTTGGCCCGAGCTTCCGATTTGCCGGTCCATAGGAAGCCAGCCGGAATCGCAAATCGGACGGGATGCGGCAATCTCCCCGCCCAGAGCATCGGCCAGCGACTTGGCCAGCTCAATATTTTTCTGCTCTTTGATACCCCGGCCCACGGAGACAATGATTTCTGCCTGTGTAAGATCCACGGCCTGCTTGGCTTCTTTGAATGGCTCTTCAGGCTTCGTGCGGATCACATGATCGGCAATCTCCACGTTGATGGTCTCAATGGGAGCGGCAGAAGCGCCCGCCTCGGCCTTGTCGCCGCGGAATGCTCCTGATTGAAAGGTGGCAAAGTGGGGCGGCTCACAAGCGAACGATACATCCGCGGCAAACTTCCCCTGGAACATCTGTCGGGTAAAAAGCAACCGGTCACCTTCTTTGCGAAAACCGACAGCATCGCTGATGAGCGTGCGACCAAGAGTAGCCGTGAGTTGCGGGGCGAAGTCGCGAACTTGGTAGGTATGGGGCATCAGCACCAGCCCCGGCTGTTTTTGCTGGACCAGTTGCTTTAAAGCTGCAACAGCCCCATCGGGAGTGTACTGGGCCAACCTGGCCGACTCGACCGCATAAACCCTTGCCACTTTCTTGCCGGCGACCTCGCCGGCAACGCTGCTGATCCCGCTTCCGAACACTGCCGCTTCCACAGGCCAGCCTGTTTCAGCAGAAATGCCCTGGGCCGCGGTCACGGTTTCCCAGGAGACGCGATTCAATTTGCCTTCACGCTGTTCGACGATTACAAGGATTGTGTTTGCCATTTTTTATTTTCTTGAACGATTCTTTTTATGCATACCCACAGCTATCAACAAGAGAGCAACTACAACATCCACGCCAAAGAGCAAGCGCATGAAAACATTGCCAGCGCGAATGTCCCACTCGACATATATCCCGAACAAGCCAGCCGCAATCAGCATTACGATACCAACCACGATGAGCGTGGAGCCTGTTTCTCGTTCCGTTACAGGGAGATAATTGCCGCCTTCCGGGTCATACTCCATTCTGTCCATGGGCTTCCTCCTCAAATCACGCGGATTTCGTTGCGAAGCTTTTCTACCAGCTTCTTCGCCACCTCCGCCGGGGAACCTTCCAGCATCTCAGTCTTTTTGCTTTTCTGCGGTATATAGAGCTTTTCAATCTTCTGCAGGTTGGCCCCCACGCTCCCTTTCACATCGTCCAGGGAAACCTTGCGCAACGGCTTGTTTTTGGCTTGCTTGATGCCCAGCAAAGTGGCATAGCGCAGCTTGTTGATACCGGATTGGATCGTCAGCACCGCAGGCAGGGGTATGCTTACATGCTGGAAGAACCCTGATTCCAATTCGCGTTTCACCCTGATGCCCGAATCATTCTTCTGAATTTCCATGATGATCGTGGCGTGGGGCCACCGCAAGAGCTCTGCCATTAGAACGCCTGTTTGCGCGTAGCCGTAATCGTCAGACTGCAACCCGGTAAAGATCAGGTCGAATTGCTCACCCTGTATGGCAGCCACAAATGCTTTGGCAATATTCATGGCATCCATGCCGACGAACGCATTATCTTCCAGATGGATGGCCCGATCGGCTCCCTTGGCCAGGCCTTCACGCAGCACCTGCTGGGAGCGGGCAGGCCCGGCCGTGATAACGACGACTTCCCCCCCATGTTTCTCTTTCTGGCGCAGCGCTTCTTCCAGGGCGTAAGCGTCAGGCTCATTGACCTCGTACGAAACATCATCGCGAATCCACGTGCTGCTTTCGTTGAGCTTGAGAGGTGCGTCCTTTTGCGGGACCTGCTTCATGCAGACCAGAATTTTCATAGAGGCGTTAAGTCCTGTCTGTAAAGGCAAAAAATCCGACCAAAGATAATAAACAATTTAGCCGATTTCGCACAGCATGGCTGAGGAACGGCCAAAACTGGCCCACGACACACGACAAAGGAACGAATTCACCGCAAAGGACGCCAAGGGCGCAAAGGCAAAACCGACATCTGAACTACAAAGGAACACGAAGGAAAACAAGCTCACCGCAGAGGCCGCAGAAAACGCAGAGAGAAGAATTGATTTGGTCTAATCTAAGGTTCCAAAACCGATCACTCGATCACCAGATCACGCGCGATCACCCGATTGCTGAACACTCAACGCAGTCTCCTCCTCAACAGCCTCTCCGGTCCCGGTCGTTTCTTCCCAGAGAGAGCGATCTTTCAACAGGCGGGAGACCAGCGCGGTATGCATGGCGTGTCCGGCACAATCGGCCACGATGCGTCCGACGATCTGTTTGCCCAACAGCGCCAGGTCACCAATCAAATCCAGAATCTTGTGGCGAACGAACTCGTCGGAAAAACGCAGTGGACCATTCTTTATGCCTTCGTGCGTAAGCACAATCACGTTTTCTTCCGATGCTCCTCGAATCAGCCCCATATTTTTCATGGACTGTTCCTCATGAAGAAAGCCAAACGTACGCGCAGCAGCCAGCTCCTGGTGGTAGAGGTCGCGGGAAAGATCGATCTCAAAGGACTGCTCGCCAATCGGAAACGCGAAGTTGATCTTGTAGGCAACCGAGTAGCCGGTCGCAGGATAGGCGGCAATCGATTTGTTCCCATCGCGCACCTCGACCTCTCTGAGAATTTTCAGGTAGGAACGCCGCCTGCGCTGCTTCTTCAGTCCAGCCTTCAGTACCATATCGACAAAGGGCTGGGCGCTGCCGTCCAGTATGGGAAGCTCCAGGTTGTCCAATTCCACGATGGCGTTGTCGAGGCCAATGCCGATAAAAGCAGAGAGCAAGTGCTCGGTGGTGGAGATGAGAACACCCTTCTTCTGGAGGCTCGTGGCATAACTCACCTTTGCCACGTTGCGTCCAACGGCTTCAACTTCGAAGTCATCAAGATCCACCCGGCGAAAGACAATTCCCGTGCCGGCGGGCGCAGGCACAATTCGCAGATGAACCGGAGCTCCACTGTGCAATCCAATGCCCTGGCACTCCGCTGGTACCCGAATTGTCTGTTCGAAGGACAAGTTACTTTGTATGAACAGATTACACCTGGGAGCGAAGTTGCATTGTTGTATTTTTACAACAGTTTCGTGGCCGGACTACTTCTTGTGCGGATTAAAATCCAGTTTTGGCGTAGCAAAAAGCGAGTCGGCAAGGTGGCTGTTATAGACAACCGAGTTTACATAATATTGGCGATAAAGATCCCCGTTGTACGTGACCAGCGTGTTGTACGGCGTGTTGATTCCATCGATCAACTTCCAGTTGTCATAAACTTCATCGATCTCGTCGCGGTCGCGGGTTTGGGGATCGCGAGTGATGAAAACCTTTTTGACCGGGAGGTGGTTGTTGGAGTCGATGAGCAGCGTCACCGATTCGCCTTTCGCAGTAATAATGCTTACTCGCTCAACGCTGTGGTTTTCAGAAAGAGACGGCCCTTCATAGAAAAGCGCTACACCTGGTTCATTGAGCCATTGCCGCAGGACGATCTCCAAAGCGTAATGCCGGCGAAGCATATAACGGTGCAAATCCTGGTCTTTTTGCGGATCGAGGGCCTGCGTGCCACGAAAAGTAGTTTCGTAGGCATTGTCTCCCAGGTAAAGGGTAATGACGTCGCGGGCCTTCGTGAATTCGATGCGTTCTTTATCGGGCCACTGCCAAAAACGTTGATAAACGCTGCCTCCCTGTGACGTCCCGTGATAAAAGCGCCCGGTGCGGCCCTCGATGTGAGAATCCTTCAGGTTCAGATAATTCTGGCCCCCAAGGGTATTAATCATCTGATCGAGAAGGGCGCGCGCCTTCTGTTGGTTCGCGGCAGCCTCCCCGCCGGATTGTTGCGAAGTTGTCTGTTGGATACCCAGGCTAGCAAACAACAAAAATGTGATCAGAATCTTCATATATGGCTTGAACACTTTGGTCCAGTTTCAGTTGCGACGGACCTGTTTTTGCAATTACACAATTACCAGATTACCAATTACCAAAATCCAATTCATCCCACCAGCACAGCGCCGCCGTTGACGTTCAAGATTTCTCCGGTAATGAACCCTGCGTGGGGAGTGCACAGGAAGAGCACAGTGGCGGCGATCTCTTCCGGCTTGCCGACGCGCCCCAACGGAATCGTGCTGAATACGCGCTTGCTGACCTCCGGGTCGCGAAGCGCCGGCGCTGCCATGTCTGTATCCACCCAGCCAGGGGCCACGCAATTTACATAAATGTGATCGCGCGCCAGTTCGGTGGAGAGCCCTTTGACCATGCTGATCAATGCGCCTTTGCTGGCTGCGTAGTCGCAATGAAATGCCTCGCCTCTTTGGCCGGCCGTGGAACTTACCAGAACGATATGTCCTTCGCTGCGCTGCTTTTTCATTTGTGCCACAGCGGCTTTTACTAAACCAAAAATACTATCGAGATTTACAGCCAGTGTCCGGCGCCATTGCTCATCGGACATTTGATCAACGGGGACATCCTGTGGCGGCCATACTCCATGATTACCGACCAGGATATCCACCCGGCCACAATGGCTGACTGCAGAACTGATCAATCGGACCCCGGCTTCAGCAGAAGACAACTCCGCCTGAACAGCGACACAGTCCTTGCCGCCTCCGCATTCGCGGGCCAGGCTCTCAGCTTCGTTTCCTGCCTGCTGATAATTGAAGACCACGCGCGCGCCCGAAGCCCGGAACATCCTCACAATCGCTGCGCCAATTCCCCTGGAACCTCCCGTCACTACCGCCACTCGATCTTTCAGTGACAGCACCACTCCGCTCGTCGGCATGAAGTTACGATACGAAAGCCGGTGTCATTTACGCAAGCGTGGGCGAGTGTAATTAAGATTCATGAGTCCGCCGTCGTTTGCGCTGTATTTGTTGGGGGCGGGCGCCGTCGACTTTGGCAAAATCGCGGTCTAACTCAATCGGGCCTGCAGAGCATAGAAGATCAAAGTAAACCTGCGTGCCGCATTTCCTGCAATTTGGAAAACGCTCCCCTTTTACCGCGAAGACTTCGTGCGACTTGCGGTGCTGGTGATGCGTCGCCGCGTAGATGCCGGTTGTAAGAACTTGATCGCCAGGTTTGAAACGCCCATTCGGCATAAGAGCTTGATCCGAGTGGGGAACAGCGATAATTCTAAGGGGAGTCCAGAGTTGATTCAAGACTGCTCGTTCATCGCCGTGTTTCAGGGAAACGCATTCTTAGCCGCCGAGGGACTTACGATATGAATTGTCCCAGTCTTGAGCTGCTCTCACCAGGCTTTGAAAAAGGCGGCGCGACGGCACATCGTGCTTGAAGTCTTTTTCGGGATGCCATTGGACCGCCAGTACGTAGTGAGCTGGATCGGTACCCTCCAGAGCTTCGATCACGCCATCTTCAAGACAACGAGCTGCAACTCGCAACGCATCGCCCGGTTCCTTTGCCGCCTGATGGTGGCTGGAATTGACGGCCAACAGATTCCTGCCTTGGACTTGCCCGATCTCCCGCGCCAGGAATGAGTCGTCCTCGATCGTCACCTGATGCGCGATTCCATCCTTGTTCTTGGGATCATGCTCCAGTTTTGAATCGATGTGCTGGATAAGCGTGCCCGTGCGCCAGACATTCAGCGTCTGCAGCCCATAGCAGATCCCCAGGATGGGTTTGCGCATGTTGTAAGCATCCTGCAGCAGAAGCTCATCGGCGGTGTCACGCAAAGGATCAGCCGGCGCCGTTTTTTCATGCCGCGGAGCACCATATTTCTGCGGGTCTACATCAGCCTTGCTTCCGGTAAGCAGCACTGCGGCACACTCGTTGATGCGCCGGGCAATCTCATCGGGATGCCATTCCAGGGAAATAACGACTGCCTCTCCCCCAACATCTTGTACAGCTTCAATGTAAGGAGACAGCGCACGGTCACTATAGCTGCGATCGTAAGAACAGGGTTCAGGTATGGCAATCTTTGGTTTCACAAATTCAGTGTGTTGGTAATTTCCCCGAATTGTCAAATGAGACTGCGATGTGCCTAGGGCAGACGTATTTTATAATAACTACTCCAAGATCAACTCTCTTATCTCCTGTCATCCTGAGCAAGCCCGACCGACGCAGGAGGGAGGGCGCAGTCGAAGAGCCTGCCCTGAGGTGAAGCCGAAGGGACCCCGAAGTGACTCGGGCAACCATGCAGCGTCAGGGAGTTTCAACGAGAGTGCTGAAAGACCACGCATATTGGGTTTACATCATGGCCAGTGCCAGTGGCACTCTCTATGTTGGAAAGACGAATGACCTGGGGGTCCGAGTCAGGCAGCATAAGGCTGAAGACATTGAGTGCTTCTCGAAGCGTGATCACTGTCATCGGCTGGTTTATTACGAGAGTTACGATTGGGTTCATAGAGCTATTGGCGGTGAAAAGCAATTAAAGGGATGGAGGCGCTCCAAGAAGATTGCATTGATCGAAAGCAAGAATCCCCGATGGAAAGATTTATCGGAAGGCTGGGGCAGAGAGTTACTGTTCCGGGGACAATCTATCAAAGAGGCTGATGAGCAACTGGCGAAGAGCATCAAGCTGGAACCGAAGCAGTAGGGAGTATCAGGCAGTATGAATGAGAGTGTGTGGTGAGAACTCCCTGAATCGGTTTTTATAAAATAAGCATCACGTGGGTCCTTCGACTGCGCGCCATAGAACTGAGGTTAGGAAGCACAGTTCAGGCGCTGCGCTCAGGATGACAGGGGGGGTAGATTCGATCAGGTGAAACTGTTTAATATTCTGCCATCCGCCAGATCAATGACGCCCATTCGCATGTATTTCTTTGGTGAATAGAGCTTATATTTAGATGCGTCTGCCCTGGCGATGTGCCGGGATCAATCCATTCCTTGGAATGTTCAGCAAAGTGAATGGTGAGTTATTTTAATCACTAGCATATATTGCAAGAGTGGATAAACAGACTATTCGAACTTCTTTGGACATTCCCGTCGATTTGCATCGTCGCCTGCATCAAGCGGCAGCGCGTCAGGGCTGTTCTGCTCGACAGATGATTCTACGGAGCATTGAGCGCGCTGTTGAGGAGAGTGTGCCACAACGGCCCAAGAGGCGCCTCCGCCTTGATCCACCGATTGTGTCGATCGGAAAACCCTTTGATCTCACCAACGAGCAGATATATGACCTCATTGAGTTCCCCTGATGTCAATGTATGGCTTGCTCTCATATAGCACCGGACTTCCACTGTCGAATGGTGGGACATTGTAAAGAAGTCCTGAATTCCTGCATGGCTTTTGAGGTCAGTTTCCTGATTCGCCACTTTTTACCCATCCCTTCTGACTATGTGAGAGCGGCGAGCGGGCATAGTAAAGGTCGGCGACTACACTTCTTGTCCTGCGGCTCAGCGCATCCATATCCCGAATTTTCATGCCTGCGGTCGAAATGGGATCGCCGACAATCAGGTACAGAGGACGTGGCTTGATATGCCACGTGCTCATGGGCAACGTCTCGTAGGTGCCAATGAGCGCCATAGGGACAACATCTACCTGCGCCTTGATCGCCAGGAAGAAAGCTCCTCCCATGAATTCCATCAGGTGTCCACTCTGGGAGCGTCCACCTTCGGGAAAGACCACGATAGGCATGTTTTTCTTCAATGCATCCACGCCCCGATGCAGACTACGTAAGGACAGGCGTGCATTCTCGGTGTCCACTGGAATCTGGCCGGAACGGCTCAGGTGCCACCCCATGAACGGATACCGGAAGAGCTCTCGCTTCGCCAGGATTCTGAATTGAAACGGCAACTGTGTATAGATTACAGGAATATCCAAGGCTGAGAGATGATTGACGACGTAGACATGCGGACGCGAAGTGTCAATCTTCTCCAGCCCCTCGACGTAAACAGGTGTTCCAATCGTGGCGAGGATCACTCGCGACCAAAGACGCGCGAAGCTGTGCTGAATCTCTCCGCCTCGGTCGAAGAAAGACGAGAGCAACGACAGGCTGCCAAGGACCCCGGTATAAAACCAGATCAGCGGATCCCAAAAAAAATACGAACGTAAACGCGAGAGCCAATGGGGCATTTGAAATTTATAATTCTAATTTGAAGAGCTGCTAGCTATTGGCTTCCTTCGGCTAAAACCTCAGGACAGGTTCTAGCTGCCAGCCAGAAACTTCGAATTAATCTTAAACATAAGCAGCCTATTTTTGCTTCACAGCCTCCAACGCCGTCTTGGATTGGGATAGCCTGTCGCCAAAAATCCCCAAAGCTTCGCCGACTACATAAATCGAACCCGTAATTACCACAACTCCTTTGTCCTGGCTCTTGGAACGAGCATGATTCAGCGCCGCGCACATGTTCTCCGCATGAATTACTTCGGTGTGGCTATGCGCTGCGGCCTGGGCGATCTCGCCGGTAGAAGCTGCCCGTGGATTATCGGCCCGAACCGCAATGACGGTTGTCGCCAACGGGAAAAGAATATCCGCAATCTCACCAATGGCTTTATCTTTCATTGCGCCAAAAATGAAAGTCAGCTCACGCTCCTCATAATAATTTGAAAGGGTGGAGCGCAAGGCCCACGCGCCGGCGGGATTGTGGGCTACATCCAGCACCGTTTCGGGAAAGTGAGCATGGGCAGGCAACACCTGGAATCGACCCGGCCACGAGGTGTTCCGAACCCCTTCTTCGACATGCTCCGGCAGCACGCGGAAGCCGAACTTGTTAAGTTGCTCAGCGGCAGTAATGGCCAATGCCAGGTTGCGCCATTGATGGCGCCCAAGTAGTGGTGATTCCACCATGATCTCCTTGTCCATAAACTCCAGAGGGAACCGGTTTCGAGGCTTACAGCCGGAATCAACCGCGGCTTCAATTGCATGGGGTGCGCCTGGCGGTATATGTTGCACAGCGCTCACGGGATGGGCATTACACTCCATGATGGCTTGACCCAGCGCATCATTCACCTGCGGATGTTGCGGCAGAAGCACGGTTACGCCGCCACGACGCAGAATTCCGGCCTTTTCGCGTGCAATCTCTGCCAAGGTTGAACCGAGAAACTTTTGATGGTCCAGGTCGATGTCGGTGATCACCGAAATGCAGGGATCGGCAATATTGGTGGCATCAAGCCGTCCCCCCATGCCCACTTCGAGCACCGCAAGTTCCACTCCGGCGCTGGCAAAATGCTCGAACATCATCGCCGTAACCATTTCGAAAAAGCTTGGATGCCAGGGAAGCTCTCCAGTCGCAATCAACCGCTGGGCCGTATCTTCCACGCGGTCATACATTTCCGCAAGCTCAATATCGCTGATGGGCTCCTGGTTGATCTGAATGCGTTCGTTGATCGATACGAGGTGAGGTGAAGTATAGAGTCCGGTTCGATATCCGGCATCCCCAACAATACTGGCCAGAGTTGCCGCTGTCGAACCTTTGCCATTGGTGCCGGCAATCAAAACGCTCTGCACTCTGCGCTGAGGGTCACCGAGGGCCTGCATCAATCGGCGCATATGGGCCAGGTCGAATTTACGATTCGACAACAGCTCATGGCCCAGCGCCATAAGGCTGGAAACGGCGGATTCGTAGTTGGCAGGCACAGATCAGGCCGCCTTGGGAGCCATAAAGTCGAGGGCGCGCGCGAGGTATGCCTTCATTTCCTTGCGGTGGACCACGGCATCCAGCATGCCATGTTGCAACAGGAACTCACTGCGCTGGAAACCCGCCGGCAACTTCTGCCGAATCGTTTGCTCGATCACTCGCGGTCCGGCAAAACCAATCAAAGCGCCCGGTTCGGCAATATTCAGGTCTCCGAGCATCGCATAGGAAGCGGTAACGCCGCCAGTGGTCGGATCTGTCAATACAGAAACATAAGGTACGCGTGCGTTATCCAGCCTGGCCAGCGCAGCCGATATCTTTGCCATCTGCATCAGGCTCACCACGCCTTCCATCATTCGCGCGCCCCCGGAAGCTGAGACAACAATAATGGGTTTGCGCTGGTTGCACGCCCTTTCAATGGCGCGCGTGATCGCCTCCCCGACTACAGCTCCCATGCTGCCGCCAATGAAGGAATACTCCATCGCGCTAACGATGACCGGCTTTCCGATGAGTGTTCCTTCAGCGTTGATGATCGCATCCTTCAAACCGGTCTCCTCTTGGCTTTTCTGCAGGCGCGCTTTGTAAGGACGTGTATCGGAAAAGGAGAGCGGATCGGTGGAGGCCAGTCTATCGTCGTGAATCGTATAGCTGCCCTCGTCCAGCAGCATTGCCAGGCGGTTGCGGGCATCAATACGGAAATGATGATTGCACTTGGGACAAACCTGCAGGTTCTCTTCCAACTCTTTTTTCCAGATGATCTTGCCACAGCCATCACACTTCAGGAATAGTCCCTCGGTGCGCACGCGCTTCTCTTCCGCAGGCTGAATTTCGCTCGACTCTCGTTTAAACCAAGCCAAAGAAAATTCCTTTCAACTTAAACAACTTGCAAGGGCCTTAGATCAAAAATTAGAAATTTGAAATTAGAAATTTTAAATTCCGTTAGTATTCAATGCCTCTCTGGGCGAGCACGCCTTTTTCGTAGGCATGTTTTACCTGCTTCATCTCAGTCACCGTATCAGCCAGTTCCACGATTGACGGGTGCGCGTTCCTTCCCGTCAAAATTACATGCACCCCTTCTGGCTTCTGTTTCAAAGTCTCGACAACCCGAACCGGATCCAACATGCCATAGCTGACGGCATAATTGATCTCATCCAAAATCACCAGGTCCCACTCTCCAGACATGATAGCCTGTCGGGCTTCTTCCCAAGCCTGCTCCACCATGCGGATATCTTCGGGATCGGTCTCCGCTCCGCCTACCTTCACAAACCCTCGGCCCATCTGCTTCATCACGAATTTGTCCCCGAAGGATTGCGCGGCATCAAGTTCGCCATAGTGCCATGAGCCTTTGAGGAACTGCAGCATCAGCACTTTCATCCCATTGCCCACTGCACGCAACGCAGTCCCCATGGCCGCAGTAGTCTTGCCCTTCCCCGGCCCGGTATTAACGATGATAAGTCCGCGATGAACGTCAGACATGGAATTTATAATTTTGCAATTTCTAATTTGTAATTTGAAAAATCAAGAGCACTTTCTGGCTAGCAGCTAGAACCTGTCCTGAGGTTTTAGCCGAAGGAAGCTAGTAGCCAGCAGCTCTTCAAATTACAAATTAAAAATTACCAAATTACAAATTCTTCAATGTCCTGTATGGTATGGATGTCCTTTCAAGATTGTAAATGCCCGGTAGATTTGTTCCAGCAAAACAATCCGTGCCAACTCGTGGGCGAGGGTCATCTTGCCAAACGATAGAATCAGGTCTGCGGCTCCGCGAGCATGATTGCTGAAGCCGTCGGCTGGACCGATGGCAAATAGCAAATTCTGTGTGCCTCGATCCTGCTGGTCGCGAAGCAGTTCGGCGAATTCTTCTGACGTGAACTGGCGTCCCTGGCCATCGAGCAAGATGAGCACCGGTTTCGTGCGTCCGGAAGTGTGTTCAGCCAATTTGAGCAACGCGGTTTCCGCCGATAACTCGTGCGATTCCGTTGGCACATGACGCGCAATCCGTTTCAAATATTCCGCCGTGAGCGATTGGATCGCTGGCTCTTTCGTTTTTCCAACCCAGGCAATTTGAAGTTTCACAGGAAGAATTTGATTTTAAGCTTTTCCTTTCCGCGTCGTCCTTTTGGTGGCCTTCGCCATGGCCGCAGTCTTTTTTGGTTTAGCGCCGGCCCTTGGCCCGGCTGTGCTTTTAGCTTTAGCGGAGCGTCCGGTGGCAGTCCTTTTTGTAGCTTGTATGGCCGCAGGTTTCTTGAGCAGATCAGCGGATGTAAGGCGCGTAGCCGACTTCCACAGCCGCTCCAGGTCGTAAAACCTGCGCGCCCGCTCCGAAAAGATGTGGACTACAAAATCCACATAATCCAGCAACACCCATTCCGCCTGGTTGTATCCTTCAATACTCGTTGGCCGAGTGCCCATGGAACGAAGGCCCTTTTCCACTTCATCGGAAATGGCCTGAATCTGCCGGGGATTGGTTCCGGTGCAAACGATGAAGTAATCGGTGAACGGTCCCGTGGTGCGGTCCATTTCCAGAATTGCCAGGTCTTCACCCTTCTTGTTTTCTACGGCTCGAACTGCTTCCGCCACCTGCTGCCTGGTTTCGATACTCATCCCCGTTCTTTGCTCCTGATGTGCTTTCCTCGTTCAAAAAGATAGCATCTTATGCTGGTTCTCGCGCCCTCATTTTTGGCCATTCGTTTCACGCTCCAGATATAGATGCTCTTTCCTGATGTATTCGGCCACCAGCCTGGGAACATGCCGGCTAAGCTGCTCGACAGATTCGCCTGCTGCTGCGCGAATCTGCGTGGACGAAATGGGCTGATCTACATTATCCAGCAGGTGGATGGCAGTTGAGGAAAGCTCGATCGTGCCTCCCGGCTGTTCTCCGATTCTTTGCAGCACGGCATCGGCAGGACGCAGTAGCGCGGGCAATGCCGTTGCTATATCCCTCAGTGCGTACCCTGGCCGGCTGGCCACCACAAAATCACACTCTGAGAGCAATTCCACTGGCTGCTTCCACGAGCTGATCTCCATAAACGCGTCCACTCCAATCAGGAAGTAAAGCCTGCTCGATGTATCCAAAGAGGCCTTGAGCCGGCGGACGGTCTCAATGGAATAGCTCGGTTGCGCGGAATTGGCTTCCAGCAGCGACGGCACAAAGCGCTGCTCTTCGGCAGTGGCCAGCGCCAGCATGGCAAAACGATGCTGAAATTCGGTAAGACTTCGGCTCCGCTTATGCGGAGGCACGGCAGCCGGCACAAAGTAAACACAATCAAGGCCAAACCGCTCGGTTGCGGCCCGGGCAATGGCCAAGTGACCTAGATGAACAGGGTCAAAAGTGCCGCCGAACAAAGCCAGCTTCATGCCTGTTCACCAGCCACGCTCATTGGCTCTTTCTCTTCTTGAAAGCGGCGCGTTTTGAGATGCGGACACTCTGAGGCTTGACCTTTCTTGGCTTTCGCGGTGATGCCGTTTTTTTGCCGGCCGAAGGTTGAACATATTTGCCCGCGCGGATCTCGGCTACACGCTTCCCCAGGCTGTATTTCAGCTTCGGGATTCCCTCGCCGGTGACTGCGGAAATCTCATACAAGTCCAACTTCAACTTTTTGCTGTATTTGCGCAACTGCGCCAGCTTCTCTTTGTTGACGGCATCCATCTTGGAGGCCACTACAATCATCGGCTTCTGCTCTAATCCAGCGCCAAAGCTGGCCAACTCGTTCACGATCACATTGAAGTCCTGCACAGGATCGGGCCGCCCGCTGGCGTCGGAGACATCAACGATATGGGCGAGCAACCGGGTGCGTTCGAGATGGCGCAGAAACTGTGTTCCCAGTCCAGTGCCAGTGTGCGCCCCCTCGATGAGTCCTGGAATGTCGGCTACCACGTAGCTGTCTTCGTCTGGAAACTGGCCGATCGTGACCACGCCCAGATTTGGCTCAAGGGTGGTAAATGGATAGTCTGCAATCTTGGGCCGGGCTGCCGAAATACGCGAAATCAACGTAGATTTGCCGACATTCGGATAGCCAACCAACCCGACATCTGCCAGCAGCTTCAATTCAAGCCTCAAAACTCTTTCCTCACCCGGCTTGCCCAGTTCGTGTTCACGCGGCGCCTGGTGAGTGCTGGTGGCAAAATGCTGGTTCCCTCGTCCGCCACGTCCCCCGTGGGCCACGATTATGCGCTCGTCGGGTTGGGAGAAATCATGCACCAACTCGCCGGTCGTCTTGTCGTAGACAATGGTGCCCACCGGGACTTTGAGGATGATAGGTTCGCCCTCACGGCCAGTGCAGTTGGAGCCTTCTCCGTGGCGTCCGCGCTCAGCGGTGTATTCAGGATTGAAACGGAAATGGATCAGCGTATTATGGCGTTCGCTCGATTCCATAAAGATGTCGCCACCACGACCGCCGTCGCCGCCCGAAGGACCGCCGCGAGGCACAAACTTTTCCCTGCGGAAGGCCATACAGCCATTTCCGCCGCCACCAGCTTTAATTCGAATTGTGGCTTCGTCGATGAACATGGAAATAAACCACTACAAACACGAAGCCCCGTCTATCTAACGGGGCCAAATGTTTTGGATGTTTATCGATTTAAGCGCTCGCCTCTACAGGCTCGATCAGCACATAGCGTCCGCTTGAGCCTTTGTCCACGAACTTGATTACACCCGTGACTTTGGCGAAAAGCGTGTCGTCTTTGCCGCGACCTACGTTGGGACCGGGCTTGATCGGGGTGCCACGCTGCCGCACGATGATGGTTCCGCCGTGCACCAGTTGGCCGCCGAAAGCCTTCACACCCAGGCGCTGCGCATTGGAATCCCGCCCGTTTCTGGAACTGCCTAATCCTTTTTTGTGTGCCATAACAAATTCCTCTATTTCTTCTTGGTCTTGCCGCCGCTCTTCTTTGCCGCCTTCTTGGCTGGAGCTTTCTTCGCAGGCTTTTTAGCCGTCTTCTTAGACGCAGCCGCTTTGCTCTCAGGAGCAGCCGCCTCAACCTCAGAGCCTTCTTCTGTTTCTGTCTCAACTGGAACCGTTTTTGGCTTTTTGGCGGGCAGTTCGGGAGCGGTAAAGCGCTGTCCGTCAAAAGCAATCTCGGTAATGCGCACAGCGGTGTAATGCTGGCGGTGTCCAAGAATCTTCTTGTACTGCTTCTTGCGCTTGAAGTGGAAAACCAGGACTTTGTCGCCCCGTCCGCTCTCCATGACTTGGCCGCTGACCAATACATCGCTCCCAGGACCGATCTTGCCTTCTTCCCCAGAAACGGCTAGGACATCGTTAAACTCAACTGTGTCACCATCATTGGCGGGCAGTTTCTCGACCTTGACAATGTCTCCAGGAGCAACACGATACTGCTTACCCCCGGCGCGAATGACCGCGTACATATTCTCTCCATCGTCCCTCAAGTTATTGCAAATAAAGGACAGTCTCTTTGGACTTTAAGAATTTAGCTGAAAATTCTGCGGTTTGCGAACAGCCTTGCTCAAACAGGCAGGATCTGACAATACCGGCAAACCTTGCAATTTTAACGTGATGCGACCGATATGGTCAAACTTTCTGTCGTGATTTCCTAACGGATGCCTTTAACAGATGGCGCTCCTATGGCAGAGTTTTAGCTGCAGCCAACATCTCTTGTGCACGAGCACGCACGCGAACGTCCTCAGTGAAGTTCTCCCATTGTACAGTTCCCGAGGAGTCGACCAGAAACTCAGCAGGACGTGATATGTCCTGTTTTTCAGGCCCGCCAGCCACATGCAAAAGGCGGTATTGACGCGTTACCTGTGCGCCTGGATCGGAAAGGAATGTAAACGTGTAACCGGCCTTCTTACGCAAGTCACGGGATTCTTCGGTGCTATCAACGCTGATGGCTACCGGGCGAACACCGGCAGCTTCAAACTCACCCAGTTGTTTTTCTATGCCTCGTAACTCGAGGTTGCAAAATGGTCACCAATATCCACGATAGAACACCAGAAGCACACCCTTAGGACGCACTCCGCCGTTCCCCGGTTCGGAAAGCAGATGCGAAAAGGAAACGGGTTTGCCATCGCTATCGGAGAGGTTGAACTCGGGAACTTTCTCTCCCACACGCGGCGCGCCCACAACTGGAGGAATATGCCTTCCAGAGACAAAAGCAAGCAAGCCGAA
>DASZFK010000278.1:0-23600 GCA_035939855.1 Candidatus Angelobacter sp.
ATCCAGCGACAGCGCGCGCAGAATGCCGCCCTGCTTATCAGTGGAAATTTCTGGGGAGATATCCGGCAAGGGATCAGGAGTCAGATGTGCCGGTTTGTGGGGATGCTGATCGGGCAATGTGACTTCCTTGAATGCTGTGGAATTATGCTGGGTTGGCAGCGATGGGCTGGCTTCGCTCTTTTACCTGCTCCGACGTTAAGCCATAAAGAGGCGGCGATGGCAAACCAAGAATACCCAGGTAGATATACAGCTGTCCGCGATGATGGATCTCATGCTCCACCATGGCGCGTAGCCACTTCCATACCGGGACCGGTGCGCCTGCAGGCGTCATACATTTCTTGTTCAAGTCTTCATTGAGAATGCGGCCGAAAATTTCCATGGATTCTCGATGGAGGCGATCCATGAATGCCAGCACGTTCTCATATCCATCCGCGAGTTCCTTGCCGTGCCCTGGGTAGCAACTGGGCCGGAACTGAACGCACTCGGCAAACATGTAGCGCTCAATAGTCGCAATATGCCTCACTAGGTCGGCGCAAGTGAATTTTCCCTCCATGTAGCTCCAGTCAAACTTTTCCGGGGGAATCGAGCGGATCACATTCAAGGTTCTCTGGCGAATGTTCTCGTGATATTGAAGGAATGATGGGATGTTGGTGATTTCCATCTTTCACCCAAAGCCTCGCTTAAGCTCTTCGTAAGTTTTTATTGTAAATGGGCTCCCACCAAGAAACCTGGAAGAACGCTTTCAGCTTTTTTGACAATTCATTTATACTTAGTAGTAATGAAATAAATATGAAGTCCTTGGTTGCAAAGACGGCCATTAAAGTCGCTGACGAGGTTTGGATTGCTCTTGCTCTACTTCACCGGGAGCATCCTGAGCGTGGAGATTTCGCAATCGAAGAGATCATCGATCGTGCGAAGCAGGAAGCCCGCCACCTTCCCTTCCGGCCCGGCGTGTACGTCCACGTGGTGCAACATTGCGTTGCCAACCGCCCGCCCAACCCCGGGCGTTACCGGATGCTGTTTGAAACGGCTCCAGGCCGACGCCGCCTCTTCCGCAGGGGCGATTCGTATCATCCTGAACGTGAGGATGCCAAGATCACGCCGCGTCGGGAAGACCTGCCTTATGGCTACGATGGCTTGCTGAACTGGTATGAAGGATGGTCTGCGGCCGCAGTGAGCGCTGCTTCCAAGGCCTATCCGCTGCTTGCCTTGCGTGGCTCAGGTAAGCACCTGTGGGCGGATGAACATGCGGACGCCTACGTGCGCCGGCTCCGTGAGGGCTGGAAATGAGTCGTGTCTTCTGGGACACCAATCTGTTCATCTACCTGTTTGAAGATTATGGCCCTCTCTCGAAAGCAACAGTAGCTCTCCGGACGAAAATGTTGGCGCGCGGTGACCAGTTGCTGACCTCCACCCTCACGTTGGGAGAGATCCTCGTCAAGCCAATGGAACAGGGAGACAGGCAACTATCCTCCCGGTATGAGGCAGCTATTACAACCGCCGCCCTAATCCTTCCCTTCGACACAAAAGCGGCGCCGATTTACGCTTCGCTCCGCTCGGACCGTGCTCTTCGCCCGCCCGATGCCATTCAACTTGCCTGCGCCGCCGGCGCCGGCATTGACCTTTTCGTCACCAACGATGCCAGGCTCCAGAGAAAACAGGTAGATGGCATTCAGTTTATCGTTCCGCTTGAGAGAGTTCCCATTTAGACATCGCAACGAATAGCAGAATCGTGCGTAAGCGGCAACATCATTGTGATAATATTCTGCCGACAAACTGCTCAGCTGCATTTCTCAATTCGTCACGTTGATGCCCGGAGTCGTGATTTTTACTGGCACACCGGGCAAAATGCAGGCGGTAACTCACGGCGACACGATCGAAATCGAGGATCTCGGTCATCTCTGCAATTCGGTCGCAGGGCAACGGGTTCAAATAGGGTAATGGGAGCGTAGCCATGACACCCAATTCAATGCGGGAATATCTTGCCGTGCATGCACCGGAACTCAAGGTCGTCGAACTGACCGAGGCGCATACCACCGACTACATTTCTCGCGAGTGGAAAGTCCTGCCTGCGCAGGTTGCCAAAACCTTGACATTGCGCGTCGCCGACCGTGCGTTGATCGTCGTTACCTGCGGTGACACGCAGCTCGACAACCGCAAAGTGAAAGATGCCCTCGGCGGCAAGGGCCGGATGATGCCGGGATCCGAAGCGTCAGAAATCACCGGCCACCCGGTAGGCGCCATCACGCCCCTCTGCCTTGCCAGACCGCTGCCTGTGTTCTTCGATATCCGGTTGAAACGCTTTGGCGAGGTCGTGACGGCAGGCGGCTCGACCCACGCCGCCATCCGCATTCCGCCGGATCGCTTCGCCCAACTCGTCGATGCTAAATGGGTCGATGTCTGCAAGGACGCCTAGGCTAGGTTCTTGGCACAATCGGGCGGCCCAGGCCGTTATAGATGCCCGCAGTACTGGCCGGTTGCGCCAACGAAGAATGGCCAAGCCAATAACAAGGCCGAGCGAGGCGAGATTCGCGCTGTAGTCAAACCGGAGGCACGGGCTATTCTGACCAGCTTCGATGATTTCGTAACGCATTTCGAAATAATCGTCGGCCCGAACAGTTAGTTAGCTGTTAACATCGCGGGCGATGACCGATACGAACAGAGCAGCCATGCAAACGATTACATACAAGGGCGCGGTGCATCCGTGGCACTGCGATCACATGGGCCACATGAATGTGATGTGGTACACAGGAAAGTTCGACGAGGCGACGTGGAATCTCTTCGCCGAACTGGGCATCACGCCCACCTACATGCGCGAACGGCAGCGCGGCATGGCCGGCGTGCAGCAAAACACCGCGTACAAAGAGGAACTCTTCGCGGGCGATGTGATCGAAGTACGCTCGCGCGTACTGGAAGTGCGCGACAAAGTGATTCGCTTTTTGCATGAGATGCGCAACATCGAGAAGGGCACCGTGGTCGCGACCACGGAATTGACTGTAGTTCATCTCGATCGGCAGACGCGCAAATCGTGCCCTTTCCCTTCGGTGATTCGCGCCGCCGCCGAAGCGCGCCTACAGCCATAATTTCACGCCGAAACGAACATTCAAGGTTCTCTGGCGAATGTTCTCGTAATATTGCAAGAATGATGGGATGTCGGTGATTTCCATGGGCCGTCGCCGCCTCGCGGAGTTCTTGCGTTCAGTCTGTATGTAAACGGGTCGGCGGACGAGAAAAACGCTGCCAGCTTCGTGTGGGCAGTGCCAAGCAATAGGTCGTTCCTTAGCCGGCTTTACTCTTCTTGTCACGTTCGATCAACTCGACGATCAGGGCCAACGCTCCTCGAATGACGGCCTGTGGAGGGTCTGGGATCACATACATGCCCGAACGTGTTAGCAAAGTGATCTGTGTCCCTGACTTTGGCAGCGAGATATCCGTGCGTGGTGTTGCTTGAGAACTTGCAGACAAGGCCGAACTCATGAGATTTTGGCACAGCCATTGAATTGCCGCATCGCGTGCCTCCCAGAAAATCGCGGAGCCCGAGAAATTCAGATAACGTGCCGTGCCGTCCTGGTAAGCAGCCAGCGTGTCGTACCCGGTCTTCATTGGTCGTTCGAACACAGCTCCCAGTACTTCTGTTCCTGACTTTTCATCCGGTTCCTCGCCCAGTTCACGCAAAGCCGACCAAGCCCACAGTTGGACGCGGGTCTCGAGGTTCGGAAGCTTAAGCATCTCGTGGATATGTGCCTTGGCTTCCGCTTTCTTCCCGGCAGTCGCCAGCCTGGCTGCATCGGCGAGGCGCTTCAGTGGGTTGGCTGGATCATCCGTCTTGATCAGTTGTAACTGTTCCTTCATTGATGGCGAGGCAAATAGCATTCGACGAATAGGATCGGCGTCGGCGCCCAGCTTTGGAGTTTGGGCTTTCATAAAGGGAGTCATCAGCATGGAGAAAAAAAGGAGCAGCTTTTTCATTGATTCGCCTGTGGGTGCAGATTTCATCTGACACGCCGTCCTCAGCTAATAGCTAGTGAAGGAAATCGACAAACGTTTCAATAATTAACCGGGAAATTCGCACATTGAGAGAACCTCTGAGGTGCTCCCTGCGCCCTAAACAGAAACGCCGGACTGCGGAGGGGTAGCGCAGCCCGAGCGTTTTAAAGTCTTTTCTATTGCAGATGGGTAACAATGGCCGTATACAGTTGCTGGCCATCGCCGCTGGGAACGAGCAGCAGCTTGATCGTACCCAGCTTATCGTGCTCCAAAGTATAAGACGCTTGGGGCAGGACTTTCTCTGAGGAACCAAGAAAACGCAGCCTATAGGTCAAGGTCTTTCTTGCCGAAGCGGCACTGATCTCGGGTTGGTGTTGAGGATTGGCGGGAAATTGCTCAGCGGAGATGAGCCTGATCCAAACCGGCTGTGACGCGCCTTCCGAAACCTTAAATCCAGTACCTACATACGGAGCAAATGACTCCCTGGTCATCTGCTGAAGGTTGGGGTGGCCGCCATTATGCGTGCTGGTCGGAGGGACTGCATGGACAGTATTGCCTGGATTGACCTCTCCGGAATGGTCCGAACGAATTCCTCTCTGACCAAATGCGCTTACTGTTGCGCCTACTGCCAGAAAGCCGCCCCAATGCAAAAAATTCCTGCGCGAAACCCCCATAAACACCTTCTCCTATAATGAGTTACAAAACTCTATCTGTTTAGGTACACGATTTGAAGTGCAAAACTTAGATAATTTTAAGCTGACGATACCACTGATTAAGGCAGATTAACCAGAGTACCTTAGTTACTGTTATCGGTCGGGCACAGCCTTAGATTTAGGGCTCTTAGGCAGAGGATCAGTTCATCATGGCCATCGATCGGCGCAGCGAGAGAGCGGTTTGCTTGATCTCTTCTGCATCGGAGGCGTCGGGCAACATGCGGACGTATTCTTCAAAATCGGTTAGGGCTCCGCGATAGTCATCGAGGTTATAGCGAAGCACGGCCCTCTGTTTTACGTCCTCAGGGGAGCGTGGGTAGCTCACCAGAATCAGATCTACGATGCGCAATGTCTTGCGGAAATTCCGCTGGGAGAGGTAGATGGTTTTCAGGTTGTTCAACATGCGCGTCAGCATCTGCCGGCGGGTCACGGGCAAGAGAAATTGCGGTTGAAGAACGAGCTGGCCATCCCAGATGGCATTGAGTTTCTTCTGGCAATCATCTTCGGTTACGACCCTGCCGCCCTCAAACACATCAATCAGAGTAGAACGTCCGGCAATGTCGTAGTGCTTGAGCAGAAAATGGCCGGGCATGCCCACGCCGAACAGGGGGAACCCGATACGTCGCGCTACTTCCAAATAAATGAGTGAGAGCGTGATAGGAATTCCGAGACGTCGATCCAGCACATCATTCAGGAATGAATTGAGGGGATTGTAATAGTCGACAGTATTGCCTCGAAACATCTCTTCGGCAAATAGAACCTCATTGACAGCGGCTATGCTTTCTCCAGGATCGCCGGTTTCGATAATTCTCTTGCCGGCCCGCTCTCCCAGTTGGTCGATTTTGCGGAGATAAGCGTTAAGATCCAGCTCGGGATACTCGATCCGCGCAAAAGTCAGAGCTGCCTTGGCCAGGTCAATGCGTTCATCTTCGATCTCGGGCCGAACCAGGTTCGAGAAAGCCTCGATTACCGCCGAACTGCTCCGCGACTTCACAGAGAAATTGTACAGGAGTTCAGGGTTGCTGCTGCCCGTTTTCAAGCACGGGTACGTAGCGCCATTGTCCGTGTTCGTGAGCCCGCCCAGCCTCAGTAACTGCTCCAACCTAATTTCTCCAACATTGATCTAAGAAAAGATGTAATATGTCTGTCGCAGGGAGAACCACCTTTCGACGTGCCGGCCATCAGCCATTCAACGGAGGGCATCACGATGGTTATTTCCTATCGCTTGAAGCTTGCGGTCGTATTCAGCGCGTTCTTTTTCCTCCAATCAGCCGCTGCCCAGAAAGGCGGCAAAGGAGGAAACGTCAACGGAACAGCCAACGTACCAGTCATGACGCCTCCGAACACCCCAGATATCACCCTGCAGCGACAGCCAATCTTCATTTCGGGCAAGGTGTTGTTGGATGGTGGAATGACCCCGCCGGAGCCGGTGCTCATTGAACGTGTCTGTAATGGAATGGCCCGGCGCGAAGGGTATACCGATGGCAAAGGGCACTTCGAATTTCAGCTTGGCCAGAATAATGGAATCCAAGATGCTTCTGAAAGCAGTGTCGATCCCCTACAAACAACCGGCATGATGGGAGACTCAAAATCTACGCAGGATTCCCGGCGTATCGCCCAGCTCATGGGATGCGAACTGCGCGCCGTCCTGCCCGGCTTTCGCTCTTCGACCGTAATGATGAGGCTTGAGGACAACTTTGGGCAGCTCAATGTAGGCACAATTTTTTTGCGCCGCATGGACAATGTTGCGGGCTCCACCATCAGCCTGACTACTATGCAAGCTCCGAAAGATGCCCGCCATGCCTTCGAGAAAGCCCAAAAAGATCTGGCACAGAAAAAGGAACAGGAGGCTGAAAAAGAGCTGGACAAAGCCGTTACCGTGTTTCCTCGCTTTGCTGCTGCATGGTCGCTTTTAGGTGAGGTCCACGAGCATCAAAACCTGCTGGATCAAGCGCAAAAAGATTACACTGAGGCCATCTCGGCTGACCCGGTTTTTGTGAATCCTTATTTTGGCTTGGCTTCCATCGCCGTTCACCAGAAAAAGTGGCAAGACACCGTAAAGTTCACCGCGCAGTTGGAAAAGTTGAATCCATTCGCTTATCCGATCGCTTATCTCTACAGCGCCGCGGCCAACTTCTATTTGGGTAACCTGGATGCTGCCGAGGAAAAAGCCCGCAAGTTCGAATCTTTAGATACTGATCATCGCAGGCCTGATGTGGCGCTCCTGTTAAGCAATATCCTGGAAGGCAAGCACGATTATGCCGGGGCCGCCCAGCAGATGCGGGATTATCTGACGCGCATACCCAATGCGCCCAACGCTACCGCCCTTCAAGCCGAGGTCAGCCGGCTGGAGAATCTGAGCGTGCAAAAGCAGGCTGCCGGCACAAATAAATAGAGTGGATGAAGAAGACGCTCGTCCAGACGGCCCTCGCTTTGCTGTTTTCGATAGCGGTATGGGGACAAGTGGAGGCCAATCCGGGACGTCCCACGGTCTCCACGCCAGCAACGTTGACTCCTGTCGGCTATTTTCAATTTGAGTCCGGGCTGCTCAATGCGGTGCATTCCGGAGAATTTTCACGTCGTCTGGGTTTCACCGAGGTGGTGAAGTTCGCGCCGATAAAGCGCCTTCAACTCCTGGTGCAAACCGAGCCGCTCGTTCATTCCCATATTGAAACAGGGATTGACCGGCATCCGGGCGAAGTCTTCTTGGGCTTGCAAGGCGTTATTGTCCAAGGGGAAGGGAATCGGCCTACCGTTGCCCTCAGCTATTTTCGACGCGCCTACGCGAGTCCAGCGCCGGAACTGGATATCGGCACGAACCGTCAATCGGCGCTCTTGCTGGTGAGTTTCGATGCTGGCGGATTCCACTTCGATACCAATGGAATCGTGACCGAACAGATCGAGGAGCCGGTCCACCGCGCGCAGTTTGGCCAGACTTTGTCGATCTCTCATCCGGTTGCCCCTCGTGTTGGAGTATCAGGAGAGGTATGGCACTTTACCCAGCCTTTGGTCCATTCGAATGCCATTGGCGCACTTTTTGCCACTTCGTACGCTTGGAAGAAGAACCTCGTCTTTGATGGCGGATTCAATCGCGGCCTTACAACCGGCAGCACTCGTTGGGAAGTATTTGTGGGCTTCACCTATTTGGTTCCCAAAAAGGTATTTTGACCTGGAAGCCGCTGAACTGGAAGTGACACATCCAGCCTGCGCATCTTTCGTATTTGGGAATATTTCCGTATAGCTGGAGTATAATTCGTTCCCGCTGTACGAACCTAAAGAAAGGATTCGTGTCATGGAGACAAAGAAACTCAACAAACTAGCTCTTTATCAAGAGACGGTAAGAAACATTACCCACAACGATCAGCCGAGGAACGGGCTTTTCACTCATAACTGCCCGCCAACGGTTGGCTTTCCTGCCTGTACGCCGGTTCGCGCGGGGAATTAGCCACTTTTGGGCCCCGGCCTAGCCCTAACAGCCGGGGTTTCAAACGCCAAGAATTTCCTTAGATGAGTTCCACTTAAAATGGCGCGCATCCATGGTCGACCAGGAATTTCCTGGCTTTGCCCTCAGAAACAATGTTGTACATACGATTAAATCGCGCTTCCCGTGCAGCCTGGTCTTTTGTTTTGTCCGGCTCCAGCTTGCGGTAAAAAACATAAACATATCGGGCATTTTCAAGATACAGGCGTTCTTCGAATTCGGTCTCGGCCAGGATGCACTTGTTGCCTTTTACAGTACCTTGCTGGAACTGATCTTCAAGGCGCGCGACTTCCTGTTTCATACTCTCCAATCGCTTGGTATACGTTTCGGAATCGCCAATTTCTCGGATGGCCTCCAGCATACTTGGTCCAAAAAGCACATGCGGTTGCGGCAAAGCTCCCATTCCAGATTGATAAACATGGAGAATCTCGTGCACATCATAGGGGCCGAGTCGCGATTTGATGAGCAGCGAGTAATCCGCCATCAACTCAGCCGCGCAGTGTTTAGCGTATCCACCGGCCTCGCCCTGTTTGTATGGCCAGGTGTCCTTGTCGTAGATCGTGTATTTGACCGATGGACACTCGTTTTCGAGATTGATGCCGGTAATTTTGCGATAGGCTCCGAAGACCTTGCAAGCCTGATTTTCTATAAAAGGCTTGCAAAATTGCTTCTCGGTCTCTTTGACATGAGAGCAGTCGATGGAAAATGTTACGGGGAGTTTCGCTTGTCCCGGACAACTGGAGACGTTGATTTCGTCCGTCGGAGTCGCAGCCATCCTGCCTGCCAGGACCATCAATACGCATATCTGGATGAGAGCATGCAAGAATTTGGCTCCTTTGGAAGTCTTGTTATTCAAGCAGTGAATTAATTGCTTCTGATCATACCATTTGGAAAATCGCAAGCGTTTGAATTCGTGCGGTAAAATGTCGGCCCATGAAAACTGCACGCATTCGCTTCATGCTTATCATTGTTGCGCTCCTGGCGACCATGCTTCCGGCTGCTGCTCCTCGCCAGGAAACAGCGCTCGATCGCTATGTCCACGCTCCTGATCCCAGTTACAAATTCGAACTGGTCAACACGATTCCAGGGACAGGTTACAAGGCTTATGTGCTTTCTCTTACATCGCAGACCTGGAAGCCTCCAATTCCTGCGGATCGTAGCGAGTGGAAGCACTGGCTTACGATTGTTCGACCGGACCAGATTGACCATGCAACCGGCTTCCTTTACATTACGGGCGGCTCCAATAAAGATAAGGCTCCCGAGAAGGTAGAAGCGCTGATTGCCGACATAGCGCTGACTACCCACACAGTAGTGGCGGAGCTGCGGATGGTACCCAATCAGCCCCTCGACTTTCCCGACGCTATCAAACGTGACCTGGTCGAAGATGAATTCATTGCCTACACCTGGGATAAGTATTTGCGAACAGGAAATGAACTCTGGCCGGCGCGCCTTCCCATGACCAAGAGCGCAGTCAAAGCCATGGATGCCGTGCAGGAGTTCCTTTCATCAGAGGCTGGGGGAAAAACCAAGGTAGAGAATTTCATGGTAGGCGGCGGCTCGAAACGCGGTTGGACTACCTGGACGACTGCTGCAGTCGATAAGCGCGTTGTAGCGATTGCTCCCATGGTCATTGACCTGCTCAATAACGAGAAATCCTTCGAGCACCACTACCGGGCGTATGGATTCTATTCGCCGGCAGTCAAAGACTACGAAGACCTTGGGATCATGAAGCGCAACGGCACGCCGGAATTTCATAAGCTCATGCAGATCGAAGAACCCTATGAATACCGCGACCGGCTGACCCTGCCTAAGTACATCATCAATTCCGCGGGCGACCAGTATTTCCTGCCGGATTCTTCGCGTTTCTATTTTGACGACCTGCTGGGAGAAAAATATCTTCGCTACGTGCCCAACACCGACCATTCGCTAAAAAATTCCGACGCCCGCCAGGGCTTGATCGCCTTTTATGACGCCTTCTTGCGTAAGCAGCCGCGTCCAAAATTTTCCTGGAAATTTGAAGACGATAGCTCAATTCGCGTGACCACTATTACAAAGCCCATCGAGGTCAAGCTTTGGCAGGCCACCAATCCCGAGCATCGGGATTTCCGCCTGGTGGCAATCGGTCCCGCATATCATTCAACGACCCTCACTGAACAAAAAGGCGGAGTGTATGTCGGTAAGGTCAACAAACCGGAAAAGGGCTGGACTGCATATTTCGTCGAGCTGACCTATTCCATGGGCGGTAAGTATCCTTTGAAGTTCACAACTGCGGTCCGCATCAACCCTGATACCCTGCCTTACGATCCGCCAAAGTTTGCAGCGACGGGAGGGAACTAACGATCTTATCGGTCGATAACTCGTCTAAAATAAATAGCGGGAGCCCCATGCTGATCAAGAAACAGAGCGACATACCGTCTTCGGAGATCACCTCGAAATCCAATTATATGGACCGGCGCAAATTCATTGCTGGCGCGGCTGCGACGGGGGCAGCTCTGGCCACCGGTCTTTATCTGCGCGACGCGGCAGCCACGCTGGACACCGTGGAAGCCAGCAGCAAGCTGACCGGCATCACAAAAAGCCAGTTCAGCACTACTGAAAAGCCCAATTCATTGAAAGACATCACCAACTACAACAATTACTACGAATTCAGCACTGATAAATACGAGCCTAATGGTTTGTCGAAGAATTTCCGTGCCCGCCCGTGGACGGTTTCGATCGAGGGGGCAGTCGCGAAGCCCAAAAAGATGGATATCGATGAGTTCCTGAAGCTGGCTCCGCTGGAAGAGCGCATTTACCGGTTCCGCTGCGTCGAAGGCTGGTCGATGGTGATTCCCTGGGTTGGGTTTCCTCTAAACGCGTTGATGAAGCAAGTTGAGCCTCTGGGCAAGGCAAAATTTGTAGCCTTTGAGACCATCCTTGCTCCTAACCAGATGCCTGGCCAGAACCAGAGCGTGCTCCAGTGGCCTTACGTTGAAGGATTGCGCATGGACGAGGCCATGCATCCGCTCACGATTCTCGCAGTAGGCATTTATGATGAAGTGCTGCCCAATGTGGATGGCGCGCCCATCCGGTTGGTGGTTCCCTGGAAGTATGGATTCAAGAGCATCAAGGCCATCGTGAAGATCAAGTTTGTGGAAAAGATGCCGCCCACTTCGTGGAACAGGATGGCGCCCAACGAATATGGCTTCTATTCCAACGTCAATCCCCAGGTCGATCATCCACGCTGGAGCCAGGCGAAAGAGCGCCGCATTGGAGAATTTTTCAAACGTGAAACCCTGATGTTGAATGGATACGGCGATCAAGTGGCAAGCCTTTATTCAGGAATGGACCTGCGCAAAAACTTCTGATGCCATCTCCCAGAGAAAATCTGATCCGGACGCTCAAAGTCATCGTCTTTGTGCTGTGTCTTGGCCCGGTTGTCGTTCTAACGTGGAAGGGCTTCCACGAAATGCTGGGAGCGAACCCCATTGATGTGATCACACGCTCCACCGGCAGATGGACGCTTACCTTCCTGCTGATCACGCTGGGCATCACTCCTGTTCGTCGCCTCACAGGAATGCCGTGGATGATTCGCTTCCGGCGAATGCTGGGCCTTTACGCCTTCTTTTACGGCTGCCTGCATCTGATGACCTATGTCTGGCTCGACAAGTTTTTCGATGTTCATGAAATGCTGCACGACATCGTGAAGCGCCGTTTCATCACCGCTGGAATGACTGCATGGGCATTGATGCTGCCTCTGGCCTTGACCTCGACTACAGGATGGATTCGAAGGTTAGGCGGCAGACGCTGGCAGAAGCTGCACCGCCTGATCTATTTCAGTGCCGCAGCAGGCGTGATCCACTTTATTTGGCTGGTAAAGGCCGATCTGCGAAAGCCACTTATCTATGGCGCGATTTGGGCCATGCTGATCGCTTATCGGCTGATATCGTGGGCCACAGCAAGACTGAAGTCTACAAAAAAAGAGTTGGCAGTCAGTTAGAGGGTTCTTTCCAGCACGTCGTCATTGGTCCCTTCCCGTCCGAACCTTTTACCAAGCCTCGTGAAACCGCTTCATTGGGGCATTACAACTCCGGAATGGAATAGGTGAAAATTTTCTCAGCCGTTAGGGCAGCAGAGCCGCACAGGTTGGCATCTCTCCAGTAACAGCTTCACCACTTATGGGGGCCCCATGACTGCCGCGAAATTCCTTGCGGTCTTATCGCTAATCTCTCTTTGTGCTCTCGCGGGTTGTGGATCACAGCCCACAATGACCTCGAATTTCACGCCATCACCAAATGGACCCACTGGGTCGCCTACTCCAACACCGACGCCATCCCCTGTGCCGTCGCCTGCTCCGACGCCGGCATTTCCTGCGCAGTTCATCTTTACAGCGGATTTTGAGGCAGCAACGATTAGCGGATTCAAGGTTAACCCTGACGGTACTCTCATAACCGTCAGCGGCTCACCCTTTGCTTCGCCGGGAGTATCTTACGTAAAAGGTGTGGGTTCATCGCTGGTGTCGGAAGGGCAGCCTAAGCTCTACTCAGTTGATTCTTCCACTGGAGCCATCCAGTTTCTTACTTCCGGTGGCCAGTTTATAGGCGACATCATTCTCGATCCATTGCCTACCGTTATCCACGCGAATGAGACTCTTCCACTGCATTTCCCGCCCATGGACACCCTCAGCATCGCCAACGGGAAAATCACTTTTCTCCAATCCTTTAATGATCCCTTTGTCCAAAGCTGGTTCCAGGTGATGGCGGTTGACCCGGGCGGCGCATTCATCTACGGCGCAGCACGTCAAGGAGTGGGAGTGAATACCGGAACAACTCCGCTCGACGTTGTTTCGCGGAATGGAGATGGAACTGCTGGGAGCCATGTTTCAAACCCAAACCGTGTCTTATGCCCGAATGTGAATGGCATGGTTGCGGCTACCGTTGTCGTCAAAGGGACACACACAGTTCTCTATCATGCCTGCGCTTCGCCGGACGAATTAGCGTACACAATCATTGACAACACCAATGGCACGATCCTCAGCAACGCGAATTTTGGCAACGTTCCTGGAGTTCCCTCCTTCAATCTGGGCAGAGCAGAATCGATGGCAGTAGACCCGAATGAAACAACGTTGATCATGATCAACTCCTCGGCCAATACAGTGGACACCTACGCTCTGGACCAGACGACGGGTGTTCCCAGTCCGCAGCCCTTAAACCGGACTGCTTTAGGAATGACGCCGCTGTCGCTTCTGATCGACAAAACGGGACAGTATGTCTATGTTCTGGGTACTACGTGCCCGTTTTTTCCGGGCGCTCCGCCATGTACGGACCATGGTCACATTTTTGCCTATAAGCTGGCGGGTGGAAACCTTAGCCCGATCCCCGGAGCACCCTTTCAGACGGGAATCGGGGCACGTGCGCTCACAGTCGTGAAGTTCTGAACACACATTTCGGCGCTCTAAAGGATACGCAAATCCGAGTTCGATTTCTCGGCCTGCCTGCCACTTTTTGCTGTTGACGGGGTTATAGAAGGATGGCAGAGTAGTAATTGAGTTCAGCAATGATAAGTAATCCCCATACCGGTTACTTCGCGACACCAGCCGCCGAAATGCGGCCAGGAACGGGGAAAGGTACGTTCATGTAACGGGGGCAATCATATAAGAATTGGTTTTCTGAGGCCTCCGACAAAAATCGGGGGCCTTTTAGTTTTTTGCGGTGCATTTTGCCGCAGGCAGCGGCAGCGTCGTCTAACGGCCAGGATGCGGTCCTTTCAAGGCTGAGATGGGAGTTCGATTCTCCTCGCTGCTACCAGGATGTGCGATGCCGGGTCGTTTAATGATAGGACGCGAGTTCTTTCTCGACCAGCTCCAGATGTTAATGGCGGGATTGGCCGAATGGCTTAGGCGCTGGATTGTGGCTCCAGTTACGAGAGTTCGATTCTCTCATCTAGCCCCAAAATTTATGGGCGGTTCGTATAGCGCAAAAAAAGGAAGAGACGATGACAGACACAACATACAACGTAATCAAGCCCGAGAACGGGGTTCCCATCAAGGCCTGGGCCAAGGGCGTCCCGCTGGAAGATGCCGCGCGCCAGCAGCTTTTGAACGTCGCTCAGTTGCCATTCATCTACAAGTGGGTAGCGGCGATGCCCGACGTACATTGGGGCATCGGGGCGACTGTCGGCAGCGTGATTCCGACGCGCGGCGCAATCATTCCTGCGGCCGTCGGCGTCGACATCGGTTGCGGCATGATGGCAGTGAAGACTTCTCTTCATGCCAACCAACTGCCGGACGATCTGCACGGGATTCGTACAGCCATTGAAACGGCAGTTCCGCACGGGCGAACCGACAACGGTGGTAAGAACGACCGTGGCGCGTGGTCGGACGCTCCCGCGCACCACCTGGATGTGTGGGCAACGATGGAGTCGGCATACAAGGCGATCATCGACAAGTATCCCAAACTGAACCATGTGCAGCGCATCAATCACCTGGGAACGCTGGGAACAGGGAACCACTTCATCGAGGTTTGCCTTGATGAAAATGAGAACGTCTGGTTTCTGTTGCACTCAGGTTCACGTGGCGTGGGCAATCGCTTCGGCACGTTTTTCATCGAGCTGGCGAAGAACGACATGCGCCAGTGGATGATCAATCTACCGGACCAGGATCTCGCCTACCTGCCACAGGGCACCGAGCATTTCGAGGACTACGTCCGGGCAGTACATTGGGCCCAGGACTATGCGCTGGCCAACCGCGACCTGATGATGCGCAATATGATCGCGGCCGTGCAGGGATCGGGGGAAGTCCCGGCGTTCGAAGCCAATGTGGAAGCAGTGAGCTGCCATCACAACTACGTAACCTGGGAGCACCACTATGGCGAGAACGTGCTCATCACACGCAAGGGCGCGGTTCGTGCGCGTGAGGGGGACATGGGAATCATTCCCGGCAGCATGGGAGCGCGTTCGTACATCGTGCGCGGCAAGGGCAATCCGGAAAGCTTCATGAGCTGCAGCCATGGAGCGGGACGGGCCATGTCGCGTGGCGAGGCCAAGCGCCGCTTCACTGTGGAGGACCACATGAAGGCGACAGCCGGCGTCGAGTGCCGTAAAGATGCGGACGTCATCGACGAAACTCCGATGGCGTACAAGTCCATCGATGCCGTGATGGAAGCGCAGCGCGATCTGGTGGACGTGGTGCATACGTTGCGCCAGGTGGTCTGCGTGAAGGGATAAACGGAGAGGGCTGAAATGGCCCTCTTCACAAGATGCTCAGCGTTCGGGTTGCCGTTGTGCGTCTCTGGTCTTTAGGAGTTGAGGCATGCCGAAAGTGCTTTCGGAGAACACAAAAGGAAAGAGATAAAGGGGCTCAGGTGGCGCCGCATGAAATTCTTTTCGAGGGGCTGCGGGAAGAAGAGATTCTCAACCTTCCACGGGAGACCGTCGAACAATTGATTCTGCTTGGCGAGCCACTTGTTTTCCGGATTGGCTCAGCAGTTATCCTCGGTTCGTTCAAGATCGACACAAACAAACTCGTAATCGAGCTCGCACAAATCGAAGGAGGCGGGGAGGGTGTGCTAATGGCACTGGCATCCTTGGCGAAGCGATACACCAAATTGCGGAACCTGTCAGAGATCGAATGGATCGTTCACGCGGTCTCTTGTGCCAAACCCAATCTCAAACTGCGGCGCGTACTGCAACGTCGTGGGTTTGTCATCAGCCAGGTCGCAGGCGTGGGCGAAGCCTATCACTTGATCGATTCTGTTTAGCCCGACTCCTCGTCCAGTGTAAAAGGACAAACCGAAGAACAGAAGCATCCTTGAAGGGACCATGACCGAATCTGACATTCAGAAGCTACTCGCAGAAGCGAGTCAGGTGCTCGATAACCAGCAATACGCGGCGGCTGAGGATCTACAGCGCCGTGCAATCCAGTTATTGGAGACACAATCTGAGGCATCCAGGGTCGCAGATGAACTTGAAAAACTCGCTGGCATTCACTTTCAGCAGGGTAAATGGAACAACTTTAAAAGAGATCGCCGCCAAATGCGGATAGCGATACTGCGTACTTCTGCAGGGGTTTTCAAGAAAATCAGCAAGACAACTCCCACGCAGTATCGGAATGGAGACAAATGAAAAACGATTTCTTGGCCTCTACAAATCCCAGTTGGATTATTCGAGGACAGCATAAGTCCCGCAAATGCGCTCTTTGCATTTCGCGGGACTTATCGCTAAATGATGGTGATGGTGAGGCTGGCCGAGTGTGATATGGTGCCGCTCGTGGCGGTTACAGTGTGAGTGGCTGGCTGATTGAGCACAAAATTATGCTTGTCGCTTGTAAGGCAATATGTGGAAACCCCTGATCCGGTCACCGGTCCTTCGTCACAAGTAATGCTCACTCCAACCGGCAAATCGCCTGAAATTGTGAAAGTGACAGTTCCATTGAAGCCGTTCACCGCTTGAATGGTTCTGTCTACAAGAAAACCAGTTCCTCTCTTGAGCTTGACGTTGGACCGGCTCATCGTAAAGACGAAGTCCGGAGTTGACTGGACGGTTACTGTGGCATTCGCTCGTATCGACCCGGCAGGTGTGGCCAGTATAGTCAAAGCGAGCCCGAAACAACAAAGCGTGACTGCTGTTCTTAGCTTTCCATCAAACATGGTTCGTCTCCTAGGTGCTTCTAAAGCAGCGCGCATTATAGCTGGAGAAGACGCATTCCTGCGCGACAAGATAAATAATTCCTGATTTGGGACAATCCATCTATAATTTTTATCACTTTTTAAAAATCGATTGATTGTGAATGCCGCGAAAGCCGAAGTCAAGCAAGCCAATGAACAAGCGAAGCAAGCCATAAAAGAATCGAAACGCTCCTGACCTCCCCTATTGTGACAAGAATCCAAGGCGAGGGTAGCAGATCAACTCCTCCCAACGCTGCGCAATACTTTCTCTGCTGCCCTGACGCCATGATACTGCGCTTCTTCAAAAATCGAAATTCCGCTGAGATCTGAGTTTGCAAAGAACAGACGGTTTTCTGGTTTCTGTAGCGAGCGGCGTTCGGGAGAAAAGATCGAACCGACTGTTGGCCGTATCATCGCGTGGCCGTTGCGCATGATGTCGATCCGTGAGACACACTTCCGAATATCTTTGTGCACCCGCTCGAGATCGGTGAGGATGGCCTCTTTCCAATAGGCCCAATCTTTTTGCAAAAGCATCTGCCGGTTTGCTACTGGAGAACCATCGGCCAAAGCCCAATAGAAAGTCCAGACAGTTTTGTCGGCAAAGGTGCGCAGGCTCTGGTGCATGGCATCCACGTAGCCTAGCGTAGGCGAGTCCATGAATACGTTGTCCCAGGCTGGCTCTACGCGATGAAAATCCGGCAGTGTTTCCAGAGTCAAATTTGCGGTGAGCCACGGAGAATATTGAAAATCGTGGAGACCTGGCCGGCCAGCCGGCATTGAACTCGCAAAGAGCCGGTCTTCGATGAGATATGGGGCAAGAAAGGTTGGAGCGGCAAAGATCACGCATTCGCAGCGATAGTCGGCATCTCCAGTCAGCACTCGAAACTCATTGCGGTTGCGTTCAATGCGATGCACCATCTGACCGGTTGCAACAAAGTTGCGGAGGCGCGTGAGCAATTGCTTGACGATCCATCCATTGCCTTCAGGCCAGGTGAGCGGGCCTTTCTCTTCTGGTTCACGCGAAGAAAAATAATGTATTCCGGCCCACGCTGAAGTATCGGAAGCCAATACTCCATAATCATCGCGGCACGCATAGTTCATGTACCAGAGAAAAGGTTTGGAATCGAAGCGATTTTGCCTGAGCCAGTCGGCAAACGACAGGCGATCAAGGGGCGCGTCTTTTTCCGACCGTCCCAACTCTAACGGCACGGTAAATCTGCCGCTGGCCCGGAATTCCTGGCTGATCTCAGCAAACCGCTTGAACTGTTCACGATCGTTTGCCGAAAGACCAATGTCAGGTTCGATTCCTTCCTGCCAGCGTCCGTAGAGAAACAGGCGCTCCTGCGGAGCGAAGCACAGATGGCGCTCGTCCCATTTGCCATCTTTGTAGACACCCAGGTCGGTAAACAACTCGCGCGCGTATTCGGCGCGTTTGTCCGGCACAGGAACATAGTGCGCTGCCCAAGGATACGAAGTGATGTGGTTCTCACCCCAGCGAGCATTACCGCCGGCCTGAGGGTTCATCTCCAGCAGAACGAAATCGGTGAAACCGCGCTTATGCAATCTCCAGGCAGCACTCAGGCCGGCGATGCCGCCACCAACGATTACCACAGGTATGCGGATCTGTTGTTTCGGAGCAGGGAAGTGGGCATGATCACGAAGCAGATGGCCCATCTGGAACGCGTCGTTGACGAACTCCCCTTCGATCCGGCGCTCGCCTTTGACGGAGAGTCCCACCAGCGCGGCTGCGCCCAGCGCGCAGAATTCGCGCCGTGTAGTCTTCAATGGCTGATCTCCCGCCACTCGCGGTCATAAGTGCGCACCAGCACCTGATCGTTCAGATGATTGGCAGACATAGCCACCTGGGCCATGTCGGGAGGGAAGTCAAACATTCCTGGTAATGAGGAGAGGGTGAGGAAACGCAAGCCTTCAGGCAAAGACGATGGACGCTGATAATCACGCTTTCCGGCCAACACATAGCCCCACTCGCCAAATGACGGTACATATACATGGTAGGGTTTGGTCTTGAATCCCGATTGCTTGATGGTTTCCACGATGCACCAAAAAGATTTGCGGGCAAACATGGGCGAGGTGCTTTGAACTACGAAGAGTCCCTGCTGGCTCAGGTGATGAGCCAGGGTGGAATAGAAAACTGTGGTGTACAGCTTGCCCAGAGAGTAGTTGGTCGGGTCGGGAAAATCGACGATGATGAAATCGAAAATCTCCTGCGAGGAATCAACCCACAGAAATGCGTCGGCATTGATGATGTGGACCTTGGGGGAAAGAAACGACTTCTGGTTTAAGGACGTGAGAAAAGGATGAGTCGAAAAGATCCTCGTCATCTCCGGATCAAGATCGACCAGGGTTATGCTTTCGACCTGGGGATATTTCAAGACCTCTCGCACCGCCAGGCCGTCGCCCCCGCCCAGCACAAGCACCCGCCGCGGAGCAGGAACTGCCGACAAGCCCGGATGCACCAAGGCCTCGTGATAACGATATTCATCGCGCGAGCTGAACTGGAGATGGGAATTCAGAAACAGGCGAATATCGTCCTTCCATTTGGTCAGGACAATGTGCTGGTAATGAGTATCGCGCGAGAAGATGATCTCATCGGAGTAAATATTTTCCTCTGCCAGGCCTGTGATCCGCTTGCCCTCCACCAATCCAACCGTCAGGATGATCATGATGATCACGCTGGCCACTTGCAGGCGACGAGGAACAGTAAGCTGGTCCTTAAAAATAAATGTGCTCCAAAGGGCGACTGCGCCATTGACGATCCCAAAAAACAGCGCCGAGCGAACCAACCCAAGCGCAGGAACCAAGACGATCGGAAACAGGATAGAAGCAAAAAGGGCGCCAATGTAATCGAAGGTCAGAACGTGAGAGACCACTTCACGAAACTGGTAACGGTCTCGGATGATGCGCATCAGCAATGGAATTTCCAGGCCAACCAGAATTCCGAGCACAATCACGATGAAATATAAAAAGACCTGAAATCCCTGGGTAAAGGCAAAGGCAAGAAACAAAATGCTGGCCGAAAAGCCTCCGACGATAGCTACCAGCAACTCAATCCAGACAAAGCGATAAGCCAGCCCCTTGCGGATGAACCGGGAAAGAAAGCTGCCAATGCCCATTGCGAACAAATAACTGCCGATCACAGTAGAGAATTGAAAAACGCTGTCCCCTACTAAGTAGCTGGCCACAGTGCCCGCAATCAGCTCATAGATCAACCCACAGGCGGCGATCAGCAGGATAGAGATAAAAAGGAGAATAGCCATTTATGGGGAACTTAATAGTCCGGTAATTTCTAATTGGTGATTCATATTGACAGAGTCTTCTGGTTTCTAACTTCTGGAATCAACAGCTTACCTTTAGCTAAGCCCGCACGGAAGTGCCTTATGTCGGTATCGAAAAAGCGCACTTTGGCGCATAGCGGCTTTCGCAGGTTTGCTTCGAAGTATACTCCCCGAGCGCGCGGAGAAGCCAAATCTCGTCATGCCGCCCATCCAAACACGAGGACACCCGTTACGTCCTTAGCCGATTAAGGAGGAATGACTTTCCCACCTTCTTTGACCAAGAAAACTCACATGGTGATGCTGTCGGAGAGATGTTGGAAGGTTGACCACCAGGTCCGCTCTGTCATAAAACCAGATCGGATTGGTGATGGATCGGAGTCATCATTATGGATACTAGGTTGACTTTTTGATCGGCTAGGCGTCAAAAAACTGAGGCTACTGGAATCTTCTTTTCCCCGTGAACAGGGTGCGATGCTGCTCTTGATTCGATATAAACGCGAGTATGTCCGTTCTCTTTTTATCAGTCTTTTAGCATCGGCTTCTCTGCATATTGTTGTGCTTGCGTTGATCATCGTGGTCGTGAGTCGAGCACCTGTCTTTGTTCCGCCGCCAAAACTGCAAACCGCGCAGAGAATTTCAGCGACTGTTTATCTGCCAGTCAACCCAAGGCGTACGCGGCCACAAGTTCGTCCAGTTCGTATTCATCGAAGTCCAAGCCAAACAGCCGGAAACGAATCGGGATCTGTGCGGGATGGGGTCGCCACGCAGAAGCTCAGGGAGGAAGCAGGGCGGGCAACGGCAGAGATCATCACGAGCATCAGGTTTCGCCAGATTTACGGGTTCAATCGAGACCACGAATATAAGCTGGCCGTTCAGACCGCAGGGGAGATTCCTTCCATTTCCCCGAATCAACTTCCACCGCGTTTTGAGCAATACGTCATCGTGGAAGTTACAATCGATACTGAAGGACACGTGGCCGAAGCCCGAATCGTGGCCGGTGTTGTAGAACCAACCATTGAGCAAACGTTGCTCTCCGCCATTCGCGAATTCAAGTACATTCCGGCGAAAAGAGATGGTGTTTCTATACCGTCCCAGACAGACATCGTCATCCATATCCCGACTTAACGTTTAGCGCAATTCTCCAGCCATGATTCTAGGCTTCGTGAACGGCTGGATTGGATACCCGCGATGGTCTTTAGCAAGACTCTGTTCGACTACATTTGCGCTTGCCGTATTCGTGCTCGCGCTTATGCCACTGTACCGGCATCTTATCGGACCTGAGCGCTTTGCCATGATCTGGGGATCTTCCCAAGGCAGGCCTACAGATCATTTTTCAGATGTCTTTCGCCTCGTCTCCGCGTTTCTCATCGCGGGATTCTTTACCCGTGCAGCTTATATCTTTCGCAGGGACTGGAAACCTCGCAAAGCTATGAACTCTTTGTAAATGTCCAGTATTCGAAATCACCTGAAAGATTTTCAGTTTCGGATGGGTTACTGCGAGTCGCCGATTTTGTGCTCGTTCTTTAGCTTTTGTTTTTCTATTTCCCGGCGAAGTTCGGATGGGGACAGTTCGTCAGGCGGGAGTGGGTACTCCTTTAGTCCCCTTTTTTTCACAACAAAGGTCCCGACCCGGACGAATCCGTATCCATATAGGTTGACATATTTTTTTGTTCTCTCGCCAGGGGCATCTTGAATAATGATGTACCGTCCCCAGCCTCCCAAGCCCGCCAAGTGCGAGTCAATGCCCTTTTCGACCACAACTCCGGAATAGGGAAAGTATTCGTCTGGTATCCCCTTCCAGAGCCAGGGGCAAATCCACAGGACAAGAGCTAACGCTACCAGATACCATGTAAGCGAGCGCAGCCGAAGGTTGGCAAATCTTGGTATCATGCCGAGCTTACCGTTTTTATGCTCCCAAAAAACCAGCTTCGTAGATAGCATGGGTGGGAACACCAGTTTCTTGATGCCGGCAATATCTTAGCTTAGCCTGACAAGAGTCTAACCGAACTGCGAGTTCCTCCGCTGGGCGCACTGAATGAGCGTAATCAACTCGTAGTGCAGCGTTCTTGCGTACATTCATGAACTAGCTTTGGGTCCTCTCATGGTCACGGTGCCCCGGAAGGTGGTTCTGAGGTGTACTCGGGCATCTCTCGAGAGCAAAGCAAGGGGAGCTTGAACAAATAAATTATATCGTATCAAGATATAGTGATGGCAACTGCTTGGACCGTAATCTGCGCGTCCTATCTCTCCAATAGCATGGCCCCTGTCATCCTGAGGCCGTTCTTTGGCCGAAGGATCGCTACAGTCTCCCACGCACTATCAGTAAGCAAGTTTCTTTTGTAATGCGCAAGCCGCCCAGCTCTTGCACACTTGTTCGATGGCGAAAGAACCAAGAAGACGGTGCTGAAATTTCCTTGACAAGCGGCTGAGAGATGCTAATATGTTAGGCGAATAAACAACGAATACATTCTTGGACGAGCTTAGAAAAGTCGCTTTGGGACGCGCGTAACGGAAATCACAGATGATCAAAATCCCCAATAATTACGCGGCTTGTAACACTGTAACGCGTATCGGCGACGGTTTTTTCGGAAGGGTTGATTTGGCAACAAAACGGTACTTCAGCTGGAAGCCGGAAGCACTGCACTAGGGGCTAAGCACTAAGGGCTAAGGACTGATAACTGCTTTATTTGTAACGGAATTCGCAGATGATCGAAATCCCCAATAAATACGCGGCTTGTAACACCGTAACGCATGTTGCAACTGTTTTTGGGAGGTGGATGCGGCAACGAGAACTCTGGCTAGGACCTGTCCTGAGGTGCCAAGCCGAAGGAAGCCAGGAAGCTCGAAGCCGGCAGCCAAGTACTAAGGGGCTAAGTACAATGATGTTCACTTAAGGAGCAAATGTGAATGGGATCTTCGACATACCAGCGCCGGAGGCGCGAAAGAAGTTAGCCCAGCGCGTAAGCGCTGGGAAAAGAAGAAGAAACAGAGATAAGCCCCGAAGGGGCGGCACAGCTTTACCTTATAAGGTTCTCCTGTTTCTTAAGTGAACAGTGTTAGAGCTAAAGTACTAAAAGCCCGTTTATTGCTGACTGCAATAATCAGGCCTCAGCCTTGCATTGACTTTCGTCAATTCCCCCCATACGATTCAAACAAAAGCACTCGTTCTTGCGTATATTGGGTTAGGAGGGAAGGGACCATGAGCCTCAGATCGTTTATATCCAAACAATTCATTGATGTTATTGACTGGGTTGAGCCCGGAGACGGGATTCTCGCCTATCGATATCCCATGCAGGACCGCGAGATCCAAAATGGCGGGCAGCTTACCGTCCGCGACTCGCAACTTGCTGTGTTCGTGAACGAAGGCAAGATCGCCGATCAATTCACGCCCGGACTTTATAAGCTCACCACGCAAACGCTTCCCATCCTGACTTATTTGAAGAACTGGGACAAGGCCTTTCAATCCCCATTCAAGTCCGAC
>DASZFK010000279.1:0-19828 GCA_035939855.1 Candidatus Angelobacter sp.
TACCAAGGTACTGGCCGATCTTAGGACGTTCGTCGGCACCCAGAATGATGTTGTGCTTTTCACCGCTTCGGGCACTGGAGCCATGGAAGCGGCTGTATCCAACCTCACTTCTCCCGGCGACAAAGTGCTCGTCGTTTCTGCGGGCAAGTTTGGAGAACGCTGGGAATCGCTCGCAAAAGCTTATGGCTGCCAGGTGGATACGGTGCGTTCTCCTTATGGGGATACGGTGACCGTTGACCAGGTCAAGAGCCAACTCAGGCCCGAGCATGTGGCCCTGTTTATGCAAGGCACAGAAAGTTCGACCGGAGCACGTCACAATGTGGAAGGCATCGCCAAGTTATTGAACTCCACCTCGACGTTGCTGGTCGTGGATGCGATCACCGGGCTGGGCACCACAGCTTTCGATGTGGATGGCTGGGGAATCGATATCATCATCGGCGGTTCGCAAAAAGCGGTGATGATTCCACCCGGGCTTGCTTATTGCGCTGTGAGCCAGCGAGCCTGGCAGCGCATGGAAGCGACCAAGAATCCGCGCTATTATTTCGACCTGCGCAAGGAAAACAAAAACGGCGCCAAGGGTGAGTCGTCGTACACGCCTTCGACGGCTCTAGTCGCCGCTCTGGCTACGGCTTTAGATTATCTTCGTGAACAAGGTGGAGGCGACCTAGCCGCAGGACGTGATCTCCTCATTGCCAACGCCGAGACGGCTGCGGCCATGACCCGCGCTGCTGCCCACGCTTTGGGCTTGAAGTTGTTTTCTCCCAACTCCCCCGGAGCGGCGCTGACCGCTATTACTTCTCCTGATGGGATCGATTCTGGAGACATCGCCAAGGCTCTTCGCAACCAGTTTGGCGCGATCATCGCCAACGGCCAGGGCGAGATGAAAGGACAGCTCTTCCGAATCGCTCACCTGGGTTTCTACGACTATCTGGACACCATCTCAATTATCGGCGCATTGGAGCACGTGTTGGCCGGGCTGGGCAGAAAGGTTGAACTTGGCGCAGGACTTCGCGCCGCCCAAACAGTCTATGCACAGTCACTTGCCAAGCATGAAGAATTGGTAAACGCGTAAACGCTCAACAAAGTTACAAATTAAAAATTGGAAATTACAAATCAGAAATGAAGATTATCGTTGCTGAAAAAGTTGCGTCCAACGCCATCCAACTCCTTCGCGAGGAAGCTGATTGGGCGGTGCTTACTCATGAACAACTCAACGGCGATCTGGCAAGCACGCTAGCTGATGCTGATGCCCTGATTGTGCGCTCGGCGGTCGATGTAAACGCTGGATTGTTGCGCAATGCCGGCAAGTTGCGAGTCATAGGAAGAGCAGGGGTTGGAGTCGACAACATTGATCTCGAAGCCGCCACCAAGGCAGGTATCGCGGTCATGAACACTCCAGGAGCCAACGCCGTGGCTGTGGCCGAGCATACTCTGGCGCTCATGTTAGCCCTGGCCCGCCATATTTGCCGTGCTGATTCGACCACGCGGGCTGGCAAATGGGAGAAGAAATCGCTTCAGGGTACGGAGCTTCGCGGAAAAACCTTAGGAATCGTCGGCCTTGGCCGCATTGGAATGGAGGTCGCCCGGCGGGCTACGGCCTTCGACATGAAGATCATTGCCCATGATCCGTTTGTTGCCGCCAAAGTGGCCGCGGACCGCGGAATCCGCCTGGTTGACCTGGAGGAAATCTATACATCTTCGGATTATGTCAGCCTGCATGTAGGCCTGACTCCCCAAACGACTGGCATGATCAATGAAAAATCCTTGGCGAGGATGAAACGCGGCGTCCGCATTATCAACTGCGCGCGAGGCGAACTGATCGACGAAGCGGCGCTGGCTGCAGCGCTCATCAGCAAACATGTCGGCGGAGTGGCGCTCGATGTCTTTACCGAGGAGCCACCGAAGAACTCGCCCCTGCTGTCCCTCGAAAATGTGATTGCTACTCCTCACATCGCCGGATCGACCAACGAAGCCCAGGATGCCGTAGGAGTCCAGATTGCCAGCCAGGTCCGCGAATATCTAAAGCGCGGCGTGATCCAGAACGCCGTTAACATGCCTTCCATTGAACACGAACAGTATGTGCAGATGCGGCCTTACATTGCGCTGGCGGAAAAGTTGGGAGCGTTTCTGGCGCATGTGATCAACGGTCCGGTGCAGGAGATCACCATACATTACGGCGGCCAGATTACCGAGTGGAAGACCGACTTGATCCGCAACGCGTCTATTCAGGGTGTCTTGAATCAGTTGGTCGCTGAGCGCGCCAATGTGGTCAACGCTGCCGCCATCGCCCACGAGCGGGGCATCCAAATCCATGAGGACAAACTGGCCCCCGGCTCAGATGGCGCGGCCGGCAATGTAATTTCGGTCAAGCTCAGAACTCCAGCGGGCGAACACTCAGTAAGAGGCACCATGCTTCTTGGAGGGTCGCTGCGCCTGATTGGCGTCGACACCATTCGCATCGAAATTCCCCTGGAAGGCAAGCTTATCTGTATTCGCAACAATGATGTACCAGGCGTCGTAGGCAAGATAGGCTCCATCCTCGGCAAACACAACATCAACATCGCCAACCTTGCCCTTGGCCGCAGCAAAGAAACAGGCAAATGGGAAGCTATTGCCATAGTGCAGGTCGATAGCAGCGCCCCAGAGAACGTCTTAGAGGAAATCCGCCGGATGACGGAAGTCCAAGACGTACGGTCGATTGAGTTTTAAAAGAATCAGGTATCGAGAAGGCATGGTGTCGTGCGAAAAACGCAACCAATGCCCACGATACTGTTTTCTTTAGCCAGACTGTTCGTGGGCTGAGTGCTGACGGCTGACTGCTATTTCAGTGAATATGCGGACTCTGCTTATTAGGACGGGCACGAGCCGCTGTGTGGGTCGTCCCCTTTTGCACTTCCACATTGAAATCGACCGGCAATTTTTTGGGTGGATAGCAGGCATTATTATCACAAGCCTGATATTTGAATTCGCCATGGACCGTATATTTTCCGGGCGCCGCGTTGTTCTGGGCAATGACCACAGCCTTAATCGCCAGGTCTCCTGAATAAACACTCAGCTTTTGCGTCGGGTCGAAAGGAAAACTCCGTAGCTCGCCTGCGGGATACGCCACCTTGGCAATGACCAAATCTTGCGGAGGCGAAAAGCCCAATTGGGTGGGAATCAACTCTTCGGCACTCGGTTTATTTGAGTTGATATGGAACCCAGGCTTGATATGGAACGTGAATACCATAGGAATTGATTTTCCGGCTTTGATCGCAACGGGGCTGACCGGAACAAAATCCACTTTGTTTTGGCTTGGGCTCTGATTTTGCGCGGACAATCCTGTAGCGAGCAGGATTATCGGCAAGACAAAAACGATCGTCTTACGTTTCTTAGAGAAATAATTGATGATTCTGATCATTGCAGTATCGTTTTAAAATCTCAAAATCTAGGTTTCCGATCACGGCGATCACCTGATCACGCACGATCACCCGATTGCCGGCACCGCCTATCTCTTCGCCGGTTCGAGTCACAGATCGTTCAATTCGGCGTAGCCGGCGGCGGGGCTGACTCCTGGCTTCCAGCTTCTCCCAGCGATTTCTTGATGTTATCGACGATCTGGCTCTCACTGACCAACCCGACTTCACGCGCCACAACTTTTCCAGAACGGTCCAGGAAAAACGTGGTCGGCAGGCCCGGCAAGCCGCCATAACTTTCCGCGACATGCTCTGTGCCAATCAAAATGGGATAATTGACGCCCATCTTTTTTGAGAATTCAGATACAACTTTTTCTTCCTCGTCGTCGATGGCAACGCCCACGATTTGAAGTCCCTGTGGCCCATACTTTTTTTGCAGGTCAACGAACCAGGGCATCTCAATCTTGCAGGGCATACAATAAGTGGCCCAGAAATCCAGCACCACGGCCTTCCCTCTCAGGTCAGAGAGCTTCATTGTCTTGCCTCTGGCATCAAGTAATTTCAATTGAAAATCCGGGGCCGTCGCGCCCACAAGGTCGCCTTCGCTGAAGTTCGGTAGGCCTGAGATTTCTTTTTTAGGTTCCGCTTTCGGTTCGGTGCTCTGCCCAAGGGACCTTTTGATATTGTCCACGATCCGGCTCTGGCTGATCAGGCCGGCTTCACGGGCCACAACTTTACCGGAGCGATCGATGAAAAACGATGTCGGCAACCCCTCAACCCCGCCATAAAGCTCTGCGACTTTTTCCGTGCCCATCACGATGGGGTAATTCACGCCCATCTTCTTGGCAAAATCAGATACGGTTTGTTCTCCTTCATCGTCCATGGAGACGCCTACAATCTGGAGTCCCTGCGGGCCATATTCTTTTTGCAAATCCACAAACCAGGGCATCTCAACTTTGCAGGGCTCGCACCAGGTGGCCCAGAAGTTCAACAGGACGGCCTTGCCCTTCAGGTTGGAAAGCTTAATTGTCTTGCCGTTGGCGTCGAGGATATTCAGCTCAAAATCCGGGGCAATCGCTCCTGCCACGTCCCCGGACCCGAGGTGCCCGGATTGCAGTCCAAAACGGTGGGCCAGCGATTGACCGGCAAACAGCAGTACAGAAACTGCAACCACCACGAGTGCGATAAAGGCTAGATTACGTTTCATCCTGGAACTTTCTCCACGCCCGCTGGCGGGGTTTTCGCCTGGCTGGTTACTCTGATCCTGGTTTTCTGCCGGTGTTGTCAAAAAACTAACCTCAACTGAGCGCTTTCTTGATATCTTCCGCGATCTGGTCTTCCTTCATTTGACCGAGTCGTCGGACAACAACCTTGCCCGAACGGTCGATGAAAAACGTAGTCGGCAAGCCGCCAATTCCACCGTAGAGGTCTTCAACTTTCTCCGTACCCACCAGGATGGGATAGTTGATGCCCATCTTCTTGGCAAACTCAGCCGCGGTCTTTGCGCTGTCGCCATCCTTGGTTACGCCCACAATTTGAAGTCCCTGGGGGCCGTATTGATTCTGCATTTGCACCAGCCAGGGCATTTCAGTCTTGCACGGCACGCAGTAGGTGGCCCAGAAGTTCAACAGTACTGCCTTCCCTTTCAGGTCAGAAAGCTTCAAGGTCTTGCCGTTGGAATCCAGCACCGGAAGTTCAAACTCGGGGGCCACGGCTCCGGCTACGTCGCCAACGCTGAGCGGTGTCCCGTGTTGGTCTCCTCCACCCTTAGAACTTCTCGATCGATTCATGATGACAACAACCGCTGCGAACATCACGACCAGTATGGCTACTCTGCGCCTCATCGGGGACCTCATATAGAGAATCGATCTAAGAAACCAAGATATCGGGAAAGCACGGTGAACTGATTGCTAAGAATCAATACCCCAACAATGATCATCACCACTCCCCCGACCAGTTCCACAATGTGCATAGATCTCTTAAACCCTTTCGAAAACGTCAGGAACCGTTCTACGAAAAGGGAAGTCAGGAGAAACGGGACTGCGAGTCCAAGGGAATACACAAATAGCAAAAACACGCCCGTTTTCCATTGATTCGTGGAACCTGCAAGAGTGAGAACAAAAGCCAAAAAAGGCCCGATGCAAGGGGTCCATCCAAAAGCGAAGGCAAAACCCACCAAAAAGGCCCCCCAACCCGACTTCCCATCGCCGAGCGCATGGAAACGTTTGTCGCCGTACAGGGCTTTGATTCTGAGAACCCCCGTCATGTGCAGTCCAAAGACGATGATGAGGATTCCAGCCACCCACGTAAGATACTTCCTGTAGTGATTGGCCCACTTCGAAACCTCTGTGGCTCCCGCGCCCAGGACCACAAAAACAACCGTGAATCCTCCAATGAACATGAGCGAATGAAGGAGCACGGTCTTCATAAGCCGTCGATCACCAGCTTTGATCTGGTCCAGGCCAGCGCCGGAAATCGTCGAGACATACCCGGGAACAAGCGGCAACACGCAGGGCGAGAGAAACGATGCAAGACCTGCAAGAAACGCGGCAATGGGATACGGTAAGGATGACATTATTGAGCTTTCTGTGACCTTCTATTTTAATCTGTCGAGCGCATTATAGGTAATTTCGCCGACAGGCTCCAGGCGCTTCGCCGATGGCAGGGCAAAATGACTAGAGCATAGTTTGGACGCGTTAGAAAGAAAAAGGTTCTAAAACAATGAAGGCCGGCATCCGAGCCGGCCCGCACCTTGTTCGAGATTAGGACTATTTTTTTGGAGCGATTGCCTCTTTAGCGGCTTTGGCCACGCGGAACTTTACTACGGTCTTGGCCGGAATCTTAATAGCCTCGCCAGTCTGCGGATTGCGTCCCATGCGGGCTTTACGGTTTGACTTTACCAGACGGCCCAAGCCGGGAATAACGAAAACGCCGTTTTTCTTGGTCTCTTTGAGCGCTGCTTCTGCCAGATGATCCAAATATAGTCCGGCAGTTTTGTTATTTGTGCCTGTCTTCTCAGCTAAATGGCGGACAAGCTGGGTCTTAGTCATGCCAGATGCCATTCTTTCCTCCTTGAATTGTGAGTACTTTCGCTCACTCTTTCGTATATTACATGAGTTACGGGTCCATGCAAGCATTTTTGCCAGATTTTATGCGGGTTTTTTGAAGTAGGGCTGTGGAAAAGTGCGCCAACAGCGGAGAGTCCTAACTTTTGGGGTAAATCCCCTTTAAAAATACTATTTCCGGGCATAGAAGCTTAGCACGCCATCCCCCTGTTTGACTTTGCGAGTGCGGCAAAGCGAACCGAAGGCCTCCCCGGGATCAAAATGCTTGTCGTGTTCGGCGATTACCAGGCTGTTTGTTGCCAATAGACGCGACTGGGAAAGAAAACCCAGTACTTGCTCGTAATCGCCCATTTTTCGATAGGGAGGATCGAGATAGCAGAAATCACACTGGACTGCTTGTGAATCAAGCATTCGCAGTGCCGTTGCTGCTTCTCTCTCGATAATCTCCCACCCTTCTTCAATTTGCAAGGAATCCAGGTTGAAGCGGATCGACCTCGCGGCTTTCTTCGACGATTCCACAAAATATGCCTTATGCGCCCCCCGGCTGATGGCTTCGATCCCGATGGCGCCTGTCCCTGCAAAGAGGTCGAGCCAAACTGAACCAGGTACCGAAGCGGCAATGATATTGAAAAGGGTTTCCCGCAGGCGATCGCCGGTGGGCCTGGTCTCAAGGCCGGCTGGGGCCACCAATCTGCGGCTCTTGTACTTGCCGGCGATTACGCGCATGAGACTGTATGCGGCTATCCAACATCTAATGTAGCGTATAGAATCGGTTTTGCCATACAGAATTTCTCCTGATGAAGGGTTGGTCCATATTTGCGGGCAGATTGTTCGGAGTGGAGCTTCGCATCCACACGACATTCTTGCTCCTGCTCCTGTTCGTGCTATTGACCGAATCCTATCGCCCCGGTGGGGGTGGTGCTGGAATTCCACGCGGTATTGCGTTGGTGGCCATCATCTTCGCCTCTGTGGTGCTCCATGAGTTTGGTCATGCTGTTATAGCCAAACGTACTGGCGTCCGGGTCCGAGGGATACTGCTCCTCCCGATCGGCGGGCTGACCCTCATGGATCCCCAGGAACACATCGAGAGCGCCAAGAATCCAAAGCGTGAAACGTTGATTGCTATCGCCGGTCCCACGGTAAATGCTCTGCTCGCAGCCATTTCCGGTGTGCTCTTTTTAGGGTTCTGGAAAGTCCACCTTTGGGTTCAGCCCCTTATCACCTCTCATGCGCTGGCCCGTAGCTTCTTCTGGTCCAATGTCTTTCTGTTTGCTTTTAATCTGCTGCCGGCATTTCCCATGGATGGCGGACGAGTGTTGCGCGCATGGATGGCGCGAAAAATGGATTTCCAGCAGGCCACGCAACGGGCGGTGAAAGTTGGCCACGCGTTTGCCATTGGTTTCATGTTGTTGGGAGCAGTGAGTACCGCCTGGCTGATGATTATCGGCTTGGTCATCTTCGTGGCCGCCCAGATGGAAGAGAGAACAGTGCTCTTCCAGTCGGTCGTGGAGAGCGTGCGCATGGAAGACATCATGCTCACCGAGTTTTCTACACTCTCTCCTGCCGACACCTTGGAAGATGCTCTCGAAAAAGCGGTGCACAGCCTGCAGGATGATTTTCCGGTAGTGCGAGGTGGCGACCTCGTGGGCGTGATCAACCGGCAGACCATCCTGGATAAGCTGCGGCGTGAAGGTAACGGTTATGTCCAGGGAGCGATGAATAAGGCTTTTGAAATCGCCGCTCGCACCGAGTCACTCGCCAGCGCCTTCCGCAAGCTAACGGTGCGCGGCCTGACCCTCATACCCATCGTGGATCAGGAACACCTGGTGGGGATTGTGACTCTACAAAATCTCATGCACAGCATGGGGCTCTTGGCGGAAACTCGGCGGTTGCGCAGACAAGTCGAAGAACGAATGGAAGGGATATAGAAGTTCTTCGGCTTCGCTTTCAAGCCAACTCCACTATAAATAGGTCATTCATTTCTGATGATCACGGTCAGATTGTGAAGGAGCGGGTCTGGTCTGAAAAGCAGAGTCGGCGGCCTGGACATCGCCTCCCGTTCCCTGCCCTTGTCCCGATTCAGCCCTGAAATAGTAGACGGTGTCAGGTTTCAGATTTTTCAACTGCACGCGATGCGTCAATGCTCCCCACGGCATGCTGGCCACGCCATTTAGATTGACCGGATCAGGGCCGTAATGCACGATCGTGCTGGAACTCACATTGGTAGACCAGGCAATCTGAGCCGTTGTGTCGGTTACGTTCTCGACCACCGGACCGTTGGTAATGGCGAGTTGCTGGACTTTTTTGTCTTCTTGCGCAACGCAAAGACCCATAAACGCCAAAATTATGAGTGATAACGTTTTCATAAGGACGTTTCTTGGAGCATGATTTAGGGACGAACGCATGTTCTCCTAAATAAGGTTAGATGCTGCTCACCAGAACCACGCTGGCCATCCAAGATTTCCGACAATAGACTATGGCCAGAAAACCAGACAAAATCCCCGCGTAACTCTGCATTGCCATTGTCTTCAAAATCATATTTTTTTCGCATTTTTTTCACGCTATTGGAGCCATGATTTTTCTCATCGCTAGCTCGAATCAATTCTTCCTCTGCGCTCTCTGCGGTCTCTGCGGTGGTTTCGGTGTAGCCTCCGATTCGTGGAACCCTTTTGTTGTGGGGTCTATCATGCGTTATACAATCACCTGCTTCGCCAGAAGCTTTTATCCGGGTGACTTATGAAAGGGAAACTGAAATGAGCAGAATAGGCAAGATTCTAATCTGGACGCTCGTCGCTGTATTGGGAGCTCTGTCCTTGGCCACGGTTGCATTGCATCGGGGCGAGGCCATCAGCGCTATTTGGCTCGTTGCGGCCGCGTTGTGTACTTATGCGCTGGGTTACAGGTTCTACAGCAAATTCATTGCCGCTAAAGTGCTCACGCTGGATGCTATGCGCGCCACGCCCGCGGAGCGCCTCGAAAATGGACGCGACTTCATTCGAACCAATAAATGGGTGGTCTTTGGACATCATTTTGCCGCCATCGCCGGTCCCGGTCCCTTGGTCGGCCCCGTGCTTGCTGCGCAGTTCGGTTACCTGCCGGGCACTTTGTGGATTCTTGTGGGCGCGGTGTTTGGCGGATGCGTCCAGGATTTCGTGATCCTGCTGTGTTCGGTTCGCCGTGATGGAAAATCGCTAGGACAAATGGCGCGCGACGAAATCAGCAAGACCGCCGGCATTGTAGCCTTTGTGGCGGTGATCAGCATCATGGTCATCCTGCTGGCGGTGGTGGCGCTGGTGGTGGTCAACGCTCTCAAGGACAGCCCCTGGGGCACGTTTACCATCGGCATGACAATTCCCATCGCTTTGCTGATGGGCATCTACCTGCGTTTTCTCCGTCCCGGCAAAGTCTTGGAGGCCTCCATATTCGGGTTTATTCTCGTCATGGCTGCCATCTTTGCCGGACAGTGGGTTTCCCAGACTCCAACGCTTGCCCAGGTCTTTACGTTCTCTGGACCCGCACTTGCCATCTTGATCATTGTTTATGGTTTTGCCGCATCGGCTGTGCCGGTCTGGTTGCTGCTGGCGCCTCGCGATTATCTCAGCACCTTTGTAAAGCTGGGCACCATCGCCATCCTGGTTATTGGAATCATAGCCGTGCGGCCCACATTGCAGATGCCGGCGGTTACACGTTTCATCAATGGCACCGGCCCGGTGTTTGCGGGGACCCTTTTTCCTTTTGCGTTTATCACGATTGCCTGCGGGGCGATCAGCGGCTTTCATTCTTTGATCTCCAGCGGCACTACTCCCAAACTGATTGCCCGCGAGACGCAGACTCGCATGGTGGGCTACGGAGCAATGGCTGCGGAGTCCCTGGTAGGCATTATGGCCGTGATTGCCGCCTGCACCCTGCAACCCGGAACCTATTATGCGGTGAACAGCGGAGCGGGCATGGTGGGGCAGACGCCTCAAGCGGCGGTCGCCACGATCAGCAATTGGGGATTTCCCGTGACCAACGAGCAGATGGATGCCATGGCCCACAGAGTTGGCGAAAAAACCTTGTTTTTCCGCACCGGCGGCGCACCGGCTTTCGCGCTGGGCATGGCCAAGATCTTCTCCGACAGCCTGGGCGGCAGTGCGATGGCGATCTGGTACCACTTTGCCATCATGTTCGAGGCGCTCTTCATATTGACGGTGCTGGACGCAGGCACTCGCGTAGGAAGATTCATGCTCCAGGATGCCCTGGGTCATATCTGGAAGCCTTTGGGACGCACGAGTTGGTATCCGAGCATTGTGGTGACAAGCGCGCTCATGGTCGGCGGCTGGGGTTATTTCTTATGGCAGGGAATTCGTGATCCGCTGGGCGGCATCAACTCTTTGTGGCCGCTGTTCGGAATATGCAATCAATTGCTGGCTGCCGTAGCCTTATGTGTGGCCACTACCATCATTGTGAAGATGGGAAAGGCCCGCTATATATGGGTTACATTGCTGCCTCTTTCGTGGCTCCTGGCCGTCACTTTTACTGCCTCTTGGCACAAGATATTTGATCCGAATCCCCTCATCGGCTTCCTGGCCCACGCGCGGCAACTTGTGTCGGGCCCGGCCACCGCAGACCTGGGACGCAAGCTTTTTAACGATCGTCTTGACGTGGCTGTCACCGGCCTGCTGGTCTTACTCGTGGCAGTAATCGTGATTGAATCGGCCTTGCAATGGATCACGGTAATCTCGGGAAGGAAGCAGCCTGTTACCAAGGAAGCGCCCTTTGTTGCCACACGTTATGCAGAGGAGACGGCATGAAACCCATACGAACATTTTTTCACATACTGGTGGCTACCCTGCGCGAGATTTTTGACGAGAACGCCTACCAGCGTTTTCTTCTGCGGACCAGCAGCGCGCCCTCGGTGGAGAGTTACGGTAAGTTTGTCTGTGAAAGGGATGCGGCCATGACAAAGAGGCCACGGTGTTGTTGAATGGTAATTTGATAAATAATGCAGGTGAGTAACATGCAAGAGACAGATAAACCTTCAAAAACTCTTCGGGAGCGCCTCAAAGAGGAAGCGATTGCTAACGCGGCGCGTGATCTCGCAATGACTTTAGAATGGTTTGCGTTGGAAGAAGAAGTATTAGAACGCGATCTGGGATGAGGGCTCCCAAAGTCCTCCGCATGACCACGTCTGAAGAGGGAACCCAAGTACATACCTACTTGCGCGCCGCCCGCAGAACTGGCAAAGGTTGGTCACAGGAGATTGGTTCAGCGATGGATTTCTTAAACAGAGGTCTCAGATCAATCTTGCTTACCAGTTCTGGATTGAAGATCAAAATGGACCGGCCCATGACACGGTAGTCTGGCGAGAAATCGGAGGAATAATAAAGGGCATCGCTAAACTGGATGATATCGAAGTCATGGAAGGCTTTGTTTGTATCGGGAAGCTGCTGGAAAGCCCTGGTTAAACCTTCGTATTCTTCCCGGCCACTTATCACTTTCGGGTCAGCGCGCCACAGTTCGAAGCCGTTTCCGGTTTGACCGGATGCAAGCCGTCCGATACTGCATTGCTCCTGCAACACATTTCGAACTTCAGGATTCTGAAGCTCCTCGTTTGTAAGAAGGAACATGCGGTGAATCTTGCCGCCGTTGGCCACAAACATTTTGTTGGCCAGCAGATATTCATCCAGTTTTTGGGTGTTCCAGTATTGCCAATAATGGTCGAGCACCCAAAATTCTTTGGTCTGATAAGGATTCTTCCTAAGTTTGTCGCTAAGAGTGTCAACCACGGTGGTTATCTGATCGAGAGTGGCCCTGCCGCTTGGAGGCTGCCAAGGCCTGTTCGGGTCATGCGCAGCCATGGTAAGGAACTTGTTGAATTCGCTGGTAAGTAGTGCTCGCCATAAAGGTGGTTTGCTCATCCACCAACATACAGGCGTCGCGATGATGAGCAGGCCTGCGAATGCAACCAGAACCGCGAGCCAGTGATGCGAAAATGGCGGCGGCCCACCTTTGGCGTTCCGGGACGCGAGAGTTGTCGATGGACGTTTTGGTCTGACAATCTTCAACATAAAGTCAATCGCTCTCAGAAATTTGAGGCGCGCTGAAAAATCCCCAGTCGACTCTCGAAGCGCTACGATAATCACCCGCACGAGACAAAGAACGACGATCCCCACAATCACAAGCCAAACAACATTGATAATGTCCCGGCCATTCATGGAGAAATCCTTTCTAACCGCGAACTTATTTTTGGGCACACTCCACTTTACTAGTGCGTTGACGATGAAAATCGTTTCAATTTTGGGGTAGGAAAGCTGCTCATTGTATCAACCACAGCATGTTTGAAACAGCGTTCAACAGACACAGAGATTAAGACGCAAGTCGCGTATGCAGCAAATGGAGCTGTCCGATTCGGACGAGTGGGGCAGGTCGTTCAATTGGACTGTCAAGCCTGCCATAAGGATACTACTAAGTTATTCTTGACACGATCACGTTATGAACTCTCAGCGAGAATGGAACTGCCTGCATCAGGATGAGAACAGAATCCTCTCGCCTGCATAACGGGCTAACATTAACGTTGACCAGATCCGGCAACTGCGGCTTCAGTTGGTTTCGCGGATTCCTCGTCTTTCAGAATCATTTCGCCCTTGGTAAGCCACGCCACACCGAAAGTGACCACCGCCAGGGATTCAAGCCAAAATACTGGCTTAAGCTGCTCAACAGCCGTGTTGATGCCTGGCAAACTGACGACAGCGATGAGCGAGATACAAGCGAGAATAATGAATCCGGAGATGCGATAGACCCGGTTTCTTTGCAGTTTCCGGCGTGTGGGAACTTTCCTGTCGCTCTGGGTAAAGAGTGCGAAGCAGAAGAAAGCCAGCGTGAGAAAGAGCAGCGTTGCAGAGCTTAAGTGCACAATACCAATGCCTGTGAGTTTTGCGGTTGGGACGCACTCAGGGCTGGTGGGAAAAAGCGCCACGCCTACCGCGAAGATGCAGGCAAGATAGCCGGCAATTCTGTCTCTCCGGTCATATCCCCTCGTGGATAACATGAAAACTCCGATAGCACACAGGCTGCCTACAAACACATTTCCCATTTTGGTGTAGTAGTAAAGGCTGATCGAGCATTTTATTCCGGGATCTTTCAGGATCATATTTCCGAAAGCCAGCACGAAAGGTAGCATCACTCCAATCATCCCAACAGCTTTTCGAAGGCTGAGGTAGGAAAGTACGAGGGATTCTTGAGGACCGGCTTGTTGGTTCATAAACCAACCTCCAGATTGTTGGGGGGGAAGAAACGAGTATAACCCTGTTCCACGGTGATATGAATAGAATCTTCGACCTAAGATCGCTGACTCTAAAGCTATCTGGATGGAGCGATCAAAGCCAGGAAGCTGTCCAGTTCCAAGCTCGCTCCACAGTAGAGACCGAGAAGGTGGATTGGCTCCTTCCGTGTGCACGGTCGACCAGATCCCAGAGCTCCAGCCCGGCTTGTTGCAGGGCTTCGTAGGGCAAATACTCGGCCAGAGTCCGAAATTCGAAGATGGGACGATTCCGTTCCTCGGTGCGTCTGACGCTGCTGAGAACATCCACGCTGTTGAGGACGCCCACACTGGTAAGAGCATTCGAAGCGCCCTCTGGAATATAGTTTTGAGCCAGATACGCGGTCGAGAGGAGGCCTAGGTTGAGAAGGGCGAGGCGGCTATCAAAGCCAATGCCCGAGTTCCCTCCGGGATCCATCTTTCTGCCAAAACCTCCCAGCGATTCGAGCCATTTCTTTTGTTCCTCATCGCCGTCATAGTTCTTGGCGGTTAATTTGTCGACTCTCGACCCTTTGGCCTTACCGATGTTCCGGAACCATTTTTTGAGTGTGAGATCGTAGGCGGGGGCTTTTTTCGCCAGCACACCCTGCGGAATTACAGCATCGTCGGGCGATACCTTCTGCTTGGTTACCGCCGCAATCATCTGGACCAGTCCATCAACCCATTCATCTAGATTATCGGAGATCGCATCCTGCTGATCCTCGGGAAGCAAACCCATGATGGTGGCAAAATCGGTTCGGGCCAAGAGTGGACCCGCCAATGCCTTGGGGTAATCGACGTCCTTTGCCATACGCGCATTGATAGGAATCTCGAGAAGGAGGCTGATGATGGTCTTGAGGTGATTCAAATTCTTGCCCGTCAGGCCGAGTTGGCCGGCAAGAGCGCTCATCTTACTGTTGACCACGTTCAAAAGATCGATATTGCTTCCCGGCGCTGTCTCTCCAAACATCTGTTGCCTGTCGCTTACCTCGTCCAGCCTTTTTGCATTGGTATCCTCCTGGTTAATCTCGTCCCAGGTTTTTCCAGAACGAATGGCGTGCAGCGCGGAAAGAGACAAACCAGCGGTGGCTTGAAGTTTGCCTCCAAATAAAACCGAAGCCTCTAAACGGATGGTTGGATCGGCCTTGGAATTGATCTCGGTGGCGGGAAACTCCTTCCCGTTCGTTTTCTTTACCTTCTGATACAGACTCTCCACTACGTTCTCGACGGCACGCAGCACCTTGCCAGCTTGGCTGCGGCTGCCAAGCAGGCGATCATCGATTTCCTTGACGATAATCTCAAGATCGAACTTACCTTTCAGTTCATCGACGGTAACGTTAAAGCCATCGTCGTGCCAAATAACATCACCCTTGGTCAGTGGTTTGTTGCTGTTCTCGTCCCTGGAGACGGTTATGTCGCCAATTTCATATTCGAAATCGATAGCGCGCTGCACGACCGGAGAAATAGTCCGTTGCGCCAACGAGCCAGGGCGATAGACAGGACGAGAGCTGCCGCGCTGCACTGCCCCAGAAGGTTGTACTGCTCCAAAAGAAAGCCTCGCAGAACCTGGCCTTGGAGGAAGAGCATTGCTGGGACGATAAACGGGCGGCGCAGATCTTTGGGGGAGCGAAGCTCCACTTTGGATGGCTTGGCGTTGCGCAGCGACCGCGAACTGAGGACGATACACCGGCGGAGCTTTGCGCCGTTGCACTGCTCCAGGAGTGAGAGGCGCAGAACCTGGTTTTAGAGGAAGGGCATTGTTGGGACGGTAAACCGGCGGACCAGATCGTTGCAGTTGCGAAGTAGCAGGTTGCACCCCATTCTGCAGGGTGCGGCGTTGCGCAGCGGTTGGGAACTGAGGCCGATACGCAGGCGGAGCCACGCCTGGAACTGTCGTTACCGGACGATAGGCCGGCGGGATCATCTGTTTAGATTGGCCTTGAAGGGTCTTCGGTGAGTACGCAGCTGGAGCCTTGCGCTGTACAGCAGGAGGCCGATAAGCAGGAGGAGGCCCAGACTGTATCCGTTTATGATGCGGCGCAGAAGTCGACTTTGAAGGAAGGTTCACGATCCAAGCCCGGCTAGTTATGGAAATATCGCGATAGTATTGCGGATTCTGGATTGCAGTCAAGCAGCCCGCATCTAGTTATTTACTACGCTGCGCGAATATTGCCGCCCAGATGCCTACGGTGTCTAATTTGCAGAGGGAGATCACCCCGCTTTTCGTGAGCGGCATTTATGCCATCGAACCGCCGGTCTTTCGTAACTCGAATTCTGCTGGCCTTGGCGGCCATGTTGGTGCATGGAACATGTCGTGGGCTTGCAGTTGTCTTCCTTCGAAGCCTTGCGGGCTGCAAGGGTATGGAGATGCAGATTTCGTCGGCGAGGCTCTCACGGCAATTTCCGAATCCCAAGCCTGATGGTGCGTTCGTCCTGGCCCCCTGAAACCGGGCCGCTACAGCGTTCAGTTCACGAGCAGGGCGGGATTCAAAACAGTTCCTCTGCAGATCATCCAGTTGAAAGACGGAGAGCAGCGAAAAAAATGTCATTCCCAAAACGCGATCAAACTTTTTTTGCGATCACGAAGACAATGTCGCCTCTGCTTCGGCGTGTCGGTATTGAACAAAGCAACGTCAGGTAGATGCGCAGAAATTCCGGAGCAAACCGGATGATGTTGAAATTGGCCAGGTATTCGATCTGCGTTTCCAACTCCATGGACTGGAGCAGCGAGACCAGTCTGGAACCTTCGATGGGTGCCTCGTGCTCAGCCGGCTGGGCCTCCGCTTTAGCATGGAGCAATCGCCGGAGTCCGGTCGATATGCGATTGATGATTTTGCTCACTGGAGTACCCTCAATGCAGGGCTCCGAGACATAGAGTTCTCCGCCTGGGCGTAAAACGCGTACCGCTTCCCGCAGCGTAGGCTCAATCGTGGGCAGATGGTGCAACATGCCCTGAATCGCGACGGCATCAAAAGAAGCATCGTCAAACGGCAACTTTTCTGAATCTCCGGTTAAGAACTCGATGCGAGAGCTTAAGCCTGCCTCTGCTGCGTGTCCGGTGGCTATGGCAAGCATTTCCGGAGAATGATCGATGGCCCACACTCGACATCCGAACTTAGCCATGGTGCAGGCGACAACACCGGTGCCGGTTCCGATGTCGAGCACCAGCGGTTCGGAATATCTCGAAACAAGGCTGCGCGCCCAGGGATGCAGAGAATAAACATGATAGAAGTGGAATCGCTGCGTAACGTGATGGTCGTACTGCGCGGCCGTGGCCCGATGGTATTCAACATCCAGTTGTTTGTACCGGTTGGGCTCAATGGCAGCCATAGCGCATTCTAGCACCCGGTTCGCTGGCTGCCGGTACAACGCCTGCATCCATTACGACGGCTCTTGGACATTTTTTCACTGGCTGGCGATGGCACACCACGGCGGGGTGCTGGTAGTGGCCTGAATGCAAGAGAACCCAACAACCCGCGATCCCTGAATTCCATGTTGGCCTGCGTTCGAGGGGTTAACGGTATCGATGAAAACAGTGCCTCCGCCTTGGGCCCTGACTTGGGTTCTACTTGGCTCTTGGGCTTTCACTGGCACGGGACGAATCATCGCCATCAGAGATGCACCGATCACGACTCCGATCAGGACCGCCAAACAGGTTTTTGCAAAGTTCATCTAAATTACCTCCATAAATTGAAATCATCGAAATCCAAGCATAGCCGAAGGGAATGGCCCTGGGACACTTTTAAAAACTAGCCGGGTTTCTCGCGTTTGAGTCGTATGATCAGATACCAAACGACCAAGACGTTGAACACCAGCACCACGAGCTTGAGCAAACCAAACTTGTGCCAGACTTCATAGATCTCAAATGGCAGGAGAGAACTGGTGATCACTACTGCCATCCACTCTCCCCAGCGTTTTAAGCTCCAAAGACCGATGCCTTCGGCCAAGAAGAGCGCCGAATACACAAAAGCTATGATTCCCAGTTCATGCAGCCGCGTGGGCGTGATGCTGGTCGTTCGTTCCAGCGCGTGCGCGACGAAGTAGTTGCCGGGATTGAGATGAAATCTGGCTACCAGATCGGTGGCCTCTTCAAAGATGTCCCGGTTTACAAGGTGGAGCGCGCCAATTCCCGTAGCGATAAGCAACGCTGCCTTGATGAATTTAAAGAACGCGATGATGCGAAGCAGCCGGCGAGAGCGGGAGTCGGAAGAGGCCATGGCAATAGAGTAATACACATGATCTTGACTTACGTTGGAACGTTGTTTATCTAATCCATCTTTATGCCTAAACGATCCACTTCCCCTCTTGCCGGAGTTCTTTTGATATGCCTGGTCCTCGCCTTGGTGCTGTTCCGTTATTTTCATCGTTCCAACCCGCAGATCAATTGTGGCGAACATTGCGGAACTGAGCGCTGGTTGATTAAGACACTCGCGGACCCGGAGAGCCGCAAGATTGATTGGAACCCGCGATCGAGCACCATTCCAGATCTAGTGGGCCTCGAAGCACCCAGGGTCCTTGATGACTCGAGGGCGCAAGCGGAAACGCGCGTCTACTCGGTCGAAGCCATTCTGGTCGGATGGAAGGCCGAGACCGGAACACATGGCGACCGCGATTATCACCTGGTGCTGGCTGATCCGGGCGAGCCGCAACGGACGCTCATTGCCGAAGTTCCCTCGGGTGATTGTGCCGGTGCCTGCAGTTCGTCGCACGTGCAGCAATTTCTTGAGACGCGTCAGGAACTCATGAACCGGCTTTCGGCTCCCCAGGCACATTTTCGCCGCCTGAAACCTGCATGGTTGGTAAAGGTGCAGGGAGTCGGCTTCTTTGACATCTATCACAACCAAATCGGCGTGGCCGAGAATTGCATCGAGCTGCATCCGGTATTGCACATTGAATTCCTGCGCGAGCTTGGGCCGGAGACTGATTTGCCGCAAAGGATCGAGCCACCGGCGGAACATCGTTGCGGACGACTGGGAGGGGAGAATTTCTGATTTGTAATTTGAAAAACAGAAGCTCATCCTTACGCTTGATGCAGCCGAATCACGTATCATAAATACACGATGAATACTCCCTCTTCGCCCTTGCTGCACGTCACTGACAATCCGAATCAATCCGGCGCCTGGTATTGCGATCAGTTGGAGCGAGGCAAGGTGTTGTTTTTCGAGGGGGTTCCTTTTGATTTTCCGGATGCCGCCCGGGAGTTTTTGCTCTCCCAGAAGCAGAGCGGCTCGCGCTTTCACAAGAATATTTCCTATCGTCCAAGCGCCGACATCCTGAAGGGAGTCTCGCCCGATTCGCCCGACCGTGAGCGGCTCCAGGGGGTGATGCGGAATTTTTCCCGGCAGGTGACCAGCTTTGTCTCGGCGTTTCTGTCGCCGTATTCAGGAAAACTGAAGCTGGATTTTGCCAGTTTCCGTCCCCTTGAGGAGCAGGGACGTGACCTGCCTTTGCACAAGCGCAACGATCTTTTGCACGTGGACGCATTCCCCACTCGCCCAACTCACGGCGGACGCATTCTGCGGGTCTTCGTAAACATCAATCCATTGCTCGGACGCGTCTGGAATGTGGGTGAGCCTTTCGATACCTCGGTACCGAAACTTGCCCGGAGTCACAAGCTCGCTCCGCCCTTTCGTGGCGCGGTGACCCGCAAGATGGCCAGGATTGCCGGCAAGATCGGCCTGCCGGTTGCCGACCGCTCCCGCTATGATGAGTTCATGCTCTACCTTCATGACTGGCTCAAGGAGAACTCGAGTTTCCAGCAGGACTCTTTTAAGCAGGAACTGGTGTTCCCTCCCGGTTGCACCTGGCTGGTTTATACCGATGGAGTCCCCCACGCCGTTCTTTCGGGGCGCTATGCCTTGGAGCAGACCTACATCGTCCCAACCGACGCCCTGGTTACAACCGAGGTGGCCCCGATCCGCGTGCTGGAGTCGATCACCGGCAGCCGGATGACGCATTAAGGCGATTTTGTAACGAAAACAGCAGTTTCTGCACTACATTAATGCGTGCTGGATCAAGGACTCTGAACCTACCTCCCCCAGAGTCCTCTTAGATTTGGTTTGTAATCAGCGAGAGAGGTCATTTCCATG